>NZ_JADYUH010000004.1 GCF_021531665.1 Prevotellamassilia timonensis
GTGTAGGGTTTGAAGGAAATGCATGTACCCTTGAAAAACGTATAGGTTTGAAAGGTGAAAACGCGCGCCTCGCGCGCGGAGCCTATTTCATATTTTTTCCTGCGTTCCTTTTTGAGAGCATTCTGGCACAGTTTTTGCTGTAAGCCGCCATCAAGTCGGCGCGCGGGAGTGACGAAGCGCCTTGCCGGACTGCCTTCACTTCATCCCAAGACCACACTTCTTGCGATAATAATTAAATTTTCAAGCACAAAGCGCAACAAACATAAATTAGACTCAAATAATTTCCTATCTTTGCTGCGCAGAATGATGCACTTTCTCAACGAGCCCATCCAACAACCATGACCTTTGCCTTCATCAACGCCATGCACAAAGAGCACGAACAACTCGTGCAACTGCTTTCCAACACCAAAGAAAAGGAACTCGGACCGTTCCGAGTGGTGGAGGGAAAATATGGGGCGTGTGACGTGGTTCTGATGGAAAGCGGCATCGGAAAGGTGAACGCAGCCATCGGAGCGGCAGAGCTGCTCCACAACTACCGACTGAACGCCATCATCAACACCGGCGTCGCCGGCGGCATTGACCCGACGGTCGGTGTGATGGACGTGGTGGTCGGAAAGTCTGTGGCTTATCATGACGTGGACTGTGGTCCCGAAAACAAACCCGGACAAGTGCAGGGTTTGCCGCTCTTCTTTCCCGCTAGTCTTCGCCTCCTCCAAATTGCCACGGAACTGTCCGCACCGGAAACGAAGATTCACAGCGGACTCATCTGCAGCGGCGACCAGTTCATCACCGACCCCGCAACACTGCAAACCATCAAACAACGTTTCCCCGAGGCTTTGGCAGTTGACATGGAAAGCGGGGCTCTGGCACAGGTCTGCCACCTCTACCACATCCCCTTCCTGAGTTTCCGCATCATCAGCGACACACCGGGCGTGGAGAACCACTTTGACCAATATCTCAACTTCTGGGACACCATGGCGGACCGCTCCTTCAGCGTGACAAAAGCACTTCTGGAAGCCGTCTCCAAATTCTGACCTCTCCACGATGGCACCCGCCCAAACAGTTCTAAGACCCTCAAACACCATTCATCAACCCTTGGAAAAGATTGCAAGTTTCACCATCGATCATCTCCGCCTGAACCGCGGTATCTATGTCTCCCGCAAAGACAAAGTGGGCGAAGAGACCATCACGACCTTTGACATCCGAATGAAACTCCCCAACCGCGAGCCGGTGCTGGGACAAGGCGCAATTCACACCATCGAACACCTCGCCGCCACCTATCTCCGCAACCGCCCCGACTGGAAAGACCGCATCGTCTATTGGGGTCCCATGGGTTGTCTGACGGGAAACTATCTGCTCATGCGCGGCGACCTCTCTCCGCGAGACATTCTCCCACTGCTCTGCGACACCTTCGCCTTCATCGCTGATTTTGAAGGAGAAATCCCGGGAGCCACCGCAAAAGACTGCGGCACATGGCTGCTGCACGACCTGCCCATGGCGCGCCTCGAAAGCCGAAAATTCCTTGAAGAAACCCTGCTGAAGGCAACGGAAGAAAACCTGAACTATCCGGAGTGAACCAGTAAGGCTACATATATAAGTATTGTCTAACTCATAGAAATCTCATATAATCTAAAAATCCAAACTATGAAAAAACTTTTCCTCTACGCTTCTGCCCTCGCCTTGACAATGGCATTGCCGGGCACCGTCATGGCGCAAGGGCTAACGATGACGAACGAGGTTCTTCCGAATCCGGAAAACGAACCGCGCCCCGTCTTCCCCGTTCCCACCGCACGACAGATTGCTTGGAACCAAACCGAGTTCTACGGTTTCTTCCACTACGGCATGAACACCTACACCGGTCTGGAATGGGGCAACGGCAACGAAGCTGAAACTCGCTTCGCACCCACCGCAGCACCGAACCCTCGTCAATGGCTCGAAGCCATCAAAGCCGCAGGAATGCGCGGCGGCATCGCAGTCGTGAAACACCATGACGGCTTCTGCCTCTGGCCCACCGCCACCACCACACACAACGTCACAAACTCAGGCAACGAGTTCGGACGCAACACCAACATCCCCCGAGACTTCGCTGCCGCTGCCAAAGACCTCGGCATGAAATATGGCTTCTACATCTCTCCCTGGGACCGCAACTCTGCCTACTGGGGCACAAAAGGAGCCGACGGTTTCTACACTTCGGACTATGCCGAGAAGGTTTTCCTCCCGCAGTGTGCCGAAATTGCGAAATATGGCAACGACCAGTTTGAAATGTGGTTCGACGGTGCCACCGGCGCCAGCGGCTACTACGGCGGCGCCAATGAAAACCGCACCATCGACAACGCCACACGCTACTATGACATCCCCAACCTCCGCGACTCCATCCACAACGCTTGCCCGCACATCATCATGTGGGGCGTAGGCGGCGAAGCACGCTGGATTGGCAACGAAGCCGGCTGGGCAGGCGAAACCTGCTGGTCCTACGGCAACGGCACCTCCGGCGATGAAAACGCTTGGCAATGGTTCCCCGGCGAGAGCGACGCAAAAGCCACCACTGCCGGATGGTTCTGGCACGAGGGAGAAAGCGTGAAATCCGCCGAGACGCTCTTCAAAATGTATCTCGAAACAGTCGGACGCAACGCCACTCTCATCCTCAACTTCCCGCCCGACAAGAGCGGAAGTCTCCCGCAGGCTGACGTGGACGAACTGAAGAAACTCGGCGACATGCTCCGCGCACGCCTCGGCACAGACTTCGCACGCCTCGAAGGCACCACCATCACTGCCAACGTCACTCGCAGCAACGGTGCCACACGAACCTACAACGCCTCCAACATGATTGACGGAGATTCCACCACCTACTGGGCGGCTCCCGACGAAAACAACACAGCCTCCTTCACCATCACCCTGCCCGAAGTGAAAACCATTCACTATGTCGCTCTGCAAGAGTACATCCACCTCGGACAACGAATCAAAGGCTTCGAAATCGAAATCAGCACCGACGGAACCACTTGGACCAAGAAGGGCACAAACACCATGACCACCGTGGGCTACAAGCGCATCATCCCGCTCAACGGAAGTACCTCAAACTACGGTGACGGCTTCTCTGCAAAATACGTCAGAATCAACATCACCGACAGCAAGGCTTGCCCCACACTGCACACCGTTTCTGTTTTCTAACCTCTAACACGTCAATCTCATGAAACTACATACTCTTCTCGGTCTCGCCGCACTGGCGCTCCCGCTCACAGCCAACGCGCAAGCCACCGTCAGCATTGACTTCGAGACCGCCGACTCCTACAAGTCCATCGGAGTCTATGACACCTGGGAAAACTCTCCCTTCCAAACCGGAGCACTCACCGGCAACGTCGCCGTCGTGGACAACCCCTACAAGGTCTCCGACGACCTCCTCGGCGACATCAACAGTTCCGACAAAGTGCTCGGCTTCCAGCGCTCACGCTATGGCAGCAACACCTTCGGCGCACGCATCGAACTCAACACTCCCCTCGATCTCACTCCGAAGACGGTCTATGCACACGTCAAACTCTACCGTCCCAAAACAGGACGCGTCATGCTCATCGGACTCGGCAAACGCGTGGATCGTCCCAGCCAGCCGGAAACAGTCGTGCAGTTCAACCAAATCTCCACAAATGCCATTGGCACAGACAAATGGTATGACGCCGTCTTCCCCATCAGCGCTGCAAAAGGCGTGCAAATTCACAGCTTCGTCGTCGTCACCGACTGCGAATCCACCCACAACCTCAACGCAGACTATGTCGCCTACATCGACGACATCGAAGTCAGCAACTCTTCCCTGCCCCGCGTGCAGTATGAAGACTATCCCTATAACTACAACGAAAGTTCAACCATCACACACGAAACCCGCTCCACCTCTGCCGTCAAACTCACCGATTCCAAAGGCGTGGTGCAGCAGGTGACCACCAACCAGGCAAGCAGCCGCAGACTCTATTTCGCCAAATTAGCTGACCAACTCCAAGCCATGGCAGGCGAAGTGGTGACACCGGGTCTCACCAGCTCTTTCTCCAACTGGATGCACACCTATGTCTATCTCGACCGCAACCAGGACGGACGCTTCAACATGGGTATCAACGAAAACGGAACGCCCACGGACGAGAGCGACATCATGGCATATTCCTACTACAACGGAAAGAACAGCAAGGGACAGAACGCCGGAGAATCCAACTCCCTGACGCCTCCCTCCTTCACCGTCCCCGCCGACCTCGCACCGGGCTTCTATCGCATCCGCTACAAAGTCGATTGGGATGACCTCGACGCCGGCGGCAGCGTGGTGGAAGGCAACACGATTCTCAAGAACGGCGGTATCATCGTGGACACTCGCTTGAACGTTCACGGCAGCAAAGTCACCGTCACTCGCGGACAAAACGCGGAAGGAACCAACGGTGAAATCCTCGATGCAAACGGCGTGGCACTCGACAACACGCAAGCCGACTTCGGCAAACCCTTCACCATCAAGGCAAAACCGGGCGACGGATTCTTCCTCAAACAAATCACCATCCGCCACGGCTATCTGGACAAAGATTCACTCGTTCACTCCACCCCGCAGTATGAAGACGTCGTGGTGCCCGCCATCCAGTTCAACGATGACCTCACCTACACCATTCCCGCCAAATGGATGGACGGCGACGTGCGCATCACTCCGGTCTTCGTGGACCGTGACCCCTCCGACGAAGCACACGGCTATGCCCTCAACTTCGCCGAAGACCTCAAAATCACACGAAACGACAGAAACCTCAACAGCTTCACCGTCACCGGTGCACAAAGCGGCGAGAAAGTTTTCACCCTCACCGGTACAAACTACGTGTTTCGCAACCTCACGGACCAAACCAAAGGCGTCATCGCCGGTGAAAACATCAACATCGCGGTGAACTACACCGGACGTGCCATGCACACCTACTTCTACATCGACCGCAACCACGACGGCGTCTTTGACTGCCTCCTCGGCGACAATGGCATTCCCACCGCAGCAAGCGAACTCATGGCATACTCCTGCTACAACAACAAGAACAGCCTCGGAGAAGCCATCAGCGCTCCGGGAAATGTGCCCGTGAATGCAGTGCCTCAGTTCACACTCCCCGCAGACATGCAGCCCGGTGTCTATCGCGCACGCTTCAAAATTGACTGGAACAACATCGACCCCGCCGGACAGTGGTCAGAGAACGGCAGCAACAAGATTAATGAAAATGCAGGCTACGTCGTGGACTTCATGCTCAACGTCTATGACGGCGAGGGCAAACTCGAAGTGCTCACTTCCAACGGTTCCGTGGTCGGCAACGGCGTGGCAGGTCTTCCCAAGACCGTCCCCTTCGGACAGGCTCTGACCGTACGCCCCATTGCTGCTGCTGACGGCTATGCCGCCGAACAGGTCATCATTCGCCACGGCCACAACCTTGACGGCAAGCAATACTACAACGGCAACCGCCAATGGAGTGAATATGCCGTAGCAGCCGATGCCTCCATCACCATCCCCGCCGACAGCATTGACGGCGACATCCGCATCTCCGCAGACTTTGAACCTTCCAACCCCGACTATCAGCTCGTGTGGTTCGATGAATTCGACGGCGAAGACGGCACACAGCCCGACGCCGCCAAATGGCGTCGCGACAGTCGCGCCAACCCCACTTGGAAACGATTCATCGCACAGAGTGAAGACGGAAAAGCTGCCACCGGCTACATCCAAGACGGCAAGTTCGTCGCACGCTGCATCGCCACTCCCGCCGCCATGGCAGAAGCGGAAGGAAATGTCGCCATGATTTCCGGTGCCATCAACTCCTCCAACCTCTTCAGCTGGACCTACGGCAAGGTGGAAGGACGTCTCCTCACCCTGCCCCACACCGGCAACTTCCCCGCTTTCTGGATGATGCCGCAGGACAACTCAAAGGGCTGGCCCTACGCCGGAGAGATTGACATCTGGGAACAAATCGACGCACAAAACACCTCCTTCCACACCATCCACTCCGGTTGGGCGAACGGTGCCGGCGACGGAGGATTGGGCAACTCCAACAACCCGACCAAGGGCGGCACTAAATCCGGTGTCACCAATGGCTACTACCACACCTTCGGACTCGAATGGGAGGAAGACCTCCTCTCATGGTATGTGGATGGCGAGAAAGTCTTCTCCTACGCCAAACTGAAGAACAACGCCGACGCACTCTCCAAAGGTCAGTGGCCCTTCGACGCTCCCTTCTACATCATCCTCAATCAGAGTGTGGGCAACGGAAGTTGGGCTGCCAACGCCGACACCAACTTCGCCTACGAAACCCTCTTTGACTGGGTACGTGTCTATCAGAAAGAAGGACAAATCCACCAAACGGGCATTGGCACTGTCAGCAAGAAACTTCGCCTTGACTTCTTCGCCGCCCCCGGCAGACTCACCATCGTGGTGCCCGACGCCACTCAGGTGCAACTCCACGACGCTACCGGTCGCCTCGTACTCAACCAACGTCTCCAAGGCAACAAAACGGTTCACCTTCCCGCCGGAGTCTATGTCCTCAACGGTCAGAAGGTTCTCGTGCCGTGATGCACGCCTCCGCTCCTGAGGTCTGCGGTCTCAAAGAGTTCAACACCGCGCCCCTCTCCTGAGCGAACCCACCACACCCGCGGGACTGTGTCTTGAAAACGACGCAGTCCCGCGCTGCGTGAAAAGGATTCGTTTCTTCTCGCTCAGCTTCCGCTGATTGGTTTTGAAGAAATATGCCGCAAGTTTTTGCGCCGCTCGGAAATACGTTTGCTACGTGAATACGTTTTGACTGCACGCCACTACTCACTCCTCACTCCTCACTATTTATATATATGCTGACTTTCGGAATGCCTGCCACTCTGCTGGTTTACTTTTTCATTCTCCTTCTCATCTCCCGCCACACCTCCCGCCGTGGGGGCACCGGAAACGACGCGTTTTTCAATGCGAAGCGGAGTTCGCCATGGTGGCTCGTGGCGTTCGGTATGATTGGCGCCAGCATCAGCGGCGTGACGTTCATCAGCGTGCCGGGATGGGCGGGCGCAACAGGAATGACCTATCTGCAGATGTGCTTGGGATTTATTCCGGGCTATGCAATTGTGGCTTTCCTTCTGCTGCCACTCTACTATCGCCTCAAACTGACGAGCATCTACTCCTGGCTCGGGATGCGTTTCGACCGCACGACACACCACACGGGCAGCACGTTCTTCATCGTGAGCAAAATCCTCGGCGCTGCGGCACGCCTCTACATCATCTGTGTCGTACTGGAAATGTTTGTCGTGACACCGCTGCTTCACCTTGAGGGCGTCGCGGCATTCGCCCTGACTGCCGGCACGGTGCTGGCACTCATCTGGCTCTACACCCGCCGAAGCGGCATCATGACCATCGTTCGCACCGATGCCCTGCAAACGCTCTGCCTTCTGCTGGCTGCGGTGGGCATTCTGTTCGCTGCCATGGAGCAGCTCCGCCTTGACTTCCCGGGATTGATGAATCTCGTGAAAGAAAGTGACATGGGAAGAGTGTGGGAATGGGATGCTTCAAGCCGACAAGCTTTCTGGCGACAGTTCATCAGCGGCGCGTTCATCGTCGTGGTCATGACGGGACTGGACCAGGACATGATGCAAAAGAACCTCACCTGCCGCACGCTGAAAGACGCACAGAAGAACATGATGGGCTACGGGCTCTGCTTCCTTCCGGTCAACGCACTGTTCCTCATTTTGGGCATCGTGCTCTACACGCTCTGTGCACAACAGGGCATTGCCGCCTCCGGCGACCGTCTCCTGCCGACACTCGTGCAGAGCGGCTGCCTGGGAGAATGGGTGGTCATTCCCTTCACGATTGGCATCGTGGCTGCCGCTTTCTCCAGCGCGGACTCAGCACTGACGGCGCTGACCACCACCATCTGCATCGACCTGCTCCACACCGACCAAGTTCCGGACGCTGAAGCGGAGCGAAAAAGACGACGCATTCACTTGGCACTGATTCCGGTCTTCATGGTCTGCCTCATCGCCCTACGGCTGGCGGGCGGCGACAACATTTTGAACACCATCTACGTGATGGCGTCCTACACCTACGGTCCCTTGCTCGGACTCTTCGCGTTCGGGTTGTTCACCCGCAGAAAATGTGGAGGGAGAAAAGTGTGGCTGGCGTGTCTCGCCGCACCTGCCATCTGCGGCGCACTGGACTTTCTTGCGCCGCGTCTGTGGAACTACACTTTCGGCTATGAATTACTCTTGCTCAACGGCACACTGACCTTTGCCGGACTCTGGCTGCCGGGCTGCTCCGGAGTCGATTTGCCCAAGAAGAAATCCTGACGCTGTGGCACCGCCGGTGCGTTGCCGTGGTCAATGCGGTCCAAAAGTCGGGCGACATCATCGATGATGCGTTGATAGAGCGGTGCGGAAACATAGTTCGTGTGTCTCCGAAGCATTTCTTCGACGGTAGAAACAGCGTGCTGATAGGCGGCGAGTTCGTTCTGCATTTGCACCTGATGATTGGCGAGACGTCTGATTTCTCGCTCCCGCTCCCTGTGGAGCACCTCGCAAACACTGTTCAGAAGCGGTACCACGACACCGTCGAATAGGTCGTGGCCACGCATGAAAAGATAGGTCGTTTCGGGGGTGACGCCCAACGTTTGAAGTTCTTCGCGCAACGGCTTGTAAGTTTTCTTTGCCGCAGGAAAGGTCTTCTGCAAACGCGCCATTTTTGCATTGACCAAATGGCGGAGAGAATCCAGCGTGCGCTCGGGATGCCGAAGATCCACCTGCTCAAGCCGCACGAAGTGATAGAAGTCAAGCATGGAGAAATTCTTGTATTCTCCAAAACGATAGCACCAAACGTTCCAGATGAAAAGAGGGTAAATGACGGAGGAATATTGGGCAAGAAAAGTCTCAAAGTCAAAAATGCTGCGGTCGTTGAGCGTCGTCATCACGCAGACATTATGGAGCGCCGGGGCGTAGCATTGAAAGTTCTCGATGGCGTAGGCGTAGGTGTGAAAGATATAAGGGTTCTTGCACACCGCTTCCGACAAAGGCGTGACGCCTTGCAGCAAATAGTCATAGTCCGCATCGACACAGGCAATCATGCAACTGCCCAAACGCGCCCCGAGCGAATTGGATAGCGCAATCTTCTTCCCCTTTGACAACGTGGTGCGCGAAGGGAGCATCACCTCAAAATAGCGCGACGGTGTCTCCAACGTGCGCAACAGGGTGCTCCAGAAAAAAATGTCCTCATAACTTTCCACATACGCCACCACACGCTGACGCCCGTTCTTTCCGCTGAGACGATTCATCGCCTCAACATAACGGGAATCTGCATTTCGAACCAGTTGTTTCATATCTGTGGTGCTAAAGAAACGGATTCATTTTCAACTTATTGGGCAAAAGGAAAGTAAAAACTTTACGCCTTCCCCCTACCCTGCTATTCACAGCCGGCGTCGCTTCCCCTCTTCTTTACACCGTAATCTCGCTCACCTCCGTCACGGCATCTTCCCAACCGTCCATGATGAGAGCCGGAGAGTGGGTCGTCAGCACGAGTTGCGCATTGGGATTCAGTTCGCGAATAAGAGTGATGAGTTTCTGCTGCCACTCGAAATGAAGGCTCGCCTCGGGTTCATCCATGAAGATGATGTAGGGTTGCAGATCTTCTGTCAAGACGGTGAGCAGGATGAGCAACATTTGTTTTTCGCCGCTGGAGAGGAGGTAGGGCGAGAGCGGTTCGCCATATTGAATGAAGGAAAGTTCGTTGCTCTGTCGGTCAATCTTCTTGCCGGTTTCGGCGAAGAGAGAATCCACCATGTCCAAGAAACGATTTTTGAGATTAGCCGCCTCCGTGGCTTTCTCCTTCCCTTCGGGGTCGCCGCTGGTGAGCAAAGCAATCATGCGGTTACCAATATTGACCTGATAGTCCAAATATCTCCGCTGCACCAAATAGAGTTGCCAGTCCAGCTCCGTCACGATGCGTGCGTCGCCACTCACCCCTTCTGAGCCGGTCACCACCATCTTGCGGTCAAAACTCCGCAACACGTCATAGCGAATGCCGGTGGCGTCACACGGGCTGAACTCCACCTTCACACCGAAATGCGTGACGGCGGAAAGTTCGCCGGTGGTGGGCAGCGAACGCAGGTGGTGAATGAGTTTGTTGAGAATGGTGGATTTGCCTTCCCCGTTTCGTCCGCTCAGGACGTTCACGTCGGGACGTAAGTTCCAAACAATGTGCTTGTGTCCGCTCCACAAACTTGAAATCTCGATGCGGTTGATTCGTTCTGCTAACTTCATCATGGTCGTTTATCCGCAAGGGTATGGTTGCTATTTGAGACTAGAAAGCAGGTGCTCGCTTATAGAACACGCCTAAAGTCTTGTTCAAAAGAGACATGGCGAAGGTAGCAATAAAACCAAAGATACTCACCGCCTGCAGCAAAATATTTTGTGGCTGCCGCTAAAAGTATGAAGATTGAACCGCAGATAACCGTCAAAACAAAGTCAGAGACTGCCGGAAAGTTTCACTGGAAAAGCGAGTGAACCGAGGCGTAGAGAAGCCGTTCGTGGGCAAAATCAGCAAGTTTATCAATAAAATCACACAAAGATGATGGTCATGTTAAACCTTTGTCGGACATTTGCATCAAAATAGATGAAAAAACGGGAAAACGATGCCGAACTCGCCGGCAACACCGTCAAAGACTTTGGCAACTACACGCAACCCTCCGCCTTCCCGAATATCTATTTACTCCTTTTATATTAAATGTACATGAGCACTTCACTCTTCCGCTTGCAACGTTTCGCACTCATTCTGCTTCTTCTGTGCGGAAACTTCTCCCTCATGCAAGCGCAGCGCTTTCTCATCACCGGCACAGCCCAAGAAGAGAAGACAAACGCAGCAGTCGAATTTGCCAGTGTGGCACTCCTCCGTCCGGACAGCACGGGAATCAGTGCCGTCACCACCGACGAAAACGGAAAATTCACCATCAAAGCTCGCGAGGCTGGAAAATATCTCGTGAAACTTTCCTTCGTGGGCTTCACTCCGGTCGTCAAAGCGGTGGAACTGACTGCTGAAAATGACTCCGTCGGTCTCGGCACCATTGTCATGAAAAGTTCTGACAACATTCTGAAGGGTGCCACCGTTTCTGCCGTTGCAGCCAAAGTGGAGCAGAAAGACGACACGACGATGTTCAACGCCTCTGCCTACAGAGTGCCGGAAGGTTCCACCCTTGAATCACTCGTCAAACAACTGCCGGGTGTGGAGGTGGACGACGACGGAACCATCAAGTGGAACGGAAAAACCGTCACCGAGTTCCTCATCAACGGCAAAGACTTCTTCAAAGGCGACACGCAGACTGCCATGAAGAACCTGCCGACGGATTTGGTGAATAAGATTAAGGCGTATGACAAGAAGAGTGACTACGCCGAACAGACCGGCATCGACGACGGCGAAGAGACCACAGTGCTCGACATCACAACAAAGCGCGAGCTGAATGAGTCATGGATTACGAACGTGGATTTGGCTTATGGTAACAAAGACCGCTACTCCGGTCGTATCTTTGCCACCCGCTTCACGGATCGCACCCGCGTCACCGTCTTCGGCGCTGCCAACAACACAAACGACCAGGGTTTCGGAGGTCCGAGAGGCTTCGGACGTGGACAAGGCGGACTGACCGCTACCAAGAACGCAGGACTTGATTTCTCTTGGGAAAGCAAAAAAACAAAAAAGGAAAACGGACACATCGAAGTGGGCGGAAACGTGCGCTACAATCACTCGGACAACGACCTCATTTCCACTTCCAACTCGGAAACCTTCCTGACCTCGGGCAGCACCAGCTCGTTCTCCAACAGCCGCAATTTTAGCTCCAGCGCGAGAACCAACGTGTACTCAGCATTCCGTCTGCAATGGAATCCCGACACGATGACGACCATCACGTTCCGTCCCTCCTATACCTACTCCAAGAGCCGCAACAACGGCAACAACAGTTCTGCGACGTTCAGCGATGACCCCTACACGAAAACCACGGGCGACCCGCTTGAAGAAATCTTCAGAGAAAATGTCATTCAGAACAATCCCGAACTCTACGCACTCCTCGTGAACACCAACGAGCGTCAGTCACTCGGCGAAAGCGAAAATCACAGCCTCAGCGGAACACTCAACATCGTGCGCAAACTGAACTCCAAAGGTCGTAACGTCTCTTTGAGAGCACGCGCCGGCTGGGGCAAGAGCGAATCTGAATCGTTTTCCATTTCCAGCATCAATTTCAACGAATCAACGGGCAAACCTTCCTCCTTCCTGAATCAATATAGTAACACGCCGGGCAAGAACTGGAACCTTAGCACCCGCCTGGGATATGTTGAACCCCTCGGAAAGAACTGGTACGGGGAACTGCGCTATCAGTACAGCTACAAATACACAGACTCAAACCGCTCGCGCTACAATCTCAACGAACTTGCCTCCGACGCTTTCCGCCAGGAACATGCAGACCTCTTCGCTGAAGACCCCGAACTGGAAGAAGAACTCGCCGGCTTTGGCTCCACCAACAGCTATCCCATCGGAACGCTGCCCACACGAAACGACTTGCTGAATTATGTTCGCGACCTGAACAACTCTCAGTATGCTACCTATAAATACTTTGAGCACACAGCCACGGCAGGCGTGCGCTACAATTCCGAGAAAATCCGCTTCAACGCCGGCGTGGATTTCAATCCTGAGAAGACAAAGATGCGCTACAACCGCCCCGGTCAGCACATTGACACGCTCATCACTCGCGACGTCTTCATGGTTTCACCGCAAGTGCGCTTCCGCTATAAATTCTCAAAGACAGCGAACCTTGACATCAACTATCGCGGCTCCGCTTCTCAGCCTTCCATGACTGACCTCCTCGCCGTGGTCGATGACTCCGACCCGCTGAACATCTCCATGGGTAACCCGGGGCTGAAACCTTCTTGGAACAACAACCTCTTTGTGCGCTACAACGGCTACAACCCCACTCGCCAACGCACCATCATGGCAGGCATGCACGCAACACAGACCATCAACTCCGTGTCTAACAACATGGTCTATGACCCCGCAACCGGTGTGCGCTACGTTCGCCCCGAGAACATCAACGGCAACTGGAACGCCCGAGCCATGTTCATGTTCAACTCTGCACTCGGCGCCAAGAAACTGTTCAACATCAACAACTTCCTGGCATTCAGATATGACAACTCCGTGGGCTACATTTCCACGAAGACCGCTTCCGCAACGCCCACACCCACCCCCGTGAACATGATTCTGAAAGAAGCAGCCGTGAGCGGGCCTGAAAACGAAGAAGGTTCCTACAACTACTACAACCGACTCTTCAACGCTGCCAGCGCAGCCTCTGAAAAGAACACCACTCGCACACTCGGCTTCGACGAGAACTTGAACCTGACCTATCGCGCCACTTGGTTCGACGTCAGTCTGCTCGGTCGCCTCAACTACCAACACGCCCGCGCCACCATCCAGGAAAACGCCAACATGGACACGTGGAACTTTGCCTACGGCGCTTCGACCAACGTGAACCTGCCCTGGGGCATGAGCATCTCAACCGACATCCGCATGACGTCACGTCGCGGCTACTCCGACCAGTCCATGAACACCAACGAACTGGTTTGGAACGCCCAGATTGCTCAGTCTTTCCTCAAGAAAAAGGCTGCCACCATCAGCATTCAGTTCTATGACATTCTCCACCGTCAGAGCAACGTGAGCAGAACGCTGACCGCCACGCAGAGAACCGATACTTGGAGCAACGCCATCAACTCCTACTTCATGGTGCACTTCATCTACAAACTCAACATCTTCAACGGCTCCGCCGGCAACAAATCCGGCGAGAAAGAAGGAGTACGAATGGGACCTCCCAACATGCAGGGTCCCGGTGGAATGCCGGCAAGACCTATGGGACCGCCGATGGGCGGAGGCATGGGAGGCGGCAGATACTTCTGAGAAACCATGCACTCAAGAATGAATCACACACTCATTTTATAAATAGAAATCTTTCTACTGACAAAAAAGACACATTGTTCTCTCTCTATACATCTGTTTGGAAGGTCTTCGCAGGGATGCGCGGACCTTCCGCTTTTTATGGAATAAGCCCAAAACATGGCTCCATCCGAAAACATTAGGCACACTTGAATGACTGTGCCTACTCCCGCAGAGAGAAGAACAAAGCGGCAAGAGAGAAAAACAAAGCAGGGAAAGAGAGAAAAACAAAGCGGCAAGAGAGAAAAACGGAGCGGCAAAAAGCAAAAAGAAGAAAATATTTGTACTTTTGCCGCGGTTTCAAGACATCTCCCCCTCGGAGAAGCCAAATTGAACGCTCAGAACGCACTCAAAAAAGATTCGGTTCGATGCGCACCTACTGGAGTTACAACAAATCTTTGAGAACACTCGAAACCTGGCAGCCAGATTGCTGGGTGCAAGTCACATGTCCCACTCCGGAGGACGAAAAGTTCCTGCTGGAAGAGCTCAAAGTGCCGGACTACTTCCTTGACGACATCCGAGACAAAGACGAACGCTCCCGCTACGAATACGACGAGGGGTGGTCGCTCATCATCCTTCGCATCCCCTATGTTAAAGAAGTCGCCAGCCGTACGCCCCACACCACCATCCCGATGGGCATCATTCTCAACAAAGGGGTTTGCATCACAGTCTGCAACTACGAGACGAACATGATGATTGACTTCGTCTCCTATCAGCAAAAGCGAAACCAAGGATTCACCGACTCCGTGGACCTCGTCTTCCGACTCTTCCTTTCCTCTGCAGTGTGGTATCTGAAACGCCTGAAACAAATCAACGTCTTGATTGAAGAGGCAAAAAGGAACCTCGACCGACAAATCGACAACGAAGACCTCATCGGACTCTCACGTCTGCAAGACAGCCTGACCTATTTCATCACCTCCATCCGCGGCAACGAAACCCTGCTTTCCAAACTGAAGTTCAAACTGCCCGTCGATGAACTGGACGCCGACCTCATCGAAGACGTCACGATTGAGATGAACCAGGCAAGAGAGACCACCAACATCTACGCCAACATCCTTGACTCCACAATGGAAACCTACGCCAGCATCATCAACAACAACATGGCGGGTGTCATGAAACAAATGACGAGCGTTTCCATCATCCTCATGTTCCCCACACTCATCGCGAGCATCTTCGGAATGAATCTCATCAACGGCATGGAATCCTCTTGGTGGGGCTTCCCCGTGGTGATTGTGCTCTCCGTCATAGTCACCGGACTCTTCTATGGCGTCTTCCGATGGAAAACCTGGATTTGACAGCGCTTTTTCAAGAAAGAAGACCCCAAAACACGACTCAAATCAGCAAAAACATACGGAATGACTAAGTTTTCGCCCCGAAAACTTGGTCATTTTTCTTAAAAGCACTTCATTTGCGTGATTTAAAGTGCGTCATCTCTCCCCAAAAGAGGGATTCTATAAATTAGCTGGAGTGGAGTTTTCTTAAAGATGCACCTTTGTCACTAAAGGAAGGAGCATAGCGAACTATGTGACTGACGAGACTGACAAAAGGGCGCGCGAAGAAACTAACCAAAACATAAACTTTCTTTTGAGCGCTCCTTATTCCATAATTTATAGGTCCCAAAAAACTCTTCGGGAGAGAAAATGACATAGACCCTCATCCAAAAACCTGTTATGGACGAAATCAAGAACCTCGCCGGAGCGGCAGACGCAACAGCCTCTGCCCCCGAAGCTGCGCCTGCCCCCGCAGAAGCAGAAGAAAAGTTGGAAAATGCCGTTGCTGCCGAAGCACCCGAAACCAGCGCACCCGAACCGGAAGTAAAAGAAACTTCCGCTGAAGAAGTGCCCGAAAAAGAGGCAGCACCGGCTGAAGAAGTGAAATGCGAAGCCGCCACACCCGAAACTGCTGAAGAAGCAGCACCGGCTGAAGACGCTCCCGCCACTCTCGAAGCGGAAGGCGCCGAAGAAGCTGAAGAAATGGGAGAAGGTGCCGATGCCTCCGCCCCGCTTCCTGCCAACAAACAAGAAGTCATCGAAAGACTGAAAAACATTGTCTATGATAAAGAAAACGTGGAGCGCCAAGAGTTGGAACGCTTGAAAATGCTCTACTATCGCTACCACAACGCCGAAGTGCTCGCCGCTCGCGAAGCATTCCTCGAAGGCGGAGGCGAAGCCGAAGCTTTCATGCCGCCCGCAGACCCCACCGAAGAGGACTTCAAGGCGCAATATGCGCTCATCCGAGAAATGCGAAACCAAGCCGCACGCGAACTGGAAGCTGAAAAACAAAAGAATCTGGAACGCAAACAGCAAATCATTGAGCGTCTGAAAGAACTCGCCGCTTCACCCGAAGCAGCCGACAAAGGCTTTGAAGAGTTCAGCAACCTCCGAAACGAATGGAAAGAAATCAAAGTCGTGCCGGCTGAAAACGCCACCGAACTTTGGAAGAACTATCAACTCTACGTCGAACAGTTCTACGACCAGCTCCACCTCAACCACGAGATGAGAGCCTATGATTTCAAAAAGAACCTTGAAATCAAAACCCACCTCTGCGAAGCCGCCGAGAAACTCGCTGACACGGAGGACGTCATCTCTGCCTTCCACCAACTCCAAAAACTTCATCAGGAGTTCCGTGAGACAGGTCCCGTTTCCAAAGAACTGAGAGAAGAAATCTGGAAACGCTTCAAAGAAGCTTCCACCGTGGTGAACAAACGTCACCAAGAACACTTTGAAAACCTGAAAGCACGCGAAGAAGAAAACCTGCGTCTCAAGACCGCACTCTGCGAAAAGGCTGAAGCCATTGACTTGGAAGCCTACAGCAATCACGCCGCTTGGGAACAGGGAACACGCGAAGTCATGGACTTGCAGAGCGAATGGAAAACCATCGGCTTCACTCCTCGAAAAGTGAACGCGGAGATTTTCGAACGCTTCCGCACTGCCTGCGACCGCTTCTTCCAAGCAAAAACTGCCTGGTTCAAAGCAAACCGAGAGAAACTCGCCGCCAACCTCGCTGCCAAAACCGCACTCATCGAAAAAGCGGAAGCACTGAAGGAGAGCACAGACTGGGGTGCCACCACCGCAAAGTTTGTGGAACTCCAGAAGGAATGGAAAACCATCGGTCCCGTGGCTCACAAAGTCTCCGACAACATCTGGAAACGTTTCAACGAGGCTTGTAACTTCTTCTTCGAGAAAAAGAACGAAGCCACTGCCGGACAACGCAAGGAAGAAGAAGCCAACCTTGAACTGAAAAAAGCCGTCATCTCCGAACTCGCACAAATCGCAGAAGAACCCGTCGAAAACCAACTGCAAGCCGTGCGCGACTTACAAGCACGCTGGAGTGAAATCGGTCACGTCCCCTACAACAAGAAGGAGAAAATGTACCGCCGCTATCGCGAACTCTGCGACAAAATCTACGATGCGCTCCACGAGACTGCCGGACGACGCCGCATGGATTCCTTCCGCAAGAAGGCTGCCGAGAAAGAAGGCTCTGAACTTGCACGCGAACTCACACGTCTGCAAAACGCACTCGAGGCTAAGAAGCAGGAAGTCAAGAACTACGAGACCAACCTCACCTTCTTCCGCTCCTCTTCCAAAAAAGGAAACTCCATCGTGGCTGACATTGAAAAGAAGATTGAGCGACTGAAACAGGAAGCCGCTGAAATCATTGAAAAGATGAAAGCAGTCAAAGAGGCTGCCGCCGGACAAGAATGAAAAAGCGTTGAGTTTACACATTAATATATATATCGTTTCAACACAAAACACAGTATTAGAAAAATGAAAGCACTTCTCATGATACTTGACGGCTGGGGAATCGGCAATCATTCCCACAGCGATGTCATCTTTGAGACTCCCACTCCGTTCATGGACAAGCTTGAAGCCGAATATCCCAACTCTCAACTCCTCGCCTGCGGCGAAAACGTCGGACTCCCCGACGGTCAGATGGGAAACTCGGAAGTCGGTCACCTCAACATCGGTGCCGGACGCATCGTCTATCAAGACCTCGTCAAAATCAACCGCGCCTGCGCCGACGGCTCCATCCTCACGAACCCCGAAATCGTCGCTGCCTACACCTACGCCAAACAAAACGGCAAAAAACTCCACCTCATGGGACTCACCTCCACCGGCGGCGTACACTCTTCCTTGGACCATCTCTTCAAACTCGTGGAGATTGCAAAGGAATATGGCATTGCTGACAACACCTTCGTACACTGTTTCATGGACGGCCGCGACACCGACCCGAAAAGCGGAAAAGGATTCATCGCTGACCTCCAAAAAGTCTGTGACGAGAACGGCGCACACATCGCCTCCATCATTGGACGATTCTACGCCATGGACCGCGACAAACGATGGAACAGAGTCAAGATTGCCTACGATCAACTCGTCCACGGAAAGGGAAAGGAAGTCGCTGACATGGTGGAAGGCGTGCAAGGATGCTATGACTCTGACAGCGAGGACCACAAAAACACCGACGAATTCATGGAGCCGCTCGTCAATGCCAACGTGGACGGACGCATCGGCGAAGGAGACGCCGTCATTTTCTTCAACTATCGAAATGACCGTGCCAAAGAGCTCACCGTGGTGCTCACCCAGCAAGACATGCCGGAAGAAGGCATGACCACCATCCCGGGGCTGCACTACTGCTGCATGACGCCCTACGATGCTTCCTTCACCGGAGTACACATCCTCTTCCCGAAAGAAAACGTGGACAACACGCTCGGCGAGTATCTCTCCTCAAAAGGTCTCAAACAACTCCACACTGCTGAGACGGAGAAATACGCCCACGTCACCTTCTTCTTCAACGGAGGACGCGAAGCACCCTACGAAGGCGAAGACCGAATCCTCGTGGCATCACCCAAGGTCGCTACCTACGATCTCCAGCCCGAAATGTCCGCCTTTGAAGTGAAAGACAAACTCGTTGCAGCCATCAAAGAGGACAAATATGACTTCATCGTCGTGAACTTTGCCAACGGCGACATGGTCGGTCACACCGGAGTCTATGAAGCCATTGAGAAGGCGGTCGCAGCAGTGGACAAGTGTGTCGAAGAAGTCGTCACCGCAGCCAACGCCACAGGCTATGAGACCATCATCATCGCCGACCACGGCAACGCCGACAATGCGGTGAACCCCGACGGAACGCCGAACACCGCCCACTCACTCAACCCCGTGCCCTTCATCTATGTCACCGCGAACAAAAACGCCAAGGTGAAGGACGGCGTCCTCGCCGACGTGGCACCCTCCATTCTCCACATCATGGGACTGCCGCAGCCGAAGGAGATGACGGGCAACAACCTCATCACCGACTGAAAAAACAAGGCGCTGTGTCATAATGCACATTTTGGATACACCGCCTTGAAGGTGCGTCAGAATGGCTAAGATGCAAGGCGCTGAGAATGAGGGCGCAGGGAGTGTACTGAAATACATGACCAAGCCCGAATCCGATAGCAACGAAGCAGATTGGCTATTATGATACACCGCCACAAGATTTTTGGGAAAGGCTTCGGAAATCCAAACCCCTAAGACTTCTTCCCTTCCCCACCCTTCATGAAAACCCGCTCGTACCGTTTTGGTGCGAGCGGTTTCTTTTGGATTTCGTCGCAATCCGGTATATGAGTCTTTTGAAGTTCATTGCTGTTCGGTATATGTCTTTTGAAGTTCATTGCTGTTCGGTAAAGTTTTGTTTGTCTCAGCCAAACTTCCACCGGACAGCAATCGTTGTTTGAGGACACACCTTGACACTGCACTATACGTAAATTAAAGGGGGCCAAACTTCACAACTCCAACCACAAAGACACGCGTGTTCAGCGCGCCCACCCCTAATTTTCAACAAATTATATTTGGCAAACTTTGATTTAAACAGATGACTCTTGAATCTCTCAACCATCTGACTCCCAAGGTTCTAAAAAGCAACAATAAAATACAATAAAAACATAATATAATATATTGATAATCAGTAAATAAATACTCAGAAAATCTTAACCCGATTTAACGAAAAAATTTTGTTTTTGAGAGGCAACGGGAAGTACCTTTGCACCGTGATTAGTCGACGAATCATCATATTTAATTTTAATAAAAAACAATATGATTATTCCAGAAAAAGATAAGACCAATGTGATTTTCTCAAGTCTGTTCATTTCACATTATCCAGAGTTGTACAAACAACTTAGCGATATTATGTGGAATTACCACAAGGGCTATGGTGCTGTATGCCACACAAAAGACTATTGGGTAAGAGATTTCATGCCTGTACAGGTGGATGAAGATGTGTTCGTTAAGTTCATTTTTTACCCTGACTACCTTCAAGACAAGAAGAAATATATAACAGACGTGGACAAGGTAATTAAACATTGTCCTTTCGCGCAAGAATACAAGATAGTAAACCTACCTATAATACTTGATGGTGGCAACTTGGTGTTCTGTATAAGATATGACTGTCTGGATGAAACGGCATTCGTCGTTATGACCGAAAAGGTGTTAGCTGAGAATCCACGACTCTGTAAAAAGCAGATAGAAAAGCTTTTCAAAGACGCATTTCTGGAACCCAATCTGATTATTGTATGGCTCCCTTGGGACATGGAAGACACTTTCGGACATACAGATGGTATCGTTAGATACGTTGGCTACAATACGTTGGGACGACCCAAAGTCTTGGTTAACCTTGAATTGTATGACGAGGAAATTGCAGAACAGATGTACGATGCTCTCAGTGAACATTTTGATGTTATCGAACTGGAGATTAGTGAATATGACGATTTGAGCTGGGCTTATATCAACTGCCTACAGACGCAAGACTTTATCATCATTCCTGGCATAGGCAATACCATCACGGACGCAGAAGCCTTGAAGCAATACAAGGAGTTATTCCCTGAATACAATGGTCATATCTATCAGGTGCAGATGCGTGAGTTCATTAAGGAACATGGAGGTGCATTGAATTGTCTGACATGGACGATCAGGGAGAACTACCAGAAGAATCTTTGCAAGGGTGCACAAATACCATTAGCTGGTCTTGAAGACAATAAGGATTGTCCTCATTATCAGTAAGAGAAAGATGACATACTCAGAGAAAACTTTTAGGAAAAATAAAAACATATTACAGCAATGAAAGAATTAATGAAAAGACTCATTGAAGTCCACAAATTATTGAATGAATCTGAACTTGATGCCTTGTTCCCAAATTTGGCAAAGTTCTTTATGGGTAACTATTGCATCAAAAGTAAGGGCAACAAGTATTTCATAAACGAGATTGAGTTTTACTTCTATGGTGCTAATTATGATGATCTTAGAATAAACAAAAAATCGATCATTACCTACCCAAGAAATGCTAATGCTGGTTGTTGGTACATACATGATTATGGCGTTGACTTGACTTTTGAAAGTAATGAGAAACAGAAATTTGGTGGTGGCATTCTCATAAGAACAGTTGAAGACAATTATGGCAATGTCTTTGACGGTCCTGTGAAATGCGTCAATGAAATATGGGAAGAAGCTGTTTGCGCATTTACGGAAACTGCCCCAAACCCTGTAGTTATTCCAGAGAAACGAATAATAGAACTTGACGAACCTACACTTCGCATAGCTGTTGGTAAAGATGACTCTCACAAAAAACTTTGGCGTTTCACAGTAAAAGGAAAGAAAGTAAGCAAGTGAAATCATCTGTTCTCATAGGACTTAGCAGGCATCGAATCGGCGTGGATGACGAAGGTGTGACAACACTTGTGGCATTCCACGGATGCCCTTTACGATGTCAGTATTGCCTGAATCCTAAGGCTCTATCTCCAAATGGGGTATGGAAGAGATATACTCCCGAAGAACTGTACAATCATGTGAAGCAGGATGATCTCTATTTCCGTGCAACTGGAGGCGGAGTGACATTCGGTGGTGGTGAGCCATTGATTTCATGCAAAAAGTCTGAGCTGCGTTACCTGATGGAATCCATTAACCAACGGAAGCAGGAAGGGAAACCTGTTGTTGTAGATGGAATGATGAGTGAAGCGGAACTGCCTCAAGCATTTGACATCGAACCAAAATTGGGATAAAACGGGCGGAGCAGACTTAAAAGATGTAACAACCACGGCGCGTAAACGGCGGGGCAACAGACGAGAACAGAATAAATTCGTAAATTTGCCCTTGAAAACCAACAGAACATGTCATCTGAAACCAATCAATTTAACGTGCTTGCAGAGAAGCCCGTGGGGAGTCTGCTCTTGCACTACGCCATTCCCGCCATCGTTGCGATGGCTGCCTCGAGCGTTTACAACATCATCGACGGCATCTTCATCGGTCAGGGCGTGGGCGCGGAAGCCATCATGGGATTGGCGCTCACCATGCCCATCATGTCGCTGACCGCAGCGTTCGGCGCGATGGTTGGCGTGGGCGCAGCCACTCTCATGAGCGTGAAACTGGGACAGAAGGACTATGACACAGCCAAGTCCATCCTCGGCAACGTGGTCATCATGAATTGCGTGCTCGGCGTGGGGCTCGGTCTGCTTCTTTTGCTCTTCATCAACCCGATTCTTCGTTTCTTCGGCGCAAGCAACGAGACGCTGCCGTTCGCCCGAGACTTCATGACCGTCATTCTGCTCGGAAACGTCGTGACTCACCTCTATCTCGGACTGAACGCGATGTTGCGCTCCACAAACCGTCCGCAAAAAGCGATGATGGCAACGATTGGAACGGTGGTTTTGAACTGCATCCTTGCGCCCATCTTCATCTTCGTCCTCAACTGGGGAATTCAAGGGGCTGCCCTGGCGACCATCACGGCTCAGGCGGTGATGCTGCTCTGGCAAATCCATCTTTTCTCCGACAAGCGGGAATTCATCCATCTGAACCGCAACATCCTGCACTTGAAATGGAAAATTGTGTCGGAATCCCTGCTCGTCGGTCTGCCGCAGTTTCTCATCAACCTTTGTGCCTGTCTGGTGGCTGCGCTGATGACCCGTAGTCTGACGACCTACGGCGGCGACACTGCCGTGGGGGCGTTCGGCATCTCGAATCGCCTGATTTTGTTTGTCGTCATGGTCGTCATCGGACTGAACCAAGGCATGCAACCCATTGCGGGCTACAATTTCGGGGCTCGACACTACGACCGCGTCATCGGTGTTTTGAAAATCGCCTTGGTGGCAGGCACAGCCATCACGATGATTGGCTTCTGCGTCGGAACGTTCTTTTCCACTCCGTTTGCCACCCTCTTTGCCAAAGGTTCTCCGGAACTGATTGAGATGTCTTCCCACGCACTGAATTGTTTGGTGATGATGTTCCCCATCGTCGGAATGCAAATCGTTTCCACCGCTTTCTTTCAGAGCATTGGCTATGCGGGCAAGAGCATTTTCCTTTCCTTGACACGTCAGCTGATTTTCCTCGTGCCTTCCATCCTCATCCTGCCACATCTTTGGAACGAACCGCTGGAAGGACTCTGGCACGCCGCACCGCTGGCAGACGGTCTCGCCTCGGTGCTGGCGGGAGTCTTACTCTTCAAACAGGTGAAGAAATTCCGCACACTCACCGCCAAGACGCCTTTGGCAGGACCTAAAGAAAACAACGTCGGGAACTGATTCCCACACCCATCCCCCCTTAAGTACTCTTCCCCTTTTCCAAACTAAACTCCGCCAAAATGGAACCTTTTGTCATCAACATCGGACGCTCTCTGGGCAGCGGCGGACGCGCCATCGGCAGACTGCTGCAAAAAGAACTGAACATCGCATACTATGACCGGGAAATTCTCAATCTCGCCGCAAAAGAAAGCGGACTCTGTGCCGAGGTTTTCGAACACGCCGACGAAAAAAACCGATTCCTCCGCACGCTCGGAAACATGATTCCCTTCATCGGCGGGAGCGAAAGTTTCTATCCCGGTGAACTCTCGGAAGAGAATCTGTTCCGCATCCAAGCCGACGCCATCAGAAAAGCGGCTGCGGACCACTCCTGCATCTTCATCGGACGCGGAGCGGACTACGTTCTGAGAGACTTCCCGCGCTGCGTGAACGTCTTCGTCACCGCTGACATGAACGACAGAATCCGGGCAGTTTGCCAACATGAGAACGTCAACGAACAGAAAGCACGAGAAAGAATCGAACAAGTGGACAAGGAAAGAGCCCGCTTCTACAACTTCTTCACCTCCGGCACCTGGGGAGCAGCCGCCACCTACGACCTCTGCATCAACTCCTCCATCCTCGGAATGGAAGGCTCAGCGGACTTCATCAAACAATTCGCACTGAAAAAGCTTGAAGGCGGTGCTCCATGAATGAGGCTGAGTTGGTTTTGATTTCTTAGATATGAGATATTGTCCGTGAAGTGAGTTGTGTGACTGACGAAACCTACAAAAGCACACGCTAAGAAACGAATTACTCATAAAGACTCTGCGACCAAAACGTAATCACTTCCTTTTGAGCACTCCTTATTCCATAATTTATAGAACCCTCTCCATAATAATGAAAAAGAAAGTTCTCAGCAAAATGGCGAGACTCCTGATCTGTCTGTTCCTGATCTTCACAACGGGACTGCCGGCAGCCGCACAACAAGCGCAACAACTGAAACGCAGCAAAACGGTCTTCGTCTTTCCGGAATTTCAAGACGCAAAAATCAAACAATCCTTCGGACGCTTCGCAAAAGCCAAAGCCAACATCTTCCTCAAAGACGGCTCGCTCTGCTACATGGATGGAGACAAGGTCATGAAAGCCTACACGGAGGGAATCTTCGGCGTGATCTTCAACGACACCATTGAATATATGAAAGTGGACTCCGCCATGGCGCGCGTCGTGGCAAGAAAGGACTACAACACCCTGCTCCGGCTGACCACGGTCGATATGGCGCGCTACAGAGAAGAAACGGAGGGCGGAGCCAACCTGCCTTTCTTCGAGATTTCCGAAATGAGGCTCTTCCTCCACACGGACAGCGAAACCACCGACGAAGACACGGGGCTACCGCTGCAGGACAAATATTTCTTCAACGTCAGGGGAACAGTGATTCCCGCAAACGAAAGCAGTTTCAAGAAGATTCTCAAGCCTGAGCAAAGACAGCCGTTCAAAGTGCTCATGCAAAACCACTTCTGGAGCTGGAAGGACGAAGAATCGCTGAAAATGCTCCTGGACTTCCTGCCCTGAGAAGGAGGAAGAAGTGAACGACAAACCATTCTACTCACCTAAAAATTCAGTCTTAACTTTGATACGCTACTGGTTCCTTGCCGCCCGTCCCAAGACACTTGCCGCCGCCGTGCTCCCCGTCGGGTGCGCCACGGCGCTCGCCTTCGCCGAAGGAGGAGGCGACTGGGGGGCTGCCCTGCTCTGCTTCCTCTTTGCGGGCATCATGCAGATTGCTGCCAATTTCATCAACGACCTCTTTGACTTCAAAAAAGGAACGGACGGAGAAGACCGACTCGGACCGGAGCGAGCCTGTGCGCAAGGATGGATTTCACCCAAAGCCATGACGGTCGGCATCGCGGTCACCCTCTCCATCGCCGCCTTCACGGGACTCGCCCTGTTGCCCTACGGAGGATGGCAGCTGCTGATTCTCGGAGGCGCATGCTTCGCGGGGGCGTTCCTCTACACCACCCTGCTTTCCTACATGGCTCTCGGCGACCTCCTCGTTTGGCTCTTCTTCGGCTTCGTGCCCGTCGCCGGCACCTTCTACGTTCAAAACCACACCTTCACGCCCTCCGTCTGGCTCTTGGCAGCCGCCTGCGGTTTGGTCACGGACACGCTGCTCGTGCTCAACAACTTCAGAGACCGCGAACAAGACGCGCGAAACGGGAAACGAACGCTCGTCGTCGTGGGCGGAGAGCGTTTCGGCTCTGCACTCTATCTGGGACAAGGCATTCTGGGCTACGTGCTCATCGCGCTGACGGCTCTCAACGGTCATCTCTGGTGCGCCATCCTGCCCCTGCTCTATCTGCTCCCGCACTATCTGACTTGGCGGAAAATGATGGAAATCAACCGCGGACGCGCCCTGAACCGAGTGTTGGGCTTCACGGCTCGCAACATCCTGACTTTCGCCCTGCTGGTCATCATCGCACTTTGCATTGAGGGGGGACTATAAATTACGGGATAAGGAACGTTCAAAAGAAAGTGCTTACGTTTTCAACCTCATTTATAGAACACCCCTAAAAAAGCGGCTGGGGAAACTAAACGCCGCAATTTTCTTCTTCTTTCACACCCCTAAAACTCATCAAGCCATGCCACTCTATCTTTTCATCTTTCTCTTGTTTGTCATCCTCAGTTACATCGTACAAAACAACTTGAGCCGGAAGTTCAAAGCCTATGCAAAAATACCCCTCGTCTCCGGCATGACAGGGCGCGAGGTGGCGGAGAAAATGTTGCGCGAACACGGCATCACGAACGTGCAAGTGACGTGCACAGAAGGCTTCCTCACAGACCACTACAATCCCGCCAACGGCACAGTGAACCTCTCAAAAGCCGTCTATTTCGGGAACTCCGTGGCGGCAGCCGCCGTGGCAGCCCACGAATGCGGACACGCCGTGCAACACGCCACAGCCTACGGACCACTGACCCTCCGCACCGCCCTCGTGCCTACAGTGCAGATCGCCTCAAACTGGATGCAGTGGGTGCTCCTTGCGGGCATACTCCTCATTGAGGTTTTTCCCACCATCCTCCTCATCGGCATCATCCTCTTTGCCCTGACCACGCTCTTCAGTTTTGTCACGCTTCCCGTTGAAATCGATGCCTCCCAGCGCGCCTGCCGATGGCTTTGCGCAGCACGCATCACCTCTCCGCAAGACCAGCCCAAAGCGGAAGCGGCTCTTCGCGCCGCAGCCTACACCTACGTCGTGGCAGCACTCGGCTCCCTCGCCACTTTGCTCTACTACGTGATGATATTTCTCGGCAGTTCCAACGATGACTAAGGAAAGCCTATGGTTTATGGCATAAGCAGCGTTCAAAACGAAGTGCTTACGTTTGGGGCGCATTTCGCCTTTTGTAAGTCTTTTTGTAAGTCTCTGAGAGATAAAAATCGGCTCACCCAACTTTACAAAACACCTCTAAAAGACATGATAACGGAGAAATACTTTGTCCGAAAGCGCGTATGTGCTATCTTTGCCCAATCAATGGACGGAAACAAACGGCGAGAAGTCACACGACACGCCACCGTCTGACTAAGTAATCCTCAAAAAATAACCTGCATCATCTTTGAAAATCTTTTCGGTCCATATTTCCTCCCTCATCAGTCACATAACTACGGCTATGCTCCTTCTTCGGGTGAAAATCTGACCTCGAAAATCTAATTTAAATCTGACGCAACTTATTATTTTCATATTACTAAGAAACAAACCTAAAAATCTAATATTATGCAAAGCAAACTGATTCGATTACTCCTACTGGCTCTGCTTCTTCCGCTTCAAGGAGCGGCGCAGACTTTCGTTAACCTCACACCGCGTCCCAAAACCATGACGGTCGCTCCGGGAAGCGTGGCTCTTCCCACTGACTTCAAAATCAGTTCCGTCGAACTCGACGACGAAATGAAGGCAGAAATCAACCGCTTCGCAGCAGACTTCAACGCCGCCACCGGCTACACCGTTTCAGCCGTTGAAAACGATGCCGAAGCGCTGATGAAGGTGACACTCGCCACACGAAACGACCTCCGCGAAGATGGCTACACCATCTCCTCCACCGACGGCGTTTCCATCCAAATCACGGCGAAAACGGCACTCGGACTCTACTATGCCTTCCAAAGCGTCAAGAAAATTCTGCCGGCGAACGTCATGGCGGGAGTCAGAGACGAAGCCATCACCACCTACTCCTTCCCGAAACTCTTCATCCTCGACGAGCCGCGCTATGACTATCGAGGTTTCATGCTCGACGTCTCACGTCACTTCTTCACAGTCGAAGAGGTGAAAAGAATGATTGACGTGATGGCGTACTACAAGATGAACCGCTTCCACTGGCACCTCAGCGACGACCAAGGCTGGCGCGTGGAAATCAAAAAGTATCCGCGACTCACCACCGTCGGAAGCATCGCCCCGAACTCACGCTTCACCGACATGTACACTTGTTCGCAATATTGGATTAACAAGCCCTACGGTCCCTACTTCTACACCCAGGAAGAAATCAAAGACGTCGTGGCTTACGCCAAGAAGCAACACATCGAAATCGTTCCCGAAATCGACATGCCGGGACACTTCGTCGCCGCCATGGCTGCCTATCCGGAATATAGCTGCAGCCCGAACGCCACTCACACGATTTGGTCAGACGGAGGCATCTCCTCAGACGTCATGAACGTGGCTAATCCCGAAGCCGTTCAATTTGCAAAAGACATTCTCGCTGAACTCATCGAAATCTTCCCCTACGAAGTCATTCACATCGGTGGCGACGAATGCCCGACCACGGCTTGGGAAGGCAACGCACTCTGCCAGGCAAAGTATGCTGAACTCGGCTTGACAAACTACCGTCAACTCCAAAGTCACTTCATCAAAGAAATGGCGGACTTCGTGCAATCCAAAGGACGCAAACTCGCCGTCTGGAACGAAGCCATCACAGCCGGAAATGCGGACACGGAAACCGTGAAATCCACCGACGCACTCGTCTATTGCTGGACAGGACCCGAAGCTGCCGCCGCAAAAGCGCAACAACTCGGACTGAAAAACATCTACACGCCCTGGGGACCCTACTACATCAACCGCAAACAGGGCAACTCGGCACAAGACCCGCCCGGAGCCGGCGACGGAACTGACAACGTGAAGAAAACCTACAACCAAACCGTTCCCGCAGCCACAGACTACGGCGTGCAAGCCACTTTCTGGTGTGAACACGTCAGCGACCGAGACTACATGGAATGGCTCGCACTGCCCCGACTCCTCGCAGTCGCCGAAGCAGGCTGGACACCGGCGGAACGCAAAAACTGGGCGGACTTCCAACTCCGCATGACCGCTGACACCGTGCTGCTGAACTACAACGACTACAAGTATTGTAAGTATTTCATGACCGAAGAAGAAACCATGGTCATGCCGCACGTCAATACGGCTGAGGACAAATACTACTATCGCATCGTCTCCGGTTGCACCGACGGGCGAAGTGGACGCTGCTGGGAACTCCTCTCCGCCACTTCTCCGCTCCTGGCCACTTACTCCGCCAACGGAGCGCTGGAAGGCAGAGTCTGGACCAACGCACAGGCTGCCGAAACCGATGAGAACTACGACTACCAGTGGTGGAGTCTGGAGGAAGACCCCGCCAACCCCGGAAAATATGCGCTCGTCTGCAAAGCCGTTCCCGAAGGCTCGGTGAACCCCTCTCCCACCGCAAACGGCACCGGAGGACGATGGTCCTACGACAACACGGGAAAACACTATAACTTCATCCTCGGAAGCAATGGCTACGGCCCCGTAAACGAAAACTATTACTACTCCATCACTTCCGATGCACTCACCAACCTCTATGCGAACTCCTCACAGAACGGACAGGGCTATGCCGTGAACGTTTACGGAAATCCGGCTGACGGACGAGGCGGACTCTGGGAGTTCTCGCCGAAAGAGAACTACGACCCCGTTGCGCCACCCGTTGAATTCGTGAAAATGGAAGTCGGAAAGACCTACCTCATCACCAACAACGTGGAAGGATATGAAGCCACCGCACTCGCCGATGACGGCACGCAACGCTATCTCCAACACTCCACCGACCCGTTCGCCAACAACGCGTGGACGGTGACCGAAGTCGCAGACAACGAAGACGGAACGCAAAACGTCAAACTCAAAAACGTTGCCACCAACCGCTTCATCGGAACCGCACTGACCTACACTTCAAGAATCGGACGACGCGTCCAGATGAACGCAAGCACCGCCGCAGCTCTCACACTGACCTATAATCCCGCAGAAGAATGCTACCGATTCAAACAAAGCGGCACCTACAGCCTCAGCCCCACGACTGACGGGACCATCGTCGCCGGCTCTAACGTCACTGCTGACGACTATGACGCACCGCGTCTCCAAGGCGCTGAATGGAACTTCAGGGAAGCGCGCGTCGTCACTCTCGTCTGCATGGACAACGAAAACCACGAACTCGGAACCTTTACTCGCACCGTACCTGCCGACGTGACAGAAATCACAGAAGAACTCTGCCCGACCTTCAAAAACATGTCTTTCTTCTCAAGCGAAGAAATGGGCGAAGAGAATCAATATCTCATCGTTTACACTCGTTCTTCCTACAACGTCATGCTGCGCTGCGTGGATGAAAAAGGAGCCATCCTGGCAGAAATCGACAACGCCGTGCCCGTTGGAGAAAGATTCACCATGTACACACCCGAAATCCCGCACTACACCAAAGAAAGTGCAGAAATGGCAGACGGTGTCAGCTACACTCCTTCTTCTGACTTTGAGTTTTATGTGTACTACGCGACCAACGCCTACACGGGCATCAAAAAGTTGGGAAGACTTGTGACGAAGTTGAACGACGAAAGAAGCTACGCTCTCTACGACGCCAGCACCGCCGACAACGGCTCGCGAGCCGGTTTCCGCCGCATCGTGCCCGGAACCTACAACATCAACCGACTCACTTCCGCTGAGAACGCTGATCCCGGCGCCGTCTGGATGCTCGAAAAGTCCGGAGATAAATACAAGGTGAAGAATGAATACTACGGACTCTACGTACCCGCTCTTGCTCGTTCTGCGGCAACCACCGCTTCCGCCACGGGAGACGCCTTCAACTTCTCACTCAACAGCGACGGTGAAAGTTTCAAAGTGACAGGCACCAACGGAATGTTCTGGGACGGCGTCGCCAACGGAGACCTCGTGGGCTGGAACTCCGGCAACGGTCACCCCATCAAAGTCTATGAAATCTGGGCATCACCCTTCTTCAAACTCCAGATTCGCTGCATAGACCAAGACGGAAACGTGCTCCGCACCTCCGAAAAACTCTTCCCCGCCGGAGAAGCCTACCCCCTCATCACACCGGTCATTGAGGGCTACGACATTCAGAACATCAGCGGAGCTGAGAACTTGGACGGATTCATCAACGATAACTACGAAGTGGTCATCACCTACATCAACGAATCAAGCGGCATCGGAGAAGTCACCACGAATCCCGATGAAAGCAAGAAGAGTGGCATCTATGACCTGATGGGACGCCGACTCTCTCGCATCACTACGCCCGGTCTCTACATCGTGAACGGCAAAAAAGTCTTGAAGAAATAAATCCCAGTGTGGAAAGGTTCGCCTCCAAACGAATCTTTCCACACATTATTTTTATTAAAAGTAATCATGAAGAAACATCTTTTCCATGAGAAAAGCAGACTCTCACAACTGGCTTGCGCGCTCCCGCTGATGGCTGCCGCAGCCGGTTTTTTGATGGCTCCGCTTCCCTCCCACGCTCAAGCGACCCAAGCGGTCACCACAAGCAGCACACCCCAAGCCGCTTCCATCGCCCGGGCAAAACTCATCAATCCGACGACCGTCCAGGTGGACTACTCCGACGGGCACATCCTCTACATCGATTTCTACGGAGACAACATCTTCCGCCTCTTCCGCGACGACAACGGAGGCATCATCCGTGACCCCGAAGCCACACCGCCAGCCAAAATCCTCGTCAGCTCGGCGCGCCGAGCCACGCTCGGAGTGAAAGTGAGGGAGGACAACAGCAACGTGGTCATCGAAACGCCGAAAGTGGAAATCGTCTTCCAAAAGGAAAGCGGTCTCTTCAATGTGAACGACAAAAAGAACGGCACGCAGCCGCTCCGGAGTCTCTCCCAAGTGCGCTTCGACAGTGAGGGCACCACACTCACCTTCAAAGCAGAAGACAACGAATACTTCTTTGGCGGCGGCGTTCAGAACGGACGCTTCAGCCACAAAGGAAAGAAAATCGCCATCGTCAACACCAACAACTGGGTGGATGGAGGCGTTTCCTCGCCCACTCCATTCTATTGGAGCACAAAGGGATATGGCGTGATGTGGAACACGTTCAAGCCGGGAAACTATGACTTCGGAGAAGAAGAAAAGGGAAAGGTTACGCTCAACCATTCCGAAAACTATCTCGACGCCTTCATCATGATAAACAAGGAGCCGGTTGAACTCCTCAATGATTTCTATCAGCTCACCGGACATCCCGTCCTGCTGCCTAAGTTCGGATTCTACGAAGGTCACCTCAACGCCTACAACCGAGACTACTGGACCGAAAACGAAAATGGCTACATGCTCTACGAAGACGGGAAACGCTACAACGAAAGCCAAACTGACAACGGGGGCTTCAGGGAAACCCTCAACGGCGAGAAAGACTATCAGTTCTCCGCCCGCGCCGCCATCGACCGCTACATCCGCAACGACATGCCGCTCGGCTGGTTCCTGCCAAACGATGGCTACGGCGCAGGCTACGGTCAAACCGGAACCTTGGACGGCAACATCCAAAACTTGAAGGAGTTCGGCGACTATGCTCGCTCCAAAGGCATTGAAATCGGTCTGTGGACACAAAGCGACCTCTACCCGAAAGAGGGCATCGAAGCACTCTTGCAGCGCGACATCATCAAAGAGGTGAAAGACGCCGGAGTACGCGTTCTGAAAACGGACGTCGCCTGGGTCGGCGCCGGCTACTCCTTCGGACTGAACGGGGTGAGTGACGTCGGAGAAGTCATGCCCTACTATGGCAACAACGCCCGCCCCTTCATCATCTCTTTGGACGGCTGGGCAGGCACGCAACGCTACGCCGGCATCTGGAGCGGCGACCAAACAGGCGGCGACTGGGAGTACATTCGCTACCACATCCCGACCTTCATCGGCAGCGGACTCTCCGGGCAGCCCAACATCACGAACGACGTCGATGGCATCTTCGGCGGAAAGAACCTGCCCGTCAATGTGCGCGAGTACCAATGGAAAACTTTCACCCCCATGGAACTGAACATGGACGGCTGGGGAAGCAGCCCGAAATATCCGGAAGCACTCGGCGAGCCGGCGACGAGCATCAACCGCTGGTACTTGAAGATGAAGAGCGAACTCATGCCCTACACCTACAGCATCGCCCGCGAAGCAGTTGATGGAAAGCCGATGATTCGCGCCCTGTTCTTGGACTATCCCTCCGACTACACGCTCGGCACTGCCACGCAATATGAATTCCTCTTCGGACCCAGCATCCTCGTGGCTCCCATCTATCAAAACACGAAAATGGATGAGGAAGGAAACGACATCCGAAATGAAATCTATCTCCCCGAAGGCAAGTGGGTGGACTACTTCAACGGCGATGTCTTCGAAGGCGGAAAACTCATCAACAACTTTGACGCGCCGCTCTGGAAACTTCCCGTCTTCGTCAAGAGCGACGCCATCATTCCGATGACAAACCCGAACAACAATCCCTCGCAAATCCGAAAGGACTATCGCGCCTACGAAATCTATGCCGACAAGGGCGGGGCTGCCTTCACGGACTACGATGACGACGGCGCCACTCAGGAATATCTCAACGGTCGTTGCACCCGCACGTTCTTGAACACTTCCCTCAAAGGCGACCGCCTCTCCGTCACCATCCAACCTGCCGTGGGCAACTTTGAAGGATTTGAACCGGAAAAACAAACGGAACTGCGCTTCAACGTGACTGCCGAACCCAAGAAGGTGGTCGCCAAAGTGGGCAAAAAGAGCGTAGCCCTCCGCGCCGCTTCTTCCTTGAAGGATTTCGAACAAGGAGAAAACGTCTATTTCTACCATGCCCGCCCGAATCTGAACCGCTTCAGCACACCCGGCACTCCTTTCGCAGAAAAAGAAATCATCAAGAACCCGAAGTTACTCGTCAAAATCGGCAAAACGGACATCACCGAACAAGCCATGGAAATCACCGTGCAAGGGTTTGCCTTTGCGCCTGCCGACCGACTGCTCCAACACAGCGGAACACTCTCCGCCCCCAAAGCCGCCATCCACGAAGAAGACTGCGCACCCTTCGCCATCACACCGTCTTGGAATGCGGTGGAGAATGCGGACTACTACGAAGTGGAGTTCCAAGGCATGAACTACTCCACCATCCGCGACTGCTCCTTCACCTTCGGAGGTTTGAAGGCAGAAACGTCCTACGACTTCAAGGTGCGTGCCGTCAACAAGGACGGTGTCTCGGCTTGGACTTCACTCCACGCAACGACCAAGAGCAATCCGCTTGAATTTGCACTGCGCGGCATAAAAGCACAAGCCACTTGCGAAGACCAGCCCGGTCAAGGTATTGACAAACTCTTTGACTTTGACGAAAAGTCCACGTGGCACACGAAATATGGCAAGGGCGAAGCCATTCCCGGCGAAGTCATCGTGGATCTGCGAAGCGTGAACCAGCTTGACCGTCTGGACTATCTCCCCCGCGAAGACGGCAGCAATGGAACAATCATGGAAGGAACCATCTGCCACAGCACAGACCGTCAGAACTGGAGCGAGCCTCAGCCCTTCTCTTGGAAAGCCGACGGTCAGGTGAAAACCTTCGCCTTCGAAGGTGCGCCCTCCGCACGCTATCTCAAACTGCAGCTGACCAAAGCCGTCGGAAACTTTGCTTCCGGTCGCGAACTCTATGTCTTCAAGAAAGCCAAGACGGAATCTTTCGTTCAAGGCGACATCAACAAGGATGGCCGCATCGATGAAAACGACTTGACTTCCTACATGAACTACACCGGACTGCGACGCGGCGACGGTGACTTTGACTACGTCAGTGTGGGCGACGTCAACGGCAACGGTTTGCTCGATGCCTACGACATCTCCTGCGCAGCGACCGAACTCGACGGCGGCGTGAGCAAGTCAAACGACAAAGTCAGCGGCAGCCTCGTCCTCACTGCCGACAAGAAACAGTATGCTGCCGGCGAGGAAGTGCGCATCACCGTCAGCGGCAAGTCACTTCACTATGTCAACGCGCTCAGCTTTGCGTTGCCCTACGATGTGGCAGACTTGGAATATGTGGGCACGGAACTGCTGAACATGAAGGAAATGGTGAACCTAACCAACGACCGACTCCACACGAGCGGAGTAAAGGCTCTCTATCCGACCTTCGTCAATCGTGGCAACAACTTCCTGCTCGAGGAGGGCGACTCAGACCTCTTCGTCATCAAGTTCCGCACGAAGCGTGCCTGGAAGTTCAACCTCAAAGCCCTTGACGGCATCCTCGTGGACCGCAACTTGGGCAGCGTGACCTTCTGATTTGAAACGGACCTTCGGGTCTGCCGATAAAAAAATCCCGCATCACCGCAGGAAACGGATTCTTCCGAACTTCCGAACGGTGATGCGGGTTTCATTTTTGAAATATAGGCTGTACGGTAAGTAATATGAAAATAATAAGTTGCGTCAGATTTGAATGACATTTTCGAGGTCAGATTTTCACCCGAAGAAGGAGCATAGCCGTAGCTATGTGACTGATGAGGGAGGAAATATGGAACGAAAAGATTTTCAAAGATGATGCAGGTTATTTTTTGAGGATTACTAAGCACACGTAAGGGGTGTTCTAAGAATTAGGCTGAAAAAATAAGCACTTTCTTTTGAACGCTCCTTTTTCCTTTATTTATAGAACACTCTCTGAAACAGCTCAACCAGATTTTTAGACAGCATCATACTTTTGCGCACCGTGCCAACGATTTTTCCTTAGGCTTTGTCAGGCTTTCCCGCCGATTCGTCACTTTTTCTTAGGGTTCCGTCACGCTTTCCTTAGGCAGCGTCACTCTGTCTTAGGAGTTGTTACTTGCCGCTCGGCGAGCGGTAAACTTACCACTGGGCGAGCGGTAAACTTACCACTCGTCGAACGGTAAACTTACCACTCGTCGAGCGGTAAGTAACGAATCGGCACGCAGGAGTAACGAATCGGCGAAAAAAAGTGACGAATCGGCGCGCGGGTGTGACTTGAATCCACAAAACTTTTTGCGGACAGCCACGTTTTTTCCTTAGGCTCAGTCACTCCTGCATGCGCACTCCGTCATTTTTTTCTAAGGCTTCGTCACTTACCGCGGCACGGCGGTAAACATGCCGTCCTTCGGGCGGTAAACATGCCGTCCCTCGGGCGGTAAACATGCCGTCCTTCGGGCGGTAAGTGACGAATCGGCTTGCAGTTTTTCTTTTCCCCTTTATTTACGTATCGTGCAGCGTGAAAACGAAAACCCTACACAGCAAAAAATGCGATTCCGCGGCTGTGTAGGGTTGGCTTGACTTTTCAAACTTTTGCGTCCGAGCACATCAAAAAAAACTGCGCTGAGACGTGAATCTCAACGCAGTCAAACTTTGTGTTCTTGTTGGGGTACCCGGACTCGAACCAGGAAAGGCAGGACCAGAATCTGCAGTGTTACCATTACACCATACCCCAAAGTCGGGAGGCTGGAGCACTTAGCTCCAAAACACGGGTGCAAAAGTAGGGCTTTGCGAACAACTGACAAAATGTTTCGTCTCTTTTTTTATTGTCAAAGCGTATGTTATATTTATTTCAGTATAGAAAAAACGAGCCACTGAAGAAAAGGTTTTAACTTTGCACAATCTTAGGTGACCCACACGTTTCCCCAAAATTTCAGAACAATCTTTTACACAATCTTTTTTTTATGGAACAAACAAAATCATTGATAGAAGCAATCATCCAAGGAATACAGGAAAAGAAAGGAAAAGAAATCACCACAGTGGACCTGCACCACATCGTCACGGCACCGTGCGCTTGTTTCGTCATTTGCACCTGCGGCTCTCCCCAGCAAGTTTCTGCCGTCTGTGACTCCGTCGAGGAGTTCACCCGGAAACTGGTGCAGCAGAAACCATCTGCCATCGCCGGCCGTCAGAACGGTCTCTGGGTCGCCATGGACTATGGCACCGTCATGGTGCACATCTTCCTCGAAGAGGCGCGCGGCTACTACGAACTCGAGAAACTGTGGGACGATGCGGAGCTTACGCAATATCCTGACATTGACTGACCTACCCTAACAGAACCATAGACGTGAATAACCCCTACAAGAAAAATCCCTCTCCCAAGAAGCCCGGAAAACCATCGGGCTTCAACCTCTCGTGGCTTTATCTGGCACTCATAGCCGGTCTGGTCTATATGCTGTTCCAAGACAACAGCGAAAACGCCGGCGGCATTGACAAAGAAATCAGCTACACCACCTTCCGCACCTACGTGAAACAAGGCGTAGGCTCGGAAGTCGTTGTCAACAAGACTGACGGAATCGCAAAAATGGTCGTGAAGCCGGAACACATCCGAGAAATCTTCAAAAACGGAACAGACCAAACAGGAACAAAACCCACAGTCTCCACGCGCTATCCCAACATCGAATCCGTCAACTCCTTCCTCGACGAGAACTTCCCAGGAGGCAACGTGAAATATGAGGAAAGCAGCCACTTCTTTTCTAACCTCGTCACTGCCATCCTTCCCATCCTGCTGCTCGTCGGTCTTTGGGTCTTCATCATGCGCCGAATGGCTGGCGGCGGAGGAAGCGGCGGAATTTTCTCCGTCGGAAAAAGCAAAGCCAAACTCTATGACAAAAACGGCACCAATTCAACCCACATCACCTTCAAAGACGTAGCCGGACAAGAGGGGGCAAAACAGGAGATTCGCGAAATTGTCGATTTCCTCAAAGCTCCAAAGAAATACACTGACCTCGGCGGAAAGATTCCCAAAGGTGCCCTCCTCGTGGGACCTCCGGGCACAGGCAAAACACTGCTGGCAAAGGCTGTGGCAGGCGAAGCTGACGTCCCGTTCTTTTCCATGGCTGGCTCTGACTTTGTCGAAATGTTTGTCGGCGTGGGAGCAAGCCGCGTGAGAGACCTCTTCCAACAAGCCAAGGAGAAGTCACCCTGCATCATCTTCATCGATGAAATTGACGCCATCGGACGTGCACGCGGCAAAAACATTCAAATGGGAAGCAACGATGAACGCGAAAACACGCTCAACCAACTCCTGACCGAGATGGACGGCTTCGGAACAAACTCCGGCGTCATTGTCCTTGCAGCCACCAACCGCGTGGACATCCTGGACCCCGCCCTGCTTCGTGCCGGACGATTTGACCGTCAGATTCACGTGGACCTTCCCGAACTTTCCGAACGCGTCGCCATCTTCAAAGTGCACTGCGCACCGTTGAAAGTGGACAAAAACCTCGACCTCGAAATGCTGGCGCGACAGACACCGGGCTTCTCCGGCGCAGACATCGCTAACGTCTGCAACGAAGCGGCGCTCATGGCTGCACGCCACAACCGAAACGAAGTCGGAAAACAAGACTTCATGGACGCCGTGGACCGAATCATCGGAGGACTCGAACGCACAAGCAAAGTCATGACCGAGGACGAGAAACGCACGATTGCCATTCACGAAGCCGGACATGCCGCCGTCTCGTGGCTCTTGCAGTATGCCAACCCGCTCGTGAAGGTCACCATCGTGCCGCGAGGACAAAGCCTCGGCGCCGCATGGTACATGCCCGAAGAACGCTCCAACACCACACGCGAACAGATGTTGGACCAATTCTGCTCCATCCTCGGAGGACGCGCTGCGGAAGAACTCTTCATCGGACACATCTCCTCCGGAGCACTCGACGACCTGCAAAGAGTGACGAAGGGAATCTACTCCATGGTCGTTTACTACGGAATGAGTGATTCGCTCTACAACGTCAGCTACTACAACCCTCAGCAGGACTACGGATTCACAAAGCCCTACTCCGAGGCTACGGCTGAAAAGATTGACAAAGAAGTGGCTGACATGATTGCCACTGAATTTGAGCGCGCAAAACAAATTCTGCTTGAACACAAAGAGCAACACAACGAACTCGCGAAGTTGCTCATGGAACGCGAAGTCATCTTCACCGAAGACGTGGAACGAATCTTCGGACCGCGCCCCTGGAAAAGCCGCACCGACATCCTCATGGAAGAGGAAGCACTCAAACTCGCAGACCAACGAACCCGACAACTCGAAGCTGAAGCCCAAGCAAAAACTGAAGCCGAAGCCAATGCCGATGCCGAAGCCAATGCCACCGAAATCACCGAAGACAGTGACAACGGAAACGCCACCGAAGTTGCCGAAGAGAACAAACCATCATGAAAAACCTTTTGACACGCACCCTCACAGGACTGCTTTTCGTCGCCGTGCTCATCGGCGCGACCGTCAGTTCTGCACAAAGTTTCGTCATTCTCTTTGCCGTCGCAACGGCTCTGACAGTTTGGGAATTTAGCACCGTGGTCAATCTCCATGCCGGAGCTTCGGTGAATCGCTTCATCAACACCGTCGCCGCCGTCTATCTCTTCTTCTGTTTTGCCGGCTACAGTTCCGACCTCGTGCCCTCAAAGGCTTTCGTGCCCTATCTCCTTTCCCTGCTCTATCTTCTCATCAGCGAACTCTATTTGCAAAAGCCTAATCCGCTGAAGAACTGGGCATTTGCGTTTGCCTCACAAATCTATATCGCCCTGAACCTCTCTCTGCTGAACGTCCTGGCGTTTCAATATGACGCACTGACGAATTCAACAAAGTTCTACTGGCAGTTCCCCTTGGCTGTTTTCATCCTCCTTTGGGCGAACGACACGGGGGCTTATCTCTGCGGCTCCGCACTCCACAAACGCTTCCCCGCAAAACTTTTTGAGCGCGTCTCACCCAAAAAATCGTGGGTCGGCAGCATCGGAGGCGGCGTGATTTGTCTGACCGTGGCAGGCGTGTTCGGCAGTTTCTTCCCCGACCTCCTCAGTCTGTGGCAATGGGTCGGCATGGGAGTCGTCGTCTGTCTGTTTGGCACGTGGGGCGACCTCGTGGAAAGTCTGCTGAAACGACAACTGGGCATCAAGGACAGCGGCACCATGCTCCCCGGACATGGCGGCATGCTCGACCGCTTTGACTCCTCGCTGCTCGCCATCCCCGCCGTCGTGCTCTACCTCTACACCCTCTGCAACTTTTGAACTGAACATTGTCCGAAACATTTGAAGCCTGAACAATAAGGGGCGTTCTAAGAATTACGGTTTTCTTAGGACGCCTCTTTTCGCTCCATCTCAGCAAACACAAAAAGGACTGTCGAAGCGGAAAATAAATTCCTCGACGACAGCCCAATGACAACTACAATGCTAATATAATGATTTCTTCTCTGATTCAGGCAGCGGTTTGCTTTTCCTTCGCTGCGCCACTCTGTGGCTTGCTCTGTTCAGCCGGATTCTTTTCCGTCTTCTTCACGGACTTCTTTACCGATTTCTTTACCGAAGCCGGCTTTTTCGCTTGGGTCGATTTCGAGGCTGAACCTTGGGTGGCGACAGTGTCTGCAGCCTGACCGGCATCGGCGCCCGGACCGTCGCTGACGATTTCCAGACTATAGAACTCCAAATCCGACACGCCGGAGCGACCTGCCACATTGCCCGTCGCTTCGGGCAGAGTGGTGAAACCGAACGTCAATGTGCCGCCCGCGTGGTGGAAAGAGGGAGTGCGCTGGAAATCCCATTCTTCCAAACGCTCACGCACTTCCGAACTGCGACTCAGCGGGCGCGATTCGTTGCGAAAAGCGTAAACTTTCTCCAACTCATCGGGACTGAGCGACGCCATGTTGCCCTTGCCGTCGTAACCTCTGGAGGTCATGGAATACACCAAAGCCGAACCGTCGGCACTATCGAAAAAGAGACTGGCGCCCTTTCCCTCCAATTTGTAGATAGCCTCAATGTGGTAGTCCCCGGCGGGGAGATCGACTTGTTTTTGTCCCTTCGCAATCATCGCATATCTCCTCATGTCGCGCTCCAATTCCAGCACAGGCACATCTTCTCCCGTGAAAATGGACTCTTCCCAATGGAAGACGTCACCATCATCCGAGACGTTTCTCAGTTCCAGCAATTCCAAGCCCCAGTTGTCGAGTTCTCCCGAGCTTCTTGCAGACAAAAACGAAGCGATGTCCAGATTCTCCGACTGCACTTTTTCTTGGCGGAAATGCTCTATCTGGCCACCGGCAATGACCAAGAACGTGATGGAAGTGGCAAAGCTGAGCACGAAGGCAATGATGAGCGTCACGCGCGACGCCACGGAAAGGCGGCGTTCCGGAGATTTGACCAGCAAGGAGCGGAGCAAACCAAAGAGCAACAAACAGATGGCAATCCAGCCCGCAATGCAAGCCAACCAGAAATAAAGTTCAATGGCAGGGTTCGCCAAAAGAGCATTTTGGAAAAATTCGTTTACTGCGCCGGAGGAAACCAAAACATTCCAACCCACAAAGGTGCCGATGATGAGGAAGATGGTGAAAATGATGCCTCCAATCGCCAGAGGAATCAGAATCAAGAGCAGGAGGAGTTTGATGCAGAAGAGGAGGATTTGTCCCAGCGTGCCGAAAAAGGAACGCGCCGAGTTCTGCACGCGCGGCGAATTGACGAACTGCTGCGCCTTGTCGGCGGCACGCATGATTTCCTCGTTGAGAGTGGTGGGATTCACGGGCTGACCGTGGAGCTGAAGCCGCTCCTCGGGCGTCACGGCTTCCGGAACGATTGCCCAAAGGGCGAGATAGACGACAGAAACCGTCATGAAACTGAAAATGGCAAGAATGACCAAAAGAATACGCCAAGGAAGCGGGTCATTAGCTCCGAAATAGTGGCAAAGACCCGACATGACGCCGGCAATCATTTTGTCATCGGGGTCGCGATAGAGCTTACGAGAGAAGAAACCCTTCTTGTTCTTTCTGACGGTAGCATTGTCGGCAGCAGCATCGGCATTGGCTGAAGTCCCCTCACTTTCGGGAGCACTTGCATCGGCTGGACTATCGTCAGTTTCGTTGTCCATCTGCTCCGGATTTCCAATTCGGGAAATGATGTCTCGAACATGCTCAATCGTGACTGCCTCCACGCCTTTCTCTCGCAATTCAGAGAAAAGTTCCGCAACACGATGTTCAATGTCATCAGCAATCTCATCGCCACCATCGCGGCGACTGAAATAGTTTTTCATGTTGTTGAGATAGGTCTCAAGCAACTGGCAGGCGTCTTCGTCAATGGCGTAGAGCGTGCCAAAAAGGTTGATGGTGATATTCTTTTTCATAGTGTGAAGTTTTTCGAGGTTTTGGAAAAGAGATATGACATCCGATTTCACGGAATCAAAGAGCGGAAGGCGTTTCTTCGGCATCACTTGCCGCGGACGACACAGGCGGAGGTGGCGGGAGTTGAGGTAACATGCTCTTCAGCAGACTGATGGTTCGTGCCAGTTCGTTCCAGGCACTGTCCATGCCACCAAGGAATTCTGTCCCGGCATCGGTGAGCGCGTAGTATTTTCTGGGCGGTCCCTGAGTGGACTCGCGCCACTCGTAACTGAGGAGCCCGTCCTTTTTCAGACGATTGAGCAACGGGTAGAGCGTTCCTTCCACGACAATCAGCTCCGCTTGTTTCAAGCGAGTAATGATGTCGTTGGCATAGCACGACTCCCGGCTCAGCAGAAGGAGAACGCAGTAGTCAAGCATTCCCTTTCGCATCTGTGATTTAGCATTTTCAATGTTCATGGTTACTTATGTTTGTTTCTTTCGCGGAAGAAGTGATGGACGAGAAAGAGGAAAAGTTCGCGGCGGAAACGGGATGAATCGCGGCGGAAACGAGATGAATCGCGGCGGAAACGAGATGAATCGCGGCGGAAACGCCCCACCCTGTTTCTTCAAAGCCGATGTTTCACGCCGCAAATGTAGGCAATACTTTAGTACCTTGCCAAGCAAAGTACTAAACTTATGCAAGTATTTAGGAATATTTAAGGAAAAGCACAGAAGAAAGAAACGGCAGTGCCTTCGTTCGGATTCTCCGTTTGCCCCGAAGAGCAAAGAGACACGAACGAAGGCACTGCCGGTGCAAGGCGTAACGACGTGGTCAGGGTTTGGTGAAATAGATGGTATCGCCGTAGGACGTTCCCATGCCGTTGCGGGCGAAGGCAACGGCATAATAAACACCTGCGCCGAGCGAATCAGTCACTGCGATGAAATCTTCAGACGGCTCCGTTGCTAAGGTGGAAGCCTGCAGCGTGTCATTCCCATAGCTAAAACCGCACTCACGCAACGAGCTGTTCGGAGAAGAAGTCACGACACCATGAAGCAAAGCCGAGTCACCGACGATGGTGACGCCGAAGCTTTCAACAGTGGGAGGGAACGGCTGTTCGCCGCTGCGATCTTCGCCACAGGAGAGCAGACAACCTGCGAGCCACACCAGGAACAAAAGAGGAAACAGATATTTCATGGGAAAAGAACGTACTTGAGATGAATCATAGAATGGGTTTTGTCTGTCACGGCACAGCGTGCATCAATGGTTTGGTTGACGAGCCAAAGAATGCCGTCATCGTCGCACACCGCAAGGGCAGCGAGTTTGTCGATTCGCGAGGCGTGACGATCCGTCAGATAGTCGCTGACAAGTTTGGAACCTTTCATGCCGAAAGGTCGGAAGCGGTCGTTCTGCCGAATGCTGCGAACAAAAAGTTTGCCGCGGACGGTGCTTGCATCCAACCACGCCTCGGTGGGCGAGAAGCGAAGTGCACTCACGGAAGAGAACGGAACTTCCTTCATTTCAATGCCCGCCGGCGAATCCGAGCGCAAGGTGTTCACTTTGAATGTAAGTTCACACGGAGCAATGACCACCGGCAGATGCCGCACTTCGATGGCATCGTGAGTCCGAGTGCAAAGATAGTCATTTGCTTCCAACAGCATCCCCACCCGCCCCGTCAAAAGCGCTTCGCTCTGCGTGCGAGAGAAACCATACTCCGACAACCACATCTCCAAGAACAGTTCCGGCACAGGGAAGGCGAAGAGGTCGGCGAGCAGAATGCGTTCGCCGTCAGGCAGACTTGTCACATGCTCCCGGCGGAAGCGGTTCACGACGGAATCGCAGAGTTCTGCATACCGACGGAGCCGCTGCGCCATTCTATGAAGTCCGTCGGAAATGTGCCTGTTCATGGAGCGTAACAAGGGCAGAACTTCGTGACGAATTTTGTTTCGCGTGAAGTGTGTGTCGGAGTTGGAACTGTCTGTGACGTAATCTTGTCCCCTACTCTCCAGATATTTTAAAATGTCTTCCCGAGAAGCATTGAGCAACGGGCGAACGATTCCCTCTCGTTGGGGAGGAATGCCACAGAGTCCGCGAAGACCGGTGCCGCGAATGAGATTGAGGAGGACGGTCTCGGCATCGTCATCAAGGTGGTGAGCCACCGCAACGGCGTCGGCATTCAACTCTTTTCGTAAAGAATCAAACCATTCGTAGCGAAGACGCCGCGCTGCCATTTCGATGCTTTCCCCACAGGCTGCAGCCTCAGATTTTGTGTCAAAACGGGCGACACGGAAGTCACAGCCCCAACGCCGGCACAACGTCTCGACGAAGTGTTCGTCGCGTTCGCTCTCCTCACCACGAAGTTGGAAATTGCAGTGGGCTACAGCCACAATGTTGGCGTGCATCTCCTTCAGGAAAAGAAGCATGGCGACTGAGTCGGCACCACCGCTCACGGCAACGATGAGACGCTGAGCAGGAGAGATGACCGGAGGAAGAGAGTGAGGAAATGCCATGGGAAAAGGAAACGAAAGGAAAAGGAAATCAGTAGGCAACCTCCACGTCAAAGCCCTCGGCGCGGAGAAGTTCTGCGATGCGGTCGAGTTCTTCGGGCGTTGCCTTGAGCAAAGCGGTGTCGGGAGTCGGGCGGTCAATGGTGTAAATCATGATACGCGAGGGACGGATACGACGCAACGCCGCCAGCCAAGGCAGCACGAACTTGTCGCCTGTGTTGTCCACGTCATGTTCGCCGACCTTTCCTTTGAGGAACATGGTCTGAATGATGACGTGTCCGTCAAATATTTCCAAAGCCGAAAGCACCTGGTTGAGGTCGTAGGCACCGGTGGGCCGGTCCACGAGCGAGATGTAGTCGCCGGAGACAGTGTCGAGTTTCTGAATGTTGTTATCAACCTTCATCAGTGCGGCGTGTACTTCCGGTTTCAGGAGGCGGGTCGCATTGCTGAGCACGGAGACCTTGGCTTCGGGGAAGTAGCGGTTGCGCAGCGCGATGGTGTCTTCAATGATGGCGGGAAAGTCCGGATGGGCAGTAGGTTCTCCGTTCCCGGCAAAGGTGAGGACGTTGGGTGCGGTTCCCTCAGCCTTCATTTCTTGAAGTTTCTCCTCTAACTTCTGCGCCACCTCTTCTCGGGTGGGTCGAGGCAAGGAAGGGCGATGTTCAGCGTTGAAGCCGCACTCGCAGTAGATGCAGTCAAAAGTACAGATTTTTCCGTCGGCAGGCATGAGGTTAATGCCCAAAGAAATGCCGAGTCGGCGACTGTGAACCGGTCCGAAAATGGGAGAAGGATAGACGATGCCAATCATGTTGAAAGGAGTGAAAGTTAGGATTTACGTCAGAAAAGATAGAAAAAAGAGGCTTCCCGAAGTGGAAAACCTCTTTTATCATTTCGGGTAGCAAACCGAAAATTAGTCATTCTTGGCTGCGGTGCGTTTTTCTTTGATGCGAGCCTTCTTACCCGTGAGTTTACGGAGGTAATAGAGCTTAGCGCGACGCACTTTACCCACTTTGTTCACTTCGATGCTTTCGATGTTGGGAGAATCAATGGGGAAGATACGTTCCACACCGACAGTTCCGGACATCTTGCGCACGGTGAAGTGCTTTTTGTTCTGATGACCATTGATTTTGATAACAACGCCGCGATACAACTGGATGCGCTCTTTGTTACCTTCGACGATTTTGTATGCCACGGTGATGGTGTCGCCCGCTTTGAACTTGGGGAACTCTTTGCCGGTGGCAAAAGCTTCTTCAGCAATCTTGATTAAATCTGCCATGATTTGATTTTAAAAGATTTGTTGTCCGTCCCTACCCAGCTTAACGGGGAACTCTCTACATCCCGACAGCGGCTGAGCGGAAAAGCGGGGCAAAGTTACAATCTTTCTTTGAAACGGCAAGTGCTTAACTATTATATTTTCAAACTTTTTCCGCCTTCTTCCTCACATTCACCCCCGCAGGAGCAGGGAGAAGGCTTCGTTTTCTGAGTTTTTTCGTAGCAGCAGCGGCAGAGGGGTTCGTATTCAGTTTGTTCGCCAAGCAGCACGATTTGTTCGTCCGCCACTTTGCGATGGCTGACGTATGCCAAACCACCGCAGCGCACGCAGATGGCGTGGACTTTCGTCACTTGCTCGGCAACGGCACAAAGCGCGGGCATCGGACCGAACGGGACTCCCTGAAAGTCCATGTCCAAGCCGGCGACTATCACGCGCTTGCCGTTGCGCGCCAATTCGTTGCATACATCCACCAGCGACGCGTCAAAGAACTGCGCCTCATCAATGCCGACCACCTGAGCCTCGGAGGCGAGGAGCAGAATGCTGCGGGCGGAATCGACAGGTGTGGAAGCGATGGAGTTGGAGTCGTGGGAGACAACGTCTTCGTCGGAATAGCGGGTATCGATGGAGGGTTTGTAGATTTCCACCTTTTGGCGGGCGATGCGTGCTCTCTTCAGGCGTCTGATGAGTTCTTCTGTCTTACCGGAAAACATGGAACCGCAAATGACTTCGATGCGACCTTGGTGAATGTGGGGTTCTTCTTGATACATGGATTTTGGAGTCTGAGAGTTTTCAATGTGATGCACCTATTATGCAGTTCAGGCAGAAGCCTATAGGAGTGTTCTAAAAATTAGGAAAACGTAAGCACTTTCTTTTGAACGTTCCTTATCCCGTAATTTATAGAAACCCCTATATAATAAGGAGTGCAGAATCCGCTTCCCACAGGCGGGAGCGGCTTTCGGGGCGTAAAATTACAAATAAAAACCGACAGACAGAAAAAGGGGATTGCTTCGGAACATTAGCGTTCGGAAACAATCCCCCAATTTTTGGTTTTGTGAGGAGAGAAACTCCGTCTTATTTCTTTTCAGCCATTTTCTTGCAGCATTTCTTCATTGCTTCGCACTTCTTGCCATCTTTGCAAGCCTTGATTTTTTTGCAACACTTCTTTTGGGCTTTGTCGCAAACTTTCTCACATTTTTCAGTCTTAGCTTTTTTGCAGCAAGATTTCTTCACGGGTTCCTGTGCAGCTACGTTGAGGGCGAAAACACCCATGCACAGAAGGAGCATAAACTTTTTCATGATGTTTCTGTTTTTAGTGTTATGGAATGATGTATCTTATCGAAAGGTTGAAGCGCCTCTCTATTTGGTTTGACTGGTCTGAGGCGCGACGGTTTAATCCTTCGCCTGCAAATGTAAGACAAAATGCAATTTTGTACCTTACAAAGCACACTTAAAAAACATTATTTGTGCTCAATATTTGTGCTCAACACATTGTCTTGCATGGCGGGAATGCTGTGTTTCACATGTTGTCAAGCGCTTGACGGATGTCGGCAAGGATGTCTTCGATGTCTTCAATGCCGACGCTGAGACGGATGAGGTCCGGGGCGACACCGGCTTCGCGCAGTTGCTCATCGGAGAGTTGGCGGTGAGTGTGGCTCGCGGGATGAAGAACGCAGGTGCGAGCGTCTGCGACATGGGTCACGATGGCAATCATCTTCAGACTGTCCATGAAACGGATGGCGTCCTCACGGGAACCTTTCAGTCCGAAGGCAATGACACCACAACCGCCGTTGGGAAGATATTTCTGACCCAGCGCATAATATTTGTCCTCGGGCAGTCCGGCATAGTTTATCCAAGCCACGCGTTCATTGTCGCGAAGGAACTCCGCCACCTTTTGGGCGTTCTCGCAGTGGCGTTGCATTCTGAGGTGGAGCGACTCGAGACCGAGGTTGAGGAGGAAGGCATTCTCGGGACTTTGGATGCTGCCGAGGTCGCGCATGAGTTGGGCTGTGGCTTTGGTGATATATGCCATTTTTCCGAAGCTTTCGGCATAGGCAAGTCCGTGGTAGCTTTCATCGGGAGCGCAGAGACCCGGGAATTTGTCGGCATGTGACATCCAGTCGAAGTTGCCGCTGTCCACGATGCAACCGCCGACGGCGCAGGCATGACCATCCATATACTTCGTCGTTGAATGCGTCACAATGTCTGCGCCCCATTCAAACGGGCGACAGTTGATGGGCGTGGCGAAGGTGTTGTCCACGAGGAGGGGCACGCCGTTGGCATGAGCAAGGCGGGCGAAGCGTTCGATGTCAAAGACGTGGCCGCCGGGATTCGAGATGGTTTCACCGAAGACACACTTCGTGTTCGGGCGGAAGAGCGCTTGGATTTCTTCGTCGGACGAGTCGGGGTCAAAGAAGGTGCACTCGATGCCCATCTTTTTCATCGTCACGCCAAAGAGATTGAACGTGCCGCCGTAGATGGTTTTGGAGGAGAGGAAGTGGTCGCCGGCTTCGCAGATGTTGAAGACGGCATAGAAAGACGCAGCCTGTCCGCTGGAGGTCAGCATCGCACCGACGCCGCCCTCAAGCGCAGCAATCTTGGACGCCACGGCATCGTTGGTCGGGTTCTGAAGACGCGTGTAGAAATAGCCGCTGTCCTTGAGGTCGAACAGTCGCGCCATCTGCTCGCTGTTGTCATATTTAAAGGTGGTGCTTTGATAGATGGGAAGCACGCGCGGTTCTCCCTTCTTGGGCTGCCAGCCCGCTTGCACACAAAGAGTGGAGGGTTTCATGAGTGATATAATAATGAATAAGGTTTTTCTAAACTTAGGAGATTTTCTATATTCCCAACGCCCGGCTCACGAACTTTGGCAGGACGCGTTGCAGGACACGATAGCCGACGAGACAGACGGCGACAGCGACGACAGCGCTACCGATGAACGCCGCGAGAGCCACGAGCGGCGGCTGTCCGAGCGTCAGTTTGTGCAGCACCACAGTGACGGGGAACAGAACGATGGTGTGGAAAGCATAGACAAAGAAACTACTTTTGGACAACCAAGGGTGCGGGGCACGACGTCGGGTGTAGGCTCGGGCGGCGTGGAGGAGCACCACCATGGCAGAGAGATTGTAGAGATGACAGGACATTCCATTCGGAAGGAGGTCGGACAGCAAGCCAAACATCTTCTCGGGCAACGTGTTCCAGACCAGCATGACTGCGGCAACGATGAGTGCCGGGCGAAGCAGACGCCGGGTTGTTTCGATGGGACAGAGTCCACGAACAGAAAAGAACGCGCCGAGGGAGAAATAGAACCAGCCTGCCATTCTCATTCCCAACGGATTCTGCCAAAGTTGAAGAAGTCCGACCACGCTCAAAACAAAAAGGAAGAGGAAGGGAACGCGCCGCAGGAGGAAGTGAAGCAGAGGAGCGAAGAGCACAACAATCATCAAGTCCCTGATGAACCACAACTGATCCAACTCAGGATAAGAAGACACCCACACAGTCATTCCCCACAAGTTGGCAGACGTTTCAGCGGAGATGTCACCCCAAAAGATTTCAAGAGGGGAAAAAGTTTGCAATGCCGTTTTCCAATCACCGCCTTGAAGCAGTGTCTTGAGCGGAGCCAGCAGAAACGCCAGAAAATTCCAAACGATGTAGGGAAGGAGAAGTGTGACGCAACGTTTCCGGAGTTTTTCCCTTTGGTCAGCAAGCGTGAACGTCTGCTTTTGATAGAAGAAGAGGAAACCGGAGATGGCGAAGAAGAGAGGCACTGCCACGGCAGGGAGACTCCTTGACAAAAAATGGACAGGCACGCTGAACCACAAGGAATCCTGTGCTTCGGCTGCCTGCCAGATTTTGTTTTGCGTGTGAATCAACACCACCAAGAGCGCCAGCGGAAAGCGCAGCGCGGTGATGTAGGAAGTGGGAGCCATGGATGTGCTTCTCTGCATCTTCTCGGACAGGGTCTCAACCAATGGTCAGCAGGGTGGTTCCCTCCTTGACGCTGTCGCCGGGAGCCACGCAGATGCCGGTGATAGCACCGTCGCATTCGGCGTTGATGTTGTTCTCCATCTTCATGGCTTCGAGCACGAGGACGGTTTCGCCTTTCTTGACGGCTTGTCCGTTCTGCACGAGCACTTTGGTCACCACGCCGGGGAGCGGAGCCTTGACGGGTGTGCCGGCACCGGCTGCCCCTTTGGCTGCAGGAGCTGCGGCAGGTTCTGCGGCGGGAGCGGCAGGGGCGGCTGCACCTTCGGTTGAAACGGTGGGGAGGTCTTCTTCCACGAGGGAGGAGCCGTGCATGGTCACTTCAAAAGGAATGCCGTTCACTTCCACCTTGGCTTGAGAACCGTTGATGCTGTCGATGGTGACATCAAACTGTGTTCCGTTGATGGTATATTTATATTGTTTCATTTTGGAGATTATGTTTGCTTTTGGAGCTCACCGACGCGCAAGCGTAGCGAGCGTGGAGGTTAGACAAGAGGCAGAGGGTTGATGAGACTGGTGGGCGCGTTCCAGTTGGAAGCTACGGGAGTGACGGTGATGACTCCCGGTTCGTCGTCGTGAACCACCTCTACTTCATACTCGATGAGTGCAAGGGCGATGACGGCAGCGTAGGCTTGCATGTCTGCTTCTGACACTTCGGGGTGCGCTCCGTCGATGAGGAGTTCGGCGATAGTGCCCTGCTTTTCGTCCAAGCGAATGGAGAGCACCTTGTCACCGAGGTGATATTCAAATGTTTTCACTGTGAGAATCTTGTTTGCGGTTTGAAATGCTTCGCGGGAAAGGGGGAGGCACATACCATATTATATATATGCTTCGCCTCCCCTCTTTTAGTCCGTGAGATTAGAGAGGAATGTTGCCGTGTTTCTTGGCGGGGCGTGTTTCTCTCTTGTTCTCCAACTGCGCCAAGGCTCTGCAGATGCGGAAACGAGTGTTGCGCGGTTCGATGACGTCATCGACATAGCCAAACTCGGCAGCCTTGTAGGGGTTCGTGAAGAGGTCGTTGTATTCTTTCTCTTTCTCTGCGAGGAACGCCTTGGGATCTTCCTTCGTCTTGGCTTCTTTTCCGTCGAGGATGGCGACCGCACCGGAAGCACCCATCACGGCAATTTCTGCGCTGGGCCAAGCATAGTTGAGGTCAGCCTTCAACTGTTTGCAACCCATGACGATGTGGGAGCCGCCGTAGCTTTTGCGCAGGGTGACGGTGACTTTGGGCACAGTGGCTTCGCCGTAGGCATAGAGCAACTTGGCTCCGTGGTCGATGACGGCGTTGTATTCCTGACCAGTTCCGGGAAGGAAGCCCGGCACATCAACGAGCGAAACGATGGGAATGTTGAAGCAGTCGCAGAAGCGCACGAAGCGAGCCGCCTTGCGGGAAGCGTTGCAGTCAAGCACGCCGGCATAGACGGAAGGCTGGTTGGCAACCACGCCGACGCTTTGTCCGTTGAAGCGGGCGAAGCCGATGATGATGTTGCGGGCAAAGTTGCGCTGCACTTCCAAGAACTCGCCGTTATCCACGACGGCACCGATGACCTTATACATGTCGTATGCCATGTTCGGGTTGTCGGGAATAATCTCGTTGAGAGAATCTTCCTTGCGGTCAATCGGGTCGGTGCATTCGACGCGTGGTGCGCGTTCCATGTTGTTTTGGGGAATATAGGAGAGGAGTTTGCGAATCAACTGGGCAAATTCCTCTTCGCTTTTGGCGGTGAAGTGGCAGACGCCGGATTTGGTGGAGTGAACGCCGGAGCCGCCGAGGTCTTCCTGGGTCACCTCTTCGCCGGTGACGGTCTTCACGACTTTCGGACCGGTGAGGAACATGTAGCTCACGCCTTCGAGCATGACGACAAAGTCAGTGAGTGCGGGAGAATAGACAGCACCGCCGGCGCAGGGACCGCAGATGCCGGAGATTTGGGGAACAACGCCGCTTGCCTCGATGTTGCGTTGGAAGATGTTGCCGAAACCAGCCAGGGCGTTGATGCCTTCTTGGATTCGTGCGCCGCCGGAGTCATTGAGACCGATGCAGGGGGCGCCCATCTTCATGCTCTGATCCATGACCTTGCAAATCTTTTCTGCCATGGTCTCAGAGAGAGAACCGCCGTTGACGGTGAAATCTTGAGCAAAGACATAGACGAGACGTCCGTTGATGGTGCCGCTACCGGCTACCACGCCATCGCCCAGATATTGTTTCTTCTCCATGCCGAAATAGTGGCAGCGATGAAGTTTGAACATATCCATCTCTTCAAAGGAGCCTTTGTCGAGGAGGAGGTCGATGCGTTCACGTGCCGTGGCTTTGCCTTTGGCATGTTGCTTTTCAATGGCTTTCTCGCCACCGCCCAGGCGGGCTTTCTGGCGAAGCTCTACGAGCTGTTTGACTTTTTTCAGTTGTTCACTCATATTGAAAGGAATGTGTTTGTTTGTTCTTTCTGAGAAATGATGTCTTCTTCAAAGAATGGTGCAAAAGTAGTGATAATCTGTGGGAAAATGGGGAGAAAAAGGCAGAAAACACCTATTCTTTGGGAAGAAAGTCGGCGGAGACCGTGCGAAACCACCACTAAGTAATATGAAATTAATAAGTTGCGTCAGATTTGAATTAGATTTTCGAGGTCAGATTTTCACCCGAAGAAGGAGCATAGTCGTAGTTATGTGACTGATGAGGGAGGAAATATGGACCGAAAAGATTTTCAAAGATGATGCAGGTTATTTTTTGAGGATTACTAAAAACCACAAATGCGCGGGAGTTTCGTTCCCGATGTGAAGAAAGATTACTCGGCTTCATCAAAGGGTGTTCTTTGCCAACACACGAAAGGAGAATGAGGGAACATGTTGTCGCGTAAAAACTTTACATTTTGTATAGGACAAGTCCCCTCGCAGTTTTCATCTCAATGAAGTGATTCTATATACCATATTACAAGGGCAAGAAAAAACTATGCAAACTATACACAAACCCTACATTAAACCATGCATCTATCTGATTTCCCGTGCGTTACGAAATGTATAGTTTGTGACGCAAACCCTACACAAACCATACATTGAACTATACACTGAGGCGTTTCAAACCCTACACAAAAACTATACATGAAAGCCTACACCGCCACACGAACCCTACACAAAAAAATATACACAAAACCCTACACTGCAACCCTACATTGCAACGGCACGCAGTTTTACTTAGGAGCGCACCCAGGAAAAACTAGGAGCGCACCCAGGAAAAACTAGGAGCGCACCTAAGAAAAATTAGGAGCGCACCTAAGAAAAACTTGGAGCGCACCTAGGAAAAATTAGGAGCGCACCCGGTTAAAATTTGCCTTCTTCAAATTTTTATTTCCCTTCTTCAAATTTTTATTTCCCTTCCTCAAATTTTTATTTCCCTTCCTCAAAATTTTCTTTCCCTTCCCCAAATTTCACTTAGCCTTCCCCTAATTTTTCTTAGCCTTCCCATAGTTTTTCTTAGCCTTCCCATAGTTTTTCTTAGCCTTCCCATAGTTTTTCTTAGCCTTCCCCTCTCCCACTCTTCCTCTCTTTGTCTCTTTGTCTCTTTGTCTCTTAGTCTCTTTGACTCTTAGTCTCTTAGTCTCTTTGACTCTTAGTCTCTTTGTCTCTTAGTCTCTTTGACTCTTAGTCTCTTAGTCTCTTTGACTCTTAGTCTCTTTGACTCTTAGTCTCTTTGACTCTTAGTTCCCATGTAGGGTTCAGTGTAGGGTTCGTGTAGGATTTTTGGTTCAAACCCTACACAGCGCAACGAGCGGATAATCAGCGAGATACGAATGAAATGTAGGAATTTGTGTAGGGTTTGCAGGATTTTTATTTCCCCTTTATTTATGTATGTAGATGCTGCGTGTCGGTGCATTATTTCTCGGTGACGAGTTTCAGTGGTGCGCCTCTACTTCCGCAGCTATCATTGAATTTGAAACGCAATCCTAAGGGGTGTTCTATAAATTACGGGATAAGGAACGTTCAAAAGAAAGTGCTTACGTTTTGGTCGCTTTTCGTTTCTTAGCGCGCCCTTTTGTAAGTTTCGTCAGTCACATAGCCCGCTATGCTCCTTCCTCAACTGACAAAAGTTCATCTCTAAGAAATCAAAAATCAACTCAACCTAATTTTTAGAACACCCCTTAAATGAAAGAGCCGTGGTTTTACGTTCTGTCCTTACTGAAAAACATGCTTTTCTTACCACCGACTCGTCACTCCTTCCCGCGCGTCTCATCGGACTTTCCTTAGGCTTCATCACTTACCGCGGCGCGGCGGTAAGTGACGAATCGGCGCACAGGAGTGAGGAGTTGGCGGGAAAGAGTCACAAATCGGCGGGAAGTTTTAGGTGCGTTTTATGTGCGTTGCCCGCAACTTGCCTGTGGCACGGGGTCGGAAGATTGAGGAAAAAGGCGTAAATTTGCAGCCGCAAAAACTGAGACTCCAAACTTGGGACGAGAGCACGACACACGTGCTTTCGACCCATCCAAACTTTTTCATTCACTACATAATCATTTCATTTCCATGGGAGGCTTTTTCGGAACGGTTTCGCAGAAAGAGTGCGTTGCCGACTTGTTCTATGGCACAGATTACAATTCTCACCTCGGCACGAGAAGAGGCGGTTTGGCTGCCTACGATTCCCAAAACAAAAATTTCACGCGCTCCATCCATAATTTGGAGAACGCCTATTTCCGCTCCAAATTTGAACCGGGCTTGAGCCGCTTCGCCGGAGCAACCTCCGGCATCGGAGTCATCAGCGACACGGACGCACAGCCCCTTGTCCTGCACTCCCACCTGGGGCGCTTTGCCATCGTCACCGTGGCGAAGGTGAACAACATTGAGGAACTGGTGCGACAACTCCTGAACGAAAACTGCCACTTCGCCGAACTCTCCTCGGGAAAAATCAATCAGACGGAACTCGTCGCACTGCTTCTGATTCAAGGAAAGACCTTCCGTGAGGGGATTGAGAACGTCTTCCGCCACATCGACGGCTCCTGCTCCATGCTTCTCCTCACGGAGGACGGAATCATCGCCGCACGCGACGAATGGGGCAGAACGCCTATCGTCCTCGGCAAAAAGGAGGGGGCATGGGCTGCCACCTCCGAAACCACAGCCTTCCCCAACCTTGACTTTGAAACCGTCAGAGACCTCGGTCCGGGCGAAATCGTCAGACTGAGAGCCGATGGAGTCGAAGTCATCAGACCTGCCTCCAACCACCAACAAATCTGCTCCTTCCTCTGGGTCTATTACGGTTTCCCAACCTCCACCTACGAAGCACGAAACGTGGAGGACATGCGCTACGAAAACGGGCGACTCATGGCGGAAGAAGACAACGAGGCAAACGATGTGGACTGCGTCTGCGGCATTCCGGACTCGGGAGTGGGCATGGCGCTGGGCTACGCCGCCGGACTGAAGAAACCCTATCGCCGAACCATTTCCAAATATACGCCAACTTGGCCGCGCTCCTTCACTCCCTCCAACCAGGAGATGCGCTCCCTCGTGGCGAAGATGAAACTGATTCCGAACCGCGACATGCTCCGCGGAAAGAAAGTCCTCTTCTGCGACGACTCCATCGTGCGCGGCACGCAACTCCGCGACAACGTCGGTGTGCTCTTTGAAGACGGCGCGAAGGAAGTGCACATGCGCATCGCCTGTCCGCCACTCATCTACGGCTGCCCCTTCATCGGCTTCACGTCCTCAAAGAGCGACATGGAACTCATCACGCGCCGCGTCATCCAGGAACTGGAGGGAGACGCCCACAAAAATCTGGAACGCTATGCCGACGTCTCCACTCCGGAGTACGAGCGCATGACGGAACTCATTCGCCAGCGACTCGGACTGACTTCACTCAAGTTCAACAAAATGGAAACGCTGGTGAAGGCTATCGGACTGCCCAAATGCCGTCTCTGCACCCACTGCTTTGACGGAACAGGCTGCTGCGGACTGAAAGAGGAGACGAAAGAATAAAAAAAAGGGCGTCCTATAAGTTATTGGAATAAGACATTCCCCCGAAAGAGAAGACAAGAAATGACTCCGAACCCCTCACTTGCGTTCCACGCCCTCACAACGGGCTACTGCCACGGCTCACGACAGAGCATCGTGGGCAGAGGATTGGAAGGCAGTTTGCCGCGCGGCACGCTGACCGCACTGCTTGGAACAAACGGGGCGGGAAAGAGCACGCTGCTCCGCACGCTGGCAGGACTGCAACCGCCGCTGGCGGGCGACATCTTTTGGGAAGGAAACAGCCTCGCATCGCTCACGCCGGAAGAAAGAGCGAAACGTTTGAGCATCGTGCTGACCGTGCGCCCCGAAACGGGAAATCTGACAGTCAGAGAGGTGGTGGCACTGGGCAGACTGCCGCACCGCCAAGGACTTTGGGGCAGCCGAAACGCCGCTGCCGACGCCGAAGCGGTGGAGAGAGCCATGCGGCTGACCACGACAAGCGCTTGGAGCGAACGCCCCGTCAGCCGACTGAGCGACGGAGAACGCCAAAGGGTCTTCATCGCCAAAGCGCTGGCTCAGGAAACACCGCTCATCCTGCTTGACGAGCCGACTGCCTTTTTGGACTATCCCTCACGCGTGCAGTTCTTCAACCTGCTGAAGCGTCTGACAAACGAAATGGGCAAAACCGTTCTGCTCTCCTCCCACGACGTGGAACTTGCCGCCGCACACGCCGACCGCATCCTCCTGCTCTCCAAAGAAAGCCTCTGCCTCGCACCAACTGAAGCCCAAGAGAGAAACCACGCCATCCGGGACTTCTTCCAACTCGATGCGGAAACACTGCACGGATTCTGATGCCCCCGACTATATATACCTTATTATATATTACGCTACTCCTTATTATATACTCTCCAAGACGTGATTGTTTGCATCGCTGAAAAGCCAAGCGTGGCGCGCGACATCGCAAAAGTGCTCGGCGCCACCCAACAGAGACAGGGCTACTGGGAAGGGAACAACTACCAAGTGACTTGGACCTACGGTCATCTCTGTGAACTGAAATATCCCGAAGACTACACACCGCTTTGGAAGCGTTGGTCGCTCTCCTCGCTGCCCATGATTCCGCCCCGCTTCGGCATCCGCCTGAAAGAAGATCGTGGAGTCAAGGAACAGTTTGCCGTCATCGAACGACTCATGAAGAACGCAGAACGCATCGTGAACTGCGGCGATGCCGGACAAGAGGGCGAACTCATCCAACGATGGGTGATGCAAAAAGCACAGGCGCAATGCCCCGTGGACCGTCTTTGGATTTCCTCGCTGACGGAAGAAAGTATCCGAGAAGGCTTCGCCGCACTGAAACCGCAGGAGGACTATCGCTCACTCTACGAGGCAGGACTCTGCCGAGCCATCGGAGACTGGGTTCTCGGCATGAACGCCACACGCCTCTACACCTTGAAATATGGAGACAACCGCGCAAGCAATCGACAACCGCTCTCCATCGGACGTGTGCAAACCCCAACGCTGGCACTCATCGTCAAAAGACAAAAGGAAATCGATGAGTTCAAACCCGAGCCCTACTGGGTACTGACAACGGTCTATCGGCAGACTGTCTTCAACGTCGTGCTGAATGACAACGACGAAGCGGAAGGCGCACCCGCCAAAGGGAACGCTGCCATGAAAAGAGGCTTCGCCACGGAAGAGGAAGGCCGCAAGGCACTGGAACAAATCAAAGACACGGAGTTCACCGTCACCGCCGTCGAAAAGAAAAAAGGAACGGAAGCACCGCCTCGACTCTTCGACCTGACCTCCCTGCAAGTGGAGTGTAACAAGAAATTCGCCTACTCCGCAGAACAGACGCTGAACTTCATTCAGTCGCTCTACGAAAAGAAACTCACCACCTATCCGCGCGTCGATACGACCTATCTCTCAGACGACATCTATCCCAAGTGTAAACAGATTCTGAACGGCATCGCCGGCACCTACGGCGAACTGCTGGCACCGCTGCGGGGTTCCGTCCTGAAGAAAAGCAAGAAAGTCTTCGACTCCTCCAAGGTGACAGACCACCACGCCATCATTCCGACAGGCGTGGCTCCGGACGCACTGCCCGACACGGAACGGAATGTCTATGACTTGGTGGCGCGGCGCTTCATTCAGTCGTTCTATCCGGACTGCCGCTTCGCCACAACGACCGTGGAGGGAGAGGCGGCAAACATTCCCTTCAAAGCGACCGGTAAACAAATCCTCGAACCGGGCTGGCGTGCCGTTGCTGCTTCGGCAGCAAGACCCACGTCCCACGAGGCGGAGGAGGAAGCCGACAAAGACGGCGAACGCGCACTGCCCGACTTCGTCAAAGGAGAACACGGACCTCACTCGCCGGAACTGGCACAGAAAACAACACAACCGCCAAAGCCCTACACCGAAGCAACCCTGCTGAGAGCCATGGAAACAGCCGGAAAACTGGTGGACAACGAGGAACTTCGAGACGCGCTCAAAGAGAACGGAATCGGAAGACCTTCCACCCGAGCAGCCATCATCGAGACGCTCTTCCGACGCCGCTACATCTTCAGAAAGCGCAAAGCCATCCTCCCCACCGAAACGGGCGTGCAACTGATTTCACTCATCCGTGAGGAACTGCTGAAAAGCGCAGAACTGACAGGACGCTGGGAAAAGAAACTCCGACAAATCGAGCACCACGAATACAGTGCGCCGCAGTTCGTAGAAGAACTGAAACAGATGGTGCAGGACTTGGTGATGGAGGTGCTCCGCGACAACACGCACCGACAGGTGACTTCCTCTCCCGCCGAAATCGAAGAAACTCCCGCCAAAGCGCCTGCCAAAGCCGGTGTTAAAGCCGCTGCCAAGCCCAAAGCGAAAATCATCCGCGCCGGAAGCGTCTGCCCGAAATGCGGACAAGGCAAAGTCATCAAAGGACGCACTGCCTACGGCTGCTCACGCTGGCAAGAAGGCTGCGACTGGCGGAAACCGTTCAAATGAGACATGAAAATCTTCATTCAGAAACGATTCCCTTGAATTTCAGAACTTTTAGTAATCCTCAAAAAATAACCTGCATCATCTTTGAAAATCTTTTCGGTCCATATTTCCTCCCTCATCAGTCACATAACTACGGCTATGCTCCTTCTTCGGGTGAAAATCTGACCTCGAAAATGTCATTCAAATCTGACGCAACTTATTATTCTCATATTACTTAAAAAAGCGCACAGCGCCACAGAAACTTGAAACGACACATTCTTCCCATCATTCTTTCGCTCTTCCTGCTCCCGTTGCATCTCTTCGCCCAAGCCCCGGAGAAACTGGAGTTGCTTCCGCAAATGAGTCACGTTGTCGTGCTCGGCGACTCCAACACCTGGCTCGGCGGTGACGAATGCGATGACGAAAAGGGCTGGACCTTCCACTTCAAACAGACCGTGCGCCCTGCCTCCTGCCGAAGTTACGCCCGCAGCGGAGCCACCTGGTCACACACGGAGAAAACCTGCGCCGACACGGAGGAAGAAGTGGAAGTCATCACGGACAACAACGTCATCTACAACCAATATCTGCGACTGCGCCGGGACGTGCTTCAAGGGAAGCAGCCCCGCCCCACCCTGCTTCTGATTGCTGCGGGAACCAACGACGCCTGGTTCTCCCAAAAGCAGCGTAAAGGGTGTTTGGACAATTTGAAAAAAGCCAACGACAACGCCAAAGTCAACGCCGACAGCCTTCTCGCTCTTGACCTTTCAGAACTGACGGGACTGCGCGAAGCCGTGCTCTTCAACTGCCTGACAATTCGGCGTGACTTCCCGCAGACGCGAATCGTGTTGCTGACGCCGCTTCAGTCCGTTCACGCCGGACTACGCCCCATCACCTTGGCTGGCGACTGCATTGAAGCGTGTGCCCGACAACTCGACATTGAATGCTTCCGGCAGGACAAAGAATGCTGCGTGAAAAACCTCACGGAACAAAAGACGAAGACCTACACCACCGACGGCACTCACCTCAACCCCACCGCCGCCCGTCTCATCGGGCAGCAACTTGCCAAGGCGCTCTTTCCGGAAACGAACGGATTCACACATTGAAGAGGTGTGCACGTGGTCTGTTCGACATACATGCATCATATTTGCAAAAACAAAAAAATCATAGAAAATGGTTTTCTCCGACCTATTCTTTCTTTTCGTATTCCTCCCCTCCTTCTTCCTTATTTACATAGCCGCGTGGGGAGTGGACAAGATGCGCGCCCAAAAACTCACTTCGTCTGAGTGTGTCAGCCGAACGACTTGGCGCAACGCCGCACTGATTGTGTTCTCCCTGCTGTTCTATGCCTGGGGCGAACCAATCTATGTGTTCCTCATGCTGGGCAGCGTGGCAGTGAACTACGTCGCAGGACTGCTCATCGACCGCAGCCACCGACACCGTCGGCTGGCTCTCGCAGCAGGACTCTGCTGCAACGTAGCGATTCTCGGTACGTTCAAATATGCGGACTTCATCGCCTCGTCTCTCTCCGCCATCGGCGTGCCCGTCCCCGCTCCCCACATCGCACTTCCCATCGGCATCAGTTTCTACACGTTCCAGTCCATTTCCTATCTCATCGACGTTTATCGCCGTCAAGCACCCGTGCAGAAGAAGTTCGGCGGCTTGCTGCTCTACATCTCCATGTTCCCGCAACTGATTGCCGGACCCATTGTGCGCTACGACCTCGTGGCAAGAGAAATCAACGACCGCCACGTGACCGCCGCAGACCTGCGCGAAGGGGTTTTCCGCTTTCTCATCGGCTTGGGCAAAAAGGTAATCCTCGCCAACCAGTTCTCGGAAATTGCGGGACAATTCTTGGATGGACCGATGAAGGAACTCTCCACCACCGGTGCCTGGCTCGGCATCCTCGCCTTCACGTTCCAAATTTTCTTTGACTTCTCGGGCTACAGCGACATGGCGATTGGTCTGGGACGCTGCCTCGGCTTCCACTTCGCAGAGAACTTCCGCCACCCCTACTGCTGCCGCAGCATCACGGAGTTCTGGCGTCGCTGGCACATCTCGCTGGGCAGTTTCTTCCGCGACTATGTCTATATTCCCATGGGCGGCAACCGCCGCCACCAAGCACTGAACATTCTCGCCGTCTGGTTTCTGACAGGACTCTGGCACGGTGCAAGTTGGAACTTCGTCCTTTGGGGACTCTACTTCGGCATCATTGTCACGCTGGAGAAGTACACACTGCTCCGCGTCGCCGACCGAGTGCCGCGCGTGCTGCTTCATCTCTACAGTCTGCTGCTCGTGGTGGTCGGCTGGGGCATTTTCTATTTTGAAGATTTCAGTCGCATGGGCGAGTTCTTCAGTGTCTTCACAGGACACGGTGCTCCTTTCCACGACTTCACCGTGGAAAGCGCCTTCTTCAGCAATTTCTGGCTGTGGGTGACAGCCGTCGTCTTCTCCATGCCGGTCTATGACACCATCACACGCCTTGCCGGGAAATGGTGTCCTGCCTCTTGCATCGGCTTCCTCGCCCTGACGGTTCGCCTGCTGCTGAGCATCGCCCTGCTGGCTCTCAGCGTCTCCCTCCTGGTGGGCGCAACGAACAACGCCTTCATCTACACTCGCTTCTAAATTCTTCTCCTATTTATTCCGAAAGATAATTCATGAAAAAAGACAAGACATATCTCTTCCTCCTCAGCCTCGTCTATGTCGGCTTCGTCATCGTCTTCTGCTTCTTTCCGCGAAGCACCTTCTCTGAGTTGGAAAAGCGCGAACTGACGTCCTTTCCGGCGTTCACCGCAGAGAGTTTGGCGAACGGAAGCTTCACAACGGGTGTGAACCACTGGTTCAGCGACACAGAACCATTCCGCGACTTCTTCATGAAGACCAATCTCCAACAAAAGAAACTGATTGCATGGACCTTCCCCCGCGGAGACGAAGAGGAGGTGGTGTTTCACGCCACGAACGACGGCGCTGCCGCAGCAGAGGGAACCAACGCCCCTACCGACCTCGGCGAACTCACCGCCGACGACAAGGCGAAGATTGCAAACAACGGCATCATCATCGTTGGCAGCGGCGACAAAGTGCGAGCACTCATGGCGTATGGCGGCGGACCGAACGGTGGCGTCAGTTATGCCGAAGCGGCGAATGCCTATCACAACGCCTTGGGCTCGGCAGTCCGCGTCTATTGCATGGTGATTCCAACCGCCGCGGCGTTCTACTGCCCCGAAAAGGCAAAGACAAAAACACGCGACCAGGAGGCAACCATCCGAAACATCCACAACCATCTCGAACCGGGCGTCGTGGCTGTGAACGCCTTCTCCGCTCTCAAAACGCACGCCGCAGAAAACATCTATCTCCGCACCGACCACCACTGGGCGCCGCTGGGTGCTTTCTACGCCGCACAGGAGTTCTGCCGCATGGCGGGCGTGCCGTTCAAACCGCTCTCCGCCTATCAACAGAAAGTCGTCCACCGTTTTGTCGGAAGCATGTATGGCTACTCCCAAGACCTCAGCATCAAGGAGCATCCGGAAGACTTCGTCTATTACGTCCCTCAAGGATTGAACTATCAGGTTTGGTTCACGGACTATGAGATTAACAAGAACTACGAGGTGGTGGCGGAGAAGAAACCCTACAAAGGGCGCTTCTTCCAGCACTACCCCGACGGACACGGCGGAGCCTACTGCACGTTCATGGGCGGCGACACACGCATCGTGAAGGTGGTGACCGGCACAAACAGTTCGCGCCGCGTGCTCATCCTCAAAGACAGTTTCGGAAACGCCATCCCGGGTTATCTCTTCTATTCCTTCGGCGAGGTACACGTCGTGGACTTCCGCTACTTCACTCACAACATGAAACAATACGTGCAGCAGAACGGAATCACCGACATCCTCTTCGCACACAACATCTTCAACGCCTACTCGCCGCACGTCGGGAAACGCTATGTGAAATATCTGAAGCAGGCAAACGGCACTTTTGCACCACGCACTGACAAGAAAACTGCCGCTGACTCTCTTCACAAAGAACACAAGACAAAACCTGCAGAAGAGCATAAGGCTAAAACTCCGGAAGAACAGAAACCTGCCGAAGAAAAGAAAGAGCAGGAGAAACCGGAAGAAAACCCCAACAGTTAAACGACTCTGCCACACCCGCTATGCCCATCATCCGTCTCACCTCCACCGACGTGCCCGAACTGGACGTCTATTGCCGTCTCACCGAAACGCAATTGCGCAACCGCCTGCACTCCGAGAGCGGAGTGTTCATCGCGGAGAGCCCGAAGGTCATCCGAACCGCCCTTGGCGCCGGCTACGAACCTCTGAGCCTCCTCTGCGAAGAACGTCATCTGACCGGCGATGCCGCCGACATTGTGGAACGTCTCGGCGAACGACCCATTTTCACCGGCTCAAGGGAACTGCTCGCCGAACTCACCGGCTACACCCTCACGCGGGGCGTGCTCTGTGCGATGCGTCGTCCGACGGCTCTCCCGGCAGAGGAAGTGTGCCGAAACGCACGGCGCGTGGCAGTCATCGACAGCGTGACGGACACAACCAACATCGGCGCCATCTTCCGCTCTGCGGCGGCGTTGGGCATGGATGCCGTCCTGCTGACCCGCACCTCCTGCGACCCGCTGAACCGCCGTTCCATTCGCGTCTCCATGGGTTCTGTCTTCCTGGTTCCCTGGACGTGGATTGACGATGCAAACGATGACCTGCACCGAATGGGCTTCCAAACTGCCGCCATGGCACTGAAAGCGGACTCCATCCCGCCGCGCCACCCCGCCTTGCAGCAGGCGGAGAAACTGGCGGTCATCCTCGGCACCGAGGGAGACGGACTGGCACAGGATGTGATTGATCGCGCCGACCACACGGTTTGCATCCCCATGGCACACGGTGTCGATTCGCTCAACGTGGCTGCCGCCGCTGCCATCATCTTTTGGGAAGTCGCCGGAGGACGGTAACGAGTTCCTCGACGCACTCATATTCCATATTATATATATACGCTCACGAATGAAATCTCCTCAACACATACGCATCGCGGACTATGCCTATCCGCTTCCCGATGAACGCATCGCCAAATATCCGCTGGCGCAGCGGGACCGCTCCAAACTCTTGGTATATCGTCAAGGCAAAATCTCCGAAGACGCTTTCTTCCACCTTCCGGACTACGTGGCGAAAGGGGAACTGATGGTTTTCAACAACACCCGCGTCATTCGCGCCCGCCTTCACTTCCGCAAAGCCACCGGAGCCCTCATCGAAATCTTCTGTCTGGAACCTCTCGAGCCTGCGGACTATCAACTGAACTTCGCCGCCACTGGCTCAGTCGCATGGACTTGTCTGGTGGGCAACTTGAAGAAATGGAAGGAAGGGGAACTCTCCCAAACCGTAAACGTGGGAGGCAGGCAACTGACACTGACCGCCCGACGAGAAGGTGTGCACGCCACGGGGCACGTCATTCGCTTTGACTGGAACGACTCCACCATCTCTTTCAGCGAGGTCTTGGAAGCCATCGGTGAACTACCCATCCCACCCTATCTGAACCGAGCCACAGAGGAGGCAGACCTGACGACCTATCAGACGGTCTATAGCAAAGTGAAAGGCTCCGTGGCTGCTCCGACCGCCGGACTGCACTTCACACCGGAGGTGCTGCAAGCCCTGGACGAGAAAGGTGTGGAACGCAACGAAGTGACACTCCACGTTGGCGCCGGCACATTCCGCCCCGTGAAGAGCAAGGAAATCGGAGGACACGCCATGCACTCGGAATGGATTTCCGTGAACCGCAGCACACTGGAGCGGTTGCTTGCTCACGGCGGGCGCTGCGTGGCTGTGGGCACGACGTCGGTGCGCACGCTGGAGAGCCTCTACTATCTCGGCATCATCGTGCATCGCACACCGGAGACTGCACCCGAAGAACTGCACGTACCGCAGTGGATGCCCTACGAGGAAGAAGACGGCACGCCGGAGCCGGCTGCCACGGAGGCGCTGCAGTGGTTGTTGAACTATATGCTCGCTCACGAAATGGATGTTCTGCACGCCGACACGCAAATCATCATTGCGCCGGGCTACAACTACCACATCGTGCGAGCCATCGTCACCAACTTCCACCAACCGCAAAGCACACTGCTCCTGCTCGTCTCCGCCCTCGTCGGTGAAGACTGGCGACGCATCTATGACTACGCCCTAAGCCACGACTTCCGCTTCCTGAGTTACGGCGACAGCAGTTTTCTGGAGCCTTCTCCCGAACTGCTTCCTCTTGTCGATGAAGATGGGAACGTCATCGGCAGTGCCACGCGCCGCGAATGCCACAGCGGGAGCAAACTGCTCCACCCCGTCGTGCATCTTCACGTGTTCAACCCAGCCGGCGAACTCTATCTGCAACGGCGTCCGCTTTGGAAAGACATTCAACCCGGGAAATGGGATACAGCGGTCGGAGGGCACGTGGACTTCGGCGAGGAGATTCTCTCCGCCCTGCTGCGCGAAACCCGCGAAGAACTGGGATTGACGGATTTTGAACCGGAGTTCATGCAGAAATATGTCTTTGAATCGGAGCGTGAAAAGGAACTGGTTCACGTCTTCCGAATCGTGACGACACAAACGCCACATCCGACCGATGAACTGGACGGCGGGCGATTCTTCTCAGAAGAGGAAATACGCCAACGACTCCAAACGAACTTCTTCACCCCTAACTTTGAACAAGAATGGAAAAGGCTCTTCGATGCCAACTCATGAATCACGTGCTACTCGCCGCACTCTGCTTTCTCTTCCTCAGTTGCCACCGGCAACCTTCCTCACAGTTCGCTTCTGCCACTGCACACGCAGAAGAGCCCACCGTTGCTGCCTCCCACAGCGAAACCGACGAGTCCTTCTCCTCCGACGGCGAACTGACCCAAGAGGACTTTGACCGAGTCACCCCCGATGCTTCAAAAACGACGGAAAAGACAATGTTGTTGAAGCGCTACTCCTACGTCACCGCCTACAATCCCGAGACGCGCTGCCCGGCATGGGTCGGTTGGACGCTGACGGCAGCCCACACCGACGGTCCCTATCCGCGTCTGAAAAAGTTCTTGGAAGATAAGGACGTGCCGCAGCCTCGCGCACTCTACAGCGACATCCGTGAAAGCCGGTGCGGCTATCAGCGAGGTCACATGTGCCCTGCTGCCGACAACAAATGGGCGGAGCAGGCACAGCACGATGCTTTCCTCATGACCAACATCTGTCCGCAGGACGGCGACCTCAACCAGAACGACTGGGAGGAACTGGAGGAGAAATGCCGCGATTGGGCGAAGGCATATGGAAAGGTTCACATCGTGGCAGGTCCCATTTTCATCCATCAACCGCGACGTACGGTGGGCGAGAACCACGTGGCGGTGCCGGATGCTTTCTTCAAAGTGGTGCTCGTCGGCGAAGGAAGCAAAGCAAAAGCCATCGGTTTCTTCTATGAAAACGAGGACGGACGACACCCCATGAGTCACTACGTCAGAAGCGTGGACGAAATTGAAGACTTCACCCGCCTCGACTTCTTCCACCACTTGGACGACGAAACGGAAAACCGAATCGAAGCCCGCAGCGACCTCCGCGACTGGAGGTGAAAACCCTAACTTATGGATGAATTCTTCATTTTCCTCGCCACGGCTGACAAACATTTTGTCCGCCGTGGCGAGGAAAATGAAGAAAGTTGTTTTAGGTTGTTCATTGCTCCGTTTCAAGGAAGTGGTGTGCGGCGACGCAGAGTTCGTCATACCATTCCTTGCCGAAACGTTCAATGAGCGGTTCGCGAAGAAACTCGTAGATTCGCAAGTTCAGTTCGCGTCCTTTGCTGATAGCGTCGTGGCAAACCGCCCAGCGATGATATTGCAAGCCGACTTGCCCGTTTCTGAATCGCTTTTCCCGAATCGGGTAGAGGGCACAGGAAATCGGCTTGCGCCATGAAGTCTTTCCCTCTCGGAACGCTTTGTCCGCCGCACAGAAACAGCAACCGTCAGAGTTGTAGCACGTGAAGACGCAATCTCTGCCATCCACAATGCTCGTGACGAGGTCGCCGTCGGCATCCGTGCAGGCGACGCCGTGGCGGTCAATCACCGACTGCGCCTTCGCACTCAAGTCCTGCCAAACGTCGTCCAGCACATTTTCCATCTCAGCCACCTCTTCCATGAGGAGAGGAGCGCCGCTGTCGCCTTCCACACAACAAATGCCTTTGCACTTCTCAAGATCGCAGCAGAAAAACTCGGTGATGATTTCGGAAGTGAGAATCACCTCCCCAATTTGAAGTATCATAGTGCAGTTGATTACCAGTTAATGGGAATAATGCCGTGAGCAATGAGGTAGTCGTTGCAGCGGCTGAAATGATGATTGCCGAAGAAGCCGTGATAGGCAGAAAGAGGGGAAGGGTGGGCTGAGCAAAGCACCAGATGACGCTCGCGGTCAATCACGCGTCCCTTCTTCTGTGCGCTTGCTCCCCAGAGGATGAAGACGAGGTGCTCGCGGGAGGCGTTCAATCTCGCAATGACGGCGTCCGTGAATGTTTCCCAGCCGTGGTTCTGGTGAGATGCCGCTTGGTGCGCCCGCACCGTCAGCGTGGCGTTCAGAAGCAAAACCCCTTGCTCCGCCCAGCGTCGCAGACTGCCGTGCGTCGGTTGCTGCCGCCCCGTGTCAGCCTCTATTTCGTTGAAAATGTTTACCAAGGAAGGCGGCAACTTCACACCTTCCTTGACGGAGAAGCACAAACCTTCCGCTTGTCCTTCGCCGTGATAGGGGTCCTGTCCGATGATGACCACCTTCACTTTGTCAAAGGGACAAAGGTTGAAGGCGTTGAATATCTCGTTGCCGGGAGGGAAACAAGGACCTTGGCGATACTCTTCTCTGACGAAGTCGGTCAAGGTCTTGAAATAGGGTGCGTCAAACTCGGCTTGCAGTTCTTGCTCCCAAGATGGGTCTATTTTCACTTTCATGTTTGCAAAATTACGTTTTCGACGCCACTTGAGCTTCACCGTTCCTCAAAAAAACACGCTTCGCTCACAAGAACGGCATTAAAAGCGCAAAGAAAAGTTAGGAAACAAGGTAAAAACAGCCTCTTCGGCGCAGTTATTCTTTTCAAAGTGAAAATAAAGTGCCATCTTTGCAACCTAAATTCACATTTCAAGACTCCCGCGCAAAGAGTGGGGAGTAGCTCAACCCGAGAGAGCAACCTAAAACGCGCACTACGTCCTACATGTTCACAGGTAAGCCTATACATATTATATATTGTCTCCCGATTCTTCTCGTTTCGGTTTTTTTCGGCTGCTCTCAGAAAAAAACGCACATTGACGAAGAAGCATTGCAGGAACTGACCGACTCCCTTCCCGAAGCACCGGAAGACCAGGTCAAAGCACTGACCGAGGTGGAAGACCCTGACAGCGTGGACCCCGCCGTGCTGGGCAGAGCGGAAGGAACGTATATCTATATTTCCAAACCCAAAATGCGCCTCTACGTCGTGAACCGAAAAGACAGCGTGCTCTTCTCCTGCGGCATCGCCTGTGGTGCGAAAAAAGGAAACAAGGAAGAACATGGAGACTATCGGACGCCCGAAGGCAGATTCCGCGTCGTGGGCATCTACGAAAGCACAGACTGGATTCACAAAACTCGCGACGGCAGAAAGGTGAAGGGATGCTATGGTCCCTACTTCCTCAGTCTCGCCACCGGAAAGTTTGCCGGCATCGGCATCCACGGCACCAACGCGCCGAGAAGCATCGGCAGAAGAGCCTCCGAGGGCTGCATCCGGGTCAACACGAACCACATCATCTATTTGAAAAAGAACTATGCCTACTGCGGCATGAGGGTCATCATCTCCGGAGAAACGGAGCGTTTGCCCGAATTCATCGGACTCGGCGCAGAAGACCGACTCACTCCGGCGCAGATTGCGCGCCTCATCGCAGACTCCATTGCCCGCGTCGCCGAGGCAGACAGCCTCAGACGACTGGACTCCCTCGCTGCCGTAAAAGTGGCAGAAGAAAAAGTAGCCACCGCCGACAGCCTTGCTGCCACCCGCATTGCCGCTGACAGCCTTTCCGCCACCCGCGAGGAAGAATGAACCGTCGCTCGCCACACAAAAAAAGTCTTCGTGTGCAACACCTCGGGTCAAATTTTCTCTCAATCAAAAAAGTTCTTAATTCACTTGTCTGCAAGAGAGTAAAGTGCTAAATTTGCAGCAGTTAAAGAGAAAAGAGCCTCTTTTGAAGTTCTTTTGCCCTGTTTCCAGGCTCTCTGTCTTCCGGAACAAAACGCGTTTCCGGTGTCTTTTTTTGTTTTATATTAAAATCAACATCTGTGTTACTAAAGAAATATGCTGTCTGTGCTGTGATGGGTCTGCTGGGAATGCTCTCAGCAGGTGCGCAGGACCTCATCCCCGAAGCACTCCCCAAACACTCACGAGCAGAAAAGAAGGTGATTGAAGTCAAAGCCGTTACACTTCCCGACTTCTCCGTGACACCCGACTTCATGAAACCGGCATCGACTGCCGCCACCACCGCCTCCAACAACTCCTTCGGAGAAAGCGTGGTGAAAACAGCACTCCAATATCTCGGCGCGCGCTATCGCTCCGGAATGCAAGGTCCCAACGCCTTCGACTGCTCCGGCTTCACCAGTTTCGTCTATGGAAGAGAGAACGTCAAAATTCTTCGTTCTTCTCGTTCGCAATACACCCAAGGCACTCCCATCAGTCAAATCGCCGACTTGAAAAAAGGCGACCTCGTCTTCTTCGGAGGCAGAGGTAGTCATCGAAGCGTCGGACACGTTGGTATCGTCACGGATGTTGATCCCGAAGGAAACAAATTCTCCTTCGTTCACGCTAGTTCCAGCGGCGGAGTTCGCATCTCCTCCTCCAACGAAACCTACTACAGTCGCCGCTACATCGGAGCACGCCGCATCGTGGAGTGAGAAAAAAAATACGACGCAACCCGCAGACTCGTCTCTTCACAAAAACCATAAGTGCCGCCTTCCCCAAGACGGCATTTTTCATGTCTTTCAAGGCTGTCCTATCCATCAGGTTTTGTTGTTACTGATTTCTCAGAGATAAACTTTTGTCAGTAAAAAAAGCATGGCGCATTATGTGAATGACGAGACTTAGTAATATAAAAAATAATAAGTTGCGTCAGATTTGAATGACATTTTCGAGGTCAGATTTTCACCCGAAGAAGGAGCATAGCCGTAGCTATGTGACTGATGAGGGAGGAAATATGGACCGAAAAGATTTTCAAAGATGATGCAGGTTATTTTTTGAGGATTACTTACAAAAGGGCGCGCTGAGAAACAAAAAGAAACCAAAACGTAAACACTTTCTTTTGAATGCTCCTTATTCCGTAATTTGTAGAACTCTCCATAATTTGTAGAACACTCCATAATTTTTTAGAACTCCCCTCAATCCTCTCTTCTTATGTTCACCATCCTCAACGCAGAAATCAGTAAGCTCGACCAACTCATCACCAAACTCATCGACCTCTCCATCACCACGGGAAAACATCTCATTGCTGCTTTCCTCATCTATCTCGTCGGAAGTTTCATCATCAAACTCATCAACCGTCTCGTCGGTTCCATGCTCGAACGCCGCCACGTTGAAGTAAGCGTGCAAAGCTTCCTCAAGAGTCTGGTGAACATCCTCCTCACCATCCTGCTCATCATCTCCGTCATCAGTGCCCTCGGCATCAACACCACCTCCTTCGCTGCGCTGCTTGCTTCAGCCGGTGTCGCAGTCGGCATGGCACTCTCCGGTAACCTTCAAAACTTCGCAGGCGGTCTCGTCATCCTGCTTTTCAAACCCTATCGTGTCGGAGACTGGATTGAGGCACAAAACGTGCAGGGACGCGTTCACGAAATCCAAATCTTCCACACCATCCTCATGACCGCCGACAACAAATTGGTCTATATCCCCAACGGAAGTCTCAGCACCTCCGTCGTCGTGAACTATTCCAAGATGGGCGCACGCCGTGTGCAGTGGACCGTCGGCATAGACTACGGAGAAGACGTGGAAATGGTGCGTCGCAAACTCCTTGACCTCTTTGCCGCCGACGCCCGCATCCTCCAAGAGCCCGACGACAGACTCCCCTTCGTCGGAGTGGACAACCTCGGCGACAGCAGCGTGAACCTTGTCGTGAGAGTGTGGGTCAAGACGGAAGACTATTGGACGGTCTATCACGAGGTGCAGCAACACATCTACGAACTCTTCACCCGCGAAGGCATCAACATTCCCTATCCTCAACAAGTCGTGCATCTGGCGAACGACGCTCAGCCCGCCTCCTGACTGAAGAACAAGAAAATGAGATAAGTCTGCGAAAAAACAACGAAATCTTGGCGGTAATAAAATAAATGCCTACTTTTGCACCTCGCAAGCACTATGCAAATTAAGTAATAACAAAATAAAATCACAAAACAAACAATGATTGTAGTACCCGTAAAGGAAGGCGAAAACATTGAACGCGCCCTCAAGAAATTCAAAAGAAAATTTGAACGCACCGGCATCATCAAGGAATTGCGTGCTCGTCAGCAGTTCGACAAACCCAGCGTGCTGAAGCGTTTGGCAAAAGAACACGCTGTGTATGTTCAGAAACTGAACCTCAGCAAGGAAGACTAAGTCCTACGCCGCGTCCCTTCCCTTTCACGGGTGCGGTTCGCAAAACCGTCCGACCATTTGACTTTGGTCGGACGGTTTTGCGTTTGTTTGATTTTTGGCTCTCTCTATCTTACTTCCGTGGCGGGCTGAAGGTCGCAGTCCTCACAGTGTTCTGCCTTGATTTCTTCTTGGTTGAAGTGAAAGGGGGTGTAGGCGTTGGATCTTTTGAGGCGATTGCGACGAAAGACGAGCCCCTGGGTGGATTTCACGTAGAGCAGCGGTTTGTCAAACGTTTCAAAGTTGTTGTCTTCAATGAGAATCGAGCCGCGTTTGCCGCCGTGGAAACAACGTTTCTGGTTGTGGAACTCGGGAATCTCGGGATAGATTGAAATCACGGCGTTTGTGAACTGGTAGAGCGAAGTCAGCGCGTTGGTGAAAGTGTTGCGGCGAATGATGAGGTCATGCACCGAACCGCTTTCAAACCATCCGTTGCAGTCACCGCAAAGCACGATGGCAGCGCCGGAGGTGTGGTCAAAATGATTGTCCTCGCAGACCGTGCGACGCGGAGAACTGAAAAGTGCGCCTCGGGCGCGGTTGTTGCGAATGATGTTACGCCGAAATGTCACGGTGGGCGTAGCACTGAGGTTTTCAATTCCCCAAAGTCCTCCGTCCTTCAGATTCTCCGGCAGTTCTTCGTGAACCGTGACGAGCATCTCTTTCACGCCCTGGAAAGAAGAGCCTTCGATGGGACGAACAGACTGAATGACGCAGCGAGCCGGATGTTCTTCCATCGTGCTGGATTGCACGAACAGAACGGTGTCGCCCGCCGCTCCCCAGTCAAAACCGTAGGATTGCCCATGCTCATAACGACAGCGCATGGTGTGCTTGTCAATCACCTCTTTGATGCGGAGGTAGATGCCGTGAACATTGATGGCGTCATCCATGGCGTGTTCATAGAGTCCTCCTTCCGATTGGATGTGCCCACTGCACTGCGAGAAATGTGTGGCGTCAGCCTGCGTTGTGAAGTAGCGCGGGTCACCGGCGCTACGAAGTGCTACATCAAAACCTCGCAGGGTGATGTCGTGACAGCGCTGGGCAATAAGTCCCATGCCTTCTGCATAGTGTATGGTCACTTTCTCCAAAACCGTGGCAGTGTCGTTCGCCATGAAGATGCCGGGACAGGGGCGCCAATAACTTCTCATCGCCACAATGGTGCCCGGGACAAGTCGTTTGTCCTTCCAGTTCGGTGCGAGGAGGTGGTTTCCGCCAAGGTCAATGAAGTCGCGCGTGTCAATCCAGAGATCTCCGGTGTTGAAGACGATGTGGCGAGTGTCTTTTTCAAAGGCTATGCCCGTTTGGGGCTGCATTGTCCAATCTTCGCCGTAGGTTTCCAGTGCTCCATGACTCCCTTTGCGCCACTTCACCCACGGTGCCACTTCAAAGGTGATGCCCTCTTCGGTGTTCTTCACCACTTGAACCTGGGCGATTTGCGGATTGTCGGAATCCACGCTAATTCTTTTGAGCGTGCAGTTTTTCCCATTTCGCAGGACGATGGGCAGCATGCGTCCGTGACAGCAAATTTCTGCTCCTTGTCCATCCACAACGAGGTTCTGCCATCTGTCCAGCATGATGCCGACCGCTTTCGGCTGGTTTTGGTCATGGTTGGAAATGAAGAGCGTCTCTTTGCGGCAGTCGGCGGAGTAAAAGTGATAGACGCCTTTCTCAAGTTTCAGTTTCAGCGTTTCGCCCGGTTTCTGTTCGCTGCGCAGAACACGGAGCACGCTGTCCAGGCGTGAGGCGAGCGTTTTGTCGTTTGCGGTGTTGGGACGGATGCCTCGGTCGGCGAGTTTCACGGTTCTGCTCCCCGCGTTCGCGGTCAGCGAAACCGTTAGAAGCATACAAACCAAGGCAAGAGGATGCAGAGATTGGGTGTGACGAGAAAGAAAAACTTTCGCACTTGTGATGGCGTTTTTCATGTCGGATATAAAAGAATACTTGGAGGAGGGTTTAGGCGTGTTTTTCATGCGTTGTCGCCCCTTGAACGTGGAGTGAGTTCCTTTTTTCTTCTGCGAAGTTAGACAATGAAGTCAGATAATATCATACGTTGCCATGCGTTTCATAGAGATTTATTGGTCTGTTTCAAAAAAAGACACGAAAATGTTTGCTGGTTTCGCGGAAAGTCCTACCTTTGCACTCGCTTTCCGAAAGGAACGCTGATTGGTGCGTTAGTTCAGCTGGTTAGAATACATGCCTGTCACGCATGGGGTCACGGGTTCGAGTCCCGTACGCACCGCACTTTTTAAAACGCAAAAGTCTCAAAGCAGATGCTTTGAGACTTTTGCATTTTGTTTGTTAGCGCCCGCCGTGGCCATGAATAGATCTTGTAGAAATCAATACTCATAAAGGTATAAAAATAAAACGTCCCCCGATTTGAGCATCGTTGAGAGGCTTGGGGGGTTCTCTCTCAGTTCGGTGACGGTGCTGTGACGGTGCCACGGCGTGTCATGGTTTCCAGAATCCCTCTTGTTTTTTCAAAGAAAAAGGTTGCAACGTGAAGTTGCAACCTTGTCCGTGATCCGCTTGGGGCTCGAACCCAAGACCCCAACATTAAAAGTGTTGTGCTCTACCAGCTGAGCTAGCGGATCAACTCTATTGCTGTTAAGCGGGTGCAAAGATAGGAACTCCTTTTCATATAGACAAGCCTTTTCTATCTTTTTTTCAGGAAATGTCCAAAAAAACGTTCGAATGAGGCTCCGTTTGCCTTCCGATAAATTCCCGTTTGCCTTCCGTTTGCCTTCCGACAGGTTCCCGTTTAGCTTCCGTTTGTTTTTCCGATGTTATGGGAAATATACAAAAAACAAGCGATGCACCCCAATCAGAGCACATCGCTTGCAAATCATTTTCAAAACGGGTCGGAAAGAGGCGACTCGAACGCCCGACCCCTACGTCCCGAACGTAGTGCGCTACCAACTGCGCTACTTTCCGATTTCACGCTGCAAAATTAGGGTGTTTTTTCCGAACTTCCAAAATCTTTTTGAGAAAAGTGAGTTTTGGGCATCACAAAGGCGCTTTCTGCTGTGATGGCTAAGGCTGTTTGCGTTGCGCCTCACTTTTTCACTATCACGTCAATGACGACTTTGGCGTGTTCGGGGTCATTGGTGATGAGAAGAATTCTTCTTCTTCCTTTGAACTTGTCAGACATTTCGCTGACGGAGATTTTGAGTTTTTCAACGGCGCCGGGCTTCAGCGTGCGTTTGCCAAGGCTGACGGAGATTCCGGGATTATAAACTTGCAGTGCCTTGACAACGAGCGGCGAGTGTCCGGTGTTGCGAAGCAGGATTTGTCCGCTTGCCTTGCGGCGTTTGTCGGATGCGGTAAGCACGATGGTGGTGCTGTCAATGGCGAGTGAGGGTGCGAGTTCTGTTTGTGGCGGCAGGTCGGTGAAGTCCGGTAGCAGTGTGGTGGAGACGTTGATTTCGTTTTCTTTGTTGACGCGGTCTCCTTCGAAGCGACTGAGGTAGATGCTCGTCTGCGTCAGCCCCATGTTTTGCAGTTTTTCGCTGTTCAGCGTGACGTAGAGGCGCCCCACGCTGCCCGGGCGGATGACTTCGGGTTCGGCAACGGCGGAAAGATAGCGCGGGAGGTGCATGAGTTGCGGTCGGTAGGACATTTTGCTGCCGTTATATACCTGCAAGGCAAAGACGGGTCGGTCGCCGCGGTTCACGTCGTCAAACTCAATGTCGTCCGTGTTGAGGTAATAGTCGCCAATTTGGAAGGGGAACTGGTCAGAGTTTTCAACCATGGTTTGGGAAACATTGCCCATGATGCGAAGGTAAACGGGTTCTTTGACGCCTTCCACATAGACAGCGACAGACTTGGAGAAGTGTCCGAGAAGTTCGGCATTATAGGAAACGCAGATTTCTCCCGTTCCGCCCGGTTCGATTTCTTCTTTCGGGAAGGAAACGCTGGTACATCCGCAGTCAGTTCTCACGTTGGTGATGCGGAGAGGGTTGGAAGACTTGTTAGTCAGTTTGAAAACAGCGGTTTTCGGTTGTTCCCAGAGAATTGTTCCCATGTTGCGGGTGGTCTGCTCAAAGACAAGCAGAGGTTGTGCCTGCAAAACGGAAAAGAAGGAGAGGAAGGAAAGGAGGAGTAACGTCTTTTTCATAAATATGTGCTAAAGAGCGGTCTTTCAATGAGTGAAAATGAGGAGTAAAGGCGGGGCGCCACACATGGAAAGTGGCGTTTCGCCGCCGCGAAGTTAAGAAAAAATGCCGAAGAGTGTCGCTTTTGAGGATATGTTGCTAAATTTGCTTCGTTTAAAGAGGCGTTTTTCTTCTTGAATCGTCTTTTCTTACGTCTTTGTTTTTGTGACGTCTTTTTTACTTATGACAAAATTCATCTCTTGGAACGTCAATGGGCTGCGCGCCTGTGACAAGAAAGGTTTCCGCGAAATTTTCACTCGGCTTGACGCCGACTTCTTCAGTTTGCAGGAAACCAAAATGCAACCCGGTCAGTTGGACATGGAGTTCCCCGGCTGGCATTCTTATTGGAACTCGGCTGAAAAGAAAGGTTATTCCGGCACTGCGGTCTTCTGCAAAGAGGAACCGTTGAACGTCACCTATGGTCTCGGCATTGAGGAACATGACCACGAAGGTCGCGTCATCACACTTGAAATGCCGGACTTCTTCCTCGTCACGGTCTATGTGCCGAACTCGCAGGAGGAACTGCGACGCTTGGACTATCGCATGACTTGGGAAGACGCCTTCCGTGCCTATGTCAAAGGGCTTGACGTACAAAAACCGGTTATTGTCTGCGGCGACTTGAACGTGGCGCACCAAGAAATTGACCTCCGAAACCCTGCCACCAACCATTTCAGTGCAGGCTTCACCGACGAGGAAAGAGGAAAGTTCACGGAACTCCTTGAAGCGGGGTTCACTGACACTTTCCGTCACCTTCACCCGGAAACCGTCGAAGCCTACTCCTACTGGTCCTACCGTTTCAAAGCGCGGGAGAAGAATGCAGGCTGGCGCATTGACTACTACGTCGTCAGCAACCGCCTCGCCGACCGCATTGAAGACGCCTCCATCCTCGCCGATGTCTTCGGTTCTGACCACTGCCCCGTCAGCCTCGTGCTGAAAGATTGAACGTGCTGCGACTTTCGTCCTCTCTGTGTTTGTAACGAGAGGAACATATACTTTTAGAGGAACATATACTTTTATAAGAAATAAACGCATTCAACATGAAAGATTTTTTCAAGTACACTCTGGCGACCGTGCTGGGCATTGTGATTGTGCAGGTCTTTGCAGCCATCCTCGGCTTCATCATGCTCATCGCCATTTCCGTGGGTTCACAAACCACCCCGACCATTGAGAAAGGCAGCGTTCTGCGCATCAAACTGACAGGCGAACTCTGCGAACGCGCCACCGAAAACCCGTTTGCCGAACTGATGGGCAACGAACTCTTGACCTCCCAAGGACTCGACGACCTCCTCGCTGCCATCAAAGTTGCCAAAGAAAACGACAAAATCAAGGGAATATATCTTGAAGCCGGTGTGATGCAGGCTGACTATGCTTCCTTCCAGGAACTACGCAAGGCTCTCCTTGATTTCAAACAAAGCAAAAAGTTCATCGTGGCATACGGCGACAACTACTCGCAAGGAACCTACTGGGTGGCAAGCGTCGCTGACAAGGTGCTGCTCAATCCCTCCGGCATCGTGGATTGGCACGGCATCGCCGCGCAGCCCATCTTCTACAAAGACCTTTTGGAAAAAATCGGTGTGAAGATGCAGGTCTTCAAGGTCGGTACGTTCAAAAGCGCCGTCGAACCCTACATCCTCACTTCCATGAGCGAAGCCAACCGCTTGCAGGTGCAGTCCTACATTGACGACATCTGGAGCGGCGTCTGCAAGGACGTGGCGGAAGCGCGCAAAGTCTCCGTGGACAGTCTCAACGCCTATGCCAACAACTATGCAAGACTGAGTTTGGCTGAAAACTATGTGAAGATGCAACTCGTTGATTCGCTTGCCTACATCGACGGCGTGCGCGACCGTCTGCGCGTCCTCTGCGACAAAGAAAAGGAAGTGAAGTTCGTCAGTCCTTCCGAACTCGCCAAGCTGGACAAACCCTCCTCCGCAACAGAAGAAATCGCAGTCTTCTATGCCGAAGGCGACATCGTGGATGAAGCCGCACAGAATCCCTTTGGCGGAAACACCTCACAAATCGTTGGTTCTGAAGTGGTCAAGGAATTGGACAAACTGATGAACGATGAAAACGTCAAAGCCGTTGTTCTCCGAATCAACTCCGGCGGTGGAAGCGCCTATGCCTCCGAACAAATGTGGCGCGCCATTCAACTCTTGAAGGCAAAGAAACCCGTGGTCGTCTCCATGAGCGGACTCGCTGCTTCCGGCGGCTACTACATGTCCTGCGGAGCTGACTACATTATCGCCGAACCCGCCACGCTGACGGGCAGCATTGGCATCTTCGGCATGGTGCCCGACGCTTCGGGACTGCTGACCGAGAAACTCGGACTCCACTTTGACGTGGTCAAGACAAACACTTCCGCAGACTTCGGCGCTATGGGACGTCCTTTCAATCCCGAAGAAGCCAACGCGATGCAGCAATACGTAAACAACGGCTACGCACTCTTCCTCAAACGTGTGGCAGAAGGTCGCGGCATGAAAGTGGAAGACGTGGACAAAATCGCACAAGGACGCGTCTGGACCGGCAACCAAGCTCTCGGCATCAAACTCGTGGACAAAATCGGAACGCTCCAAGACGCTGTGCAGGAGGCTGCCAAGAGAGCCAAACTCAAAGATTATGCCGTCACCGCCGCACCCGCCAAGGCCGACTGGATGGAAAACCTGATGAAACAGGCAACCCAGGACGACTATCTGGAACAGAAAATGCAGTCCGTGCTCGGCATCTACTACCGCCCGCTGCAATTCGTCGGTTCACTCGGACAACGTGCACAAATCCAGGCACGCATCCCCTACGAACCTAACCTCTTCTAAGCGGCATGAACCCCTCCCTCCTTCTCGCTCCGCTGACCATCCCGCTGTCGTGGGCGTATGACGCCGTGACAACGGTGCGCAACCTGCTGTTCGACCGAGGCGTCCTTCCCTCCGAACGTTTTCCGCTGCCGGTCATCGGCGTGGGAAACCTTGCCGTGGGAGGTACGGGGAAAACGCCACACGTGGAACACATCCTGCACCTCCTTCACGAACAGGGACTCCGCCCGGCGATGCTCTCGCGAGGCTACGGCAGAACGACCCGCGGCTTTCGTGCCGTCGAAGAGGGAGAGACGGGAGCCACCTGCGGCGACGAACCGTTTCAGGTGAGCCGCAACTGCCCCTTTGCCCACGTGGCGGTTTGCGAGGACCGAAGGGAAGGCATTCGCCGACTGCTGGCGCGCTGGCAGGACACGGATGTGGTCGTTTTGGACGACGCCTTTCAGCATCGCTACGTCCGTCCGGGGCTTCAGGTACTTCTGACCGACGCAGCACGCCCCTTCACCAAGGACCACGTGATGCCGTGGGGACGGCTCCGAGAAAACCGTCGGGGAGCAAAACGTGCTGACGTGATTGTCGTGACGAAATGTCGCGACGGGCAAACGCCCTCCGTCCCGCTCGCTCCGGGACAGCACCTCTTCTTCAGTCGCATCGTCTATGCTCCGCTCCGCCCCTTCCTCGTTGAGAGCGCCGAGAACGTGGAGACGAAAGGCAAGCGCGTGCTGCTGATTTCCGGCATCGCCAACCCACGCCCTTTGGCGGAACATCTCCGCCGGACGGGAGCGAAGCAGGTGGAGCAACTGGACTTTCCTGACCATCACCGCTTTACGTCGCAGGACGCAGCACGCATGGCGCGAGCCGGCAAAGAAGCGGAACTCATCGTCACCACCGAAAAAGACGCCGTGCGCTTGAACGCCGTGGCGCAGGAACTTCCTTCCGACATACTTCAAAAGATATATGTGCAACCCATCACCGTGAGCATGGCTCCCGCAGAGGGCGAAGCACAAACTTTCCAACAAATCATTCAAGACTATGTTACAGCAAATCAAAGAAACCGCTGAATGGATTAAGCAGCACACCGCGATGCGCCCGCTGACCGCCATCGTGCTCGGCACGGGACTCGGACGCCTGGCGCAAGAAATTGAAATCGTTGAAGCCTTCCCCTATCAAGACATTCCCAACTTCCCCGTCAGCACGGTGGAAGGACATTCCGGAAAACTCATCTTCGGACGTCTGGGCGGCAAAGACGTCATGGCACTTCAAGGACGCTTCCACTTCTACGAAGGCTACAACATGAAGCAGGTGACCTTCCCCATCCGCGTCATGTATGAACTGGGCATTCAAAACCTCTTTGTCAGCAACGCTGCCGGCGGCATGAACCCGGACTTTGAAATCGGCGACTTGATGCTCATCACAGACCACATCAACTTCATGCCGGAACACCCGCTCCACGGTCCGAATTTCCCGACCGGTCCGCGTTTCCCGGACATGCACGAAGCCTACGATCACCAGTTCCTCGACATGGCACGCGCCATTGCCAAAGAAAAAGGCATTCGCACCGTTGAAGGCGTCTATCTCGCCACACAGGGACCGACGTTTGAGACGCCGGCGGAATATAAAATGTATCACATCTTCGGTGCTGACGCCGTGGGCATGAGCACCGTGCCGGAAGTCATCGTCGCTCACCACTGCGGCATCCGCGTCTTTGGCGTCAGCATCATCACCGACCTCGGTGTGGAAGGCAAGATTGTCGAAGTCAGCCACGAAGAGGTGCAGAAAGCCGCCGATGCCGTGCAACCGCTCATGGCTGAAATCTTCCGCGAAATGGTGAAACGCATCTGACTCCCTCTCACCGGAGCATCGAACCAAAACCACGTTCGACGCTCCGGTGATTTTGTCTAAAAAACAAAAAAACGTACTTTTGCCACGCGACTTAAGATATTAACGCCGCTCCGACACCTTATTATATAATAGGCGTTACTTCTCGATTATATAATAGGCGTTACTTCTCAAAATCAATACTATCAAAATCACATACCAACATGAGTCTTAAAATTGTTGTACTTGCCAAGCAAGTGCCCGACACTCGGAATGTCGGCAAGGACGCGATGACGCCCGAAGGAACCGTCAATCGCGCCGCCCTGCCTGCCATCTTCAATCCCGAGGATTTGAATGCGCTGGAACAAGCGCTGCGTTTGAAAGAATCTCACCCCGGCACCACCGTGCATCTCCTGACCATGGGTCCTCCCCGCGCCACGGAAATCATCCGCGAAGGACTCTATCGCGGTGCTGACGGCGGCGTGCTCCTCACCGACCGTGCTTTCGCCGGCGCTGACACCCTCGCCACCAGTTATGCACTGAGCCAAGCCATCAAGAAGATGGGCATGCCCGACATCGTTCTCTGCGGACGCCAAGCCATCGACGGCGACACCGCACAGGTCGGACCGCAAGTGGCACAGAAACTGGATTTGAACCAAGTGACCTACGTGACCAACGTGGACTCCGTTGCCGATGGAAAAATCACGCTGACCCGCAGCATTGACGGAGGCATCGAACGCGTGGAAGCTCCGCTGCCCATCCTCTTGACCGTCAATGGCAATGCTGCGCCCTGCCGTCCCCGCAACGCCAAACTCGTCATGAAGTTCAAACGCGCCACCGCGCCGATGGAACGTCCCGCCGACGGCAACATCCCCTACGCGGAAGAATATGAGAAGAAACCTTGGCTCACCGTCTCCCAGTGGAGCGTTGCTGATGTGGACGGAGATCTGCAGCAGTGCGGTCTCTCCGGTTCTCCCACCAAGGTGAAAGCCGTGCAAAACATCGTCTTCAAAGCCAAAGAGAGCAAACATCTCACCGGCTCGGACAACGATGTCGAGAGTTTAGTCAAGGAATTGTTGGACAGCCATACCATCGGATAAATCATGAACAACGTATTTGTATATTGCGAAATAGATAAGTTTACCGTGGAGGAGGTCTCCTTCGAACTCCTCACCAAGGGTCGTAAACTTGCCAACGAACTCGGTGTGCAACTCGAAGCCATCGCCGCAGGCAGCGGCATCACGGGTAAAGTGGAGAAGGACATCCTTTCCTACGGCGTGGATAAACTTCACGTCTTTGACGGAGAAGGACTCTATCCCTACACCTCCAAACCGCACACCAGCATCCTCGTCAATCTCTTCAAAAAAGAACAGCCCCAAATCTGCCTCATGGGTGCCACCGTCATCGGACGTGACCTCGGTCCCCGCGTCAGTTCCTCGCTCACCAGCGGTCTGACTGCCGACTGCACCGCCCTTGAAATTGGAGACTATGATGACCGCAAGAGTGGCAAACACTATGAAGGTCTGCTCTATCAGATTCGCCCCGCTTTCGGCGGCAACATCGTTGCCACCATCGTGAACCCCGACAATCGCCCGCAAATGGCAACCGTCAGAAGCGGCGTGATGAAAGCGGAGAAAGTGGCAGAATACTACAACGGCGAGATTGTCTATCATGAAGTTGCCGAGTTTGTGCCCGACACGGACTATGTGGTGAAGGTCTTGGAACGCCACGTTGAAAAAGCCTCCAACAACCTCAAGGGTGCACCCATCATCGTGGCAGGCGGCTACGGTGTGGGCAGCAAGGAAGGCTTTGACCTGCTCCGCAAACTCGCAGAAGAACTCCATGGAGAAGTCGGTGCAAGCCGTGCCGCCGTTGATGCGGGCTTCTGCGACCACTCCCTGCAAATCGGACAGACCGGCGTCACCGTGCGTCCCAAGGTTTATATTGCCTGTGGTATCAGCGGCGCCATCCAGCACGTGGCGGGAATGAAGGAAAGCGGAATCGTCATCTCCATCAACACCGACCCCGAAGCGCCCATCAACCAAATCGCTGACTACGTCATCACAGGCAGCGTGGAAGAAGTCGTTCCCAAATTCATCAAGTCCTACAAAGCGAACAGCAAATAATCCAAGAAAAATGGCTAACAACTATACTGACCATCCCGAACTGAAGTTTGAGTTGAACCACCCGCTCATGAAGCGCATCGTGGAACTCAAAGAACGCGATTTCCGTGACAAGGAAGACTATGACTACGCGCCGCTCGATTTCGCCGACGCCATGGATAACTATGACCGTGTGCTCGACATCACCGGAGAATTGGCAGGAACCACCATCGCCGACAACGCAGAAGGCGTGGACCTTGAAGGACCGCACCACGTCGGTGACCGTGTTCACTATGCTTCCGGCACGCAAGCCAACCTCGACGCAATGGTGAAAGCAGGTCTCAACGGCATGACCATGCCGCGACGCTACGGCGGTTTGAACTTCCCCATCACGCCCTACACCATGTGTGCAGAACTCGTCGCAGCCTCCGACGCCGGCTTTGGCAACATCTGGAGTCTGCAGGACTGCATCGAGACACTCTATGAGTTCGGAGACGAAGACCAGCACTCACGTTTCATTCCCCGCATCTGCGCCGGAGAAACCATGTCCATGGACCTCACCGAGCCCGATGCCGGAAGTGACCTCCAGAGCGTCATGCTCAAAGCCACCTACGACGAAGAAGCAGGCTGCTGGCGTCTGAACGGCGTGAAGCGTTTCATCACCAACGGCGACGCTGACCTTCACCTCGTACTGGCACGCTCGGAAGAAGGAACGACCGACGGACGCGGACTCTCCATGTTCATCTATGACAAGCGCGACGGAGGAGTCAACGTGCGACGCATCGAGAACAAACTCGGCATCCACGGAAGTCCGACCTGCGAGTTGGTTTATAAGAACGCCAAGGCAGAACTCTGCGGCAATCGAAAATTGGGTCTGATTAAGTATGTCATGGCACTCATGAACGGTGCCCGCCTCGGCATCGCCGCCCAGAGTGTCGGTATCTCGCAGGCCGCCTACAACGAAGGACTTGCTTATGCTCGTGACCGCGAACAGTTCGGCAAACCCATCATTCAGTTCCCCGCCGTGCGCGACATGCTTTCCAACATGAAAGCAAAACTCGACGCCGGTCGCGCCCTGCTCTATCAGTGCGCCCGCTATGTGGATATCTACAAAGCACTCGACGACATCAGTCGCGAGCGCAAACTGACGCCCGAAGAACGTCAGGAGCAGAAACTCTACAGCAAACTTGCTGACTCCCTCACGCCCCTCGCCAAAGGCATGAACTCGGAATATTGCAACCAGAACACCTACGACGCCATCCAAATCCACGGCGGTTCAGGCTTCATGTTGGACTATCCCATTCAACGCTACTATCGCGACGCCCGCATCACTTCCATCTATGAAGGAACGACGCAGTTGCAGGTGGTGGCAGCCATTCGCTACGTCACCAACGGTTCCTACCTCGCTCAGATGAGAGAGTTTGAACAGGCGGAAGTCAGCGAAGAAATGCGTCCGCTGCTGGAGAAAGCAAAGGTCATGGCTGACAAGTTTGAGGAAGCCGTTGAACACGTGAAGAACGCTGCCGACCAGCCGCTCCACGACCTCTGTGCCCGTCACCTCGTGGAAATGGCTGCCGACATCATCATGTTGCACCTCCTGCTCCACAACGCCACGGCTGACGCCGACCTCTTTGCCAAGAGTGCGAAGGTCTATGCCCGTCTTACCGAATCAGAAATTGCTCGCCACCACACCTACGTCATGGGAACTACGCCCGAGACGCTTGCAGAATATGTGGAGGCATAATCATTCAAACTTTTAGTCTTTTCAGCGGGTGTGCAGGGCTTTCTCCCGCACACCCGCCTTTTCACTCTCGCCTCATGGATCTCCTTTCCGACTTCGCGAACGCTTTGGAGCGACACGTTGCCGAACGTCTTCGCCTCTGCGAAGACAGTCCGGACTATGTCTGCGAAGCCGTCCGCATCGCTGATGCCCACAACCTGCTCTTCATCACCGTCGAAGGCGGAACAACGGACGAGGAACACAACCTCTTCGCGCTCCGCGACCTCTGCCACCTCGACGACATGACGCTGAACTACGTCCCCGACCGGCAACGCATCGAGCGACTCGCCCGCCATCTACTCCTGCCCGGAGGGGCGGAGTGAATACATTGAGAGGACAATAAATTATTATAAATACTCATGGAGAAAGAAAGTTTTCACCACCGTCTGCCCGTACAGATTCGTTTCAACGACGTGGACAGTTACGGTCACGTCAATAACAACGCCTATTTTGCCTACTATGACCTCGGGAAGCAGGACTATCTGACCACCGTTCTCAAGGTGGACTATCGTTCCTCGGAAGTGGTTCCCGTCATTGCACACATCAGCGCCGACTTCATCGCTCCCGTCTTCTACGGCGACCCCATAGAAATCGAAACTCGCGTCTCCCACGTCGGCAACAAGAGTTTCACGCTCGAGCAAAGAGCCATCAACACCAAACGCGACGAGATTGTCTGCACCTGTACCACCGTCATGGTCTGCTTCAATCTCAAAACACAACAATCTGCCGACCTCCCGCAAGCCTATCGCCAAGCCATTGAGGCTTTTGAGATGCAGTGACTCACGTTTGCCGGATTTTCAGACACATTCTCTCCTAACATTAGACTTTTCACACCATGTCGCAACAGATTCGCTTCACCCCTTCCCCTGCCGCCGAGTTGGACTCTCTGCTCGGCAAACTCAACCCCGACCGCGTCTTCGTGCTCACCGACACGACTACCCACGCTCTTTGCCTGCCCCTGCTGAAAGAGTGCGCCGCCTTGCACGACGCACCCTGCATCACCATCGAAGCGGGTGACGTCCACAAGCATTTGGGCAGCCTCACCAGCGTCTGGTCCGCCCTCTGCGACGGACGTGCCACACGCCACTCGCTGCTCGTGAACCTCGGCGGCGGCATGGTGACGGACCTTGGAGGATTTGCCGCTGCGACCTTCAAACGCGGGATTCGCTTCATCAACGTACCGACCACCCTGCTCGGCATGGTCGATGCTGCCGTGGGCGGAAAGACCGGCATCAATTTCAACGGTCTCAAAAATGAAATAGGAGCGTTCCGCGAAGCCGATGCTGTCGTGGTGAGCACGGCTTTCCTCCGCACCTTGGACAGCGGTAATCTTCGCTCGGGCTATGCAGAGATGTTGAAACACTCGCTGCTCGAAAACCGAGAAGTGTGGTCTGCCCACTTGAAGTTTAATCTTGGAAATCCCGACCTTGCCACACTTCAGGAACTGGTGCGTCTCAGCATTGAAGTCAAGACGCGCATCGTGACGGAAGACCCTTGTGAGAAAGGCATCCGCAAGGCTCTCAACCTCGGTCACACCGCCGGTCACGCTCTCGAAAGTCTCGCATTGGAAAAAGAGAAACCCGTGTTGCACGGTTTTGCCGTGGCTTGGGGCATTGTCTGCGAACTCTTCATGAGTTGTGCCGAGGCAGGCTTCCCCGAGGAGGTCATGCGCCAAACCGTCGGTTTCATCCGCGAAACCTACGGTGTGCCCGACATCACCTGCAAGGACTACGACCGCCTCTATGCGCTCATGCTCCACGACAAGAAAAACGTCGGCAACGACATCCGCTTCACCCTCCTCTCCGACATCGGAACTCTGCGCCTTGACAGTCTCGTTCCCCAATCCCTCGTCTTTGAAAGTTTTGACTTCTTGAGAGAAGGTTAAACCGGTCAAACGGCAGGATGTGTCAAAATGCACATTTTGGCTTCACCCTCGAAGGTGCGTCAGAATGGCTAAGATGCAAGGCGCTGAGGATGAGGGTGCAGGGAGTGTACTGAAGTACATGACCAAGCCCGAAACCGATAGCAACGAAGCAGATTGGCTATTATGACACACCGCCGTCTGCTTATGATAATAAATCAAAGAAATATTTGAGGGGTGTTCTATAAATTACGGGATAAGGAACGTTCAAAAGAAAGTGCTTACGTTTTGGTCGCTTTTCGCTTCTTAGCGCGCCCTTTTGTAAGTTTCGTCAGGCACATAGCCCGCTATGCTCCCTCCTCAACTGACAAAAGTTCATCTCTAAGAAATCAAAAATCAACTCAACCTAATTTATAGAACACCCCTTGAAGCATAACCTCTGTCCATGCCGTCCCATTTCGCCTCCCGTCTGCTCTCTTTGGCACTTGTTTTTCTGATGCTCTGCGCTGCTGCCGCATGGTCGGGCAGTCTGTTGGGGCGTCCCTTGCAATCTTCTGCCGACTCCCCGACGCCGGCAGATTCTTTGCCGCCTGCCGATGTGCTCGCCCGCTTGTCGCTCACGGCGGACGACTTCCGCTTGGAGAAGACGGACAGTGCGGCGTGGGAAGTTTTTGATGCCGAGGGCGAAGTTGCGGGCTATGTCTTCGCTTCTGCGCCCTACGCCCCCAACACCGAAGGCTTCGCCGGACCAACGCCGCTCTTCATTCGCGTGGATTCCGACCTACGCATCGTTGCCTCCACAGTGGGCGAAAACGAAGAAACACCGGACTTCCTAAAAACTGCTTTCAGCGGCATTGCTCCCGCCTTCCAAGGGAAAACGCTCGCAGAAGCGACCGCCGTGCAACCCGATGCCGTCAGCGGAGCGACCTATACGTCTCATGCGCTCATTGAAAACTACCGGCTGACACTCTCCGCCCGTGCTGCCTCCGCCGCTTCGTCTCAGCGCACTCCCGCCCTCGGTTGGATTCGCACCGCCGCCGTGCTCGCCACGCTTCTCTTGGGAGTGGTCGTTTCCTTCCGCTTCCGCCGTGTGCGGTGGCTGACGACCGTCGTGCGCCTTTTGAACGTCGGTGTCTTGGGCTTTTGGTGTGGACAGTTCTTGTCGCTGACGCAGTTGCGCGATTGGGTGGCGCACGGTCTTGACCCCGTGGTCAGCCTTGCCGGGTTGGTACTCTTGCTCGTTGCCCTGCTCATGCCCTTCCTCGGTCGTCCGCACCACTACTGTCACTTTATTTGTCCGCTGGGCAGTGCACAAGCCTTGCTCGCCCAACTTCCTTTTCCAAAGATACGTGTGGGACAGAAGACGGCGCTCTTCTTCTCGCGTCTTCGTCTCGTGCTTTTCGCCGCCCTCATGGTGGGACTCTGGGCAGGCGTGGCGGTTGATATTCTTGACCTTGAACCCTTCTCCGCCTTTCAGTTCCACGTCGCCGCGCCCGTCGTCATGATTCTCTGCGGCGTCATTCTTTTCATCTCCTGCTTTGTGCCGCGCCTTTGGTGCCGCGCCCTCTGTCCGCTTGGCGAACTCCTCACCCTTGCGGAAGGCTCCCGCTTCAAGAAAAACTGAGTGTACGCGACACATTACCACCTTGCTCCTTTGACAGAAGCGATTCTTTGTCTCTTTGTCTCTTCATCTCTTCGACTCTTCATCTCTTCGTCTCTTTGTCTCTTCATCTCTTCATCTCTTCATCTCTTCGTCTCTTCATCTCTTTGACTCTTTGTCTCTTCATCTCTTCGTCTCTTCATCTCTTTGACTCTTTGTCTCTTAGTCTCTTCGACTCTTCATCTCTTTGACTCTTCATCTCTTCGTCTCTTCGTCTTTTTGTCTCTTTATCCTTAAATCTCCATGACATCGCAAAACAAACACGTGCTTCAAGGCATCGCCGCCGGACTTATCGCCGCCGTATGCTATGGCTTCATTCCCCTCTTCACGCTGCCTTTAAAGACCGGTGAGGGTGTTGAAAGTCTTTCAGATTCCACCATTCTTTTCTACCGTTTCGGACTCGCCGCCCTCATCATAGGCTTCATCATGCTGTGGCGTCGCGCCGATTTCCGCATCACTCGCGGGGAACTCGTCACGCTGACCTATCTCGCCTTCCTTTCCGACGGTTCCGCCCTCTTCCTCATTGATGGCTATGACTATCTCTCCTCCGGCGTAGCCACCACGCTCCACTTCATGTATCCCGTGATGACAGCCATCATCATGATGTGTTTCTACCACGAAGCGCGCCGTGTGAGCACGATTGCTGCCATCGTCATGGCAGTTGCAGGCGTCGGCATTCTCTCTTGGGATGGCGGACAGGAAGGCAGTCTCCACGGCGTCGCCGTTGAACTCATCTCCGCGTTGTGCTATGCGTTCTATCTCATCCGTGTCAATCGTTCTCGTGCAGCCCACATGGACACGTTGCGCCTTGTTTTCTACATTCTCGCCATTGGTGCGGTCATTTTCCTTTTTGACGCGCTTCGAGAAAACGCGCTTCGTTTGCCCGCTTACGGTTCACAGTGGGTGGACCTCGGCTCGCTTGCGCTCATCTGCACCGTGGTCACGAACCTCTGTCTCGTTGTTTCGGTGAAACGCATCGGTAGCACGATGACCGCTGTCATTGGTGCACTGGAGCCACTGACGGCAGTGGGCATCGGTTGTCTTCTTTTTGCCGAGCCTTTCACCTGGCAGGTGGCACTTGCCATTGCGCTCATCATCCCCGCTGTCGTCATCATCATTCTGACTCGTCACCGCTGAACTGCCGAAGGAAGTGATAAGTATATCGGTCGCTTTGGTTCGCCCAGTCGCTTTGCTCATGCTGCAAACGGCTGGGCGCTTTTGTGTTTTCAGCACGCAGGAGTGACTTGCCACACATTGCGGGGCTGCACCTCAAAACAAAGATGCAACCCCGCAAACTGCAAATCACGTAAAACGCAAAACTATTTCAACTACATGCGCAGCGAATCGGGCCATTCAGCCATCGCCCCCTGCTGCGTGCAAACATAGGCAGCCACCTCCACTGCATGCTCGTGAGCCACGCCGACGGGAGTATTCCGCAAGAGTTCGCCCACCAGCGTGGCGGTGAAACTGTCGCCCGCGCCCACCGTGTCAGCCACCTGAACTTTCGGTGTGACGCGATAGGACGTTTCAACCGGCGTAAAGACGTAACTTCCGTTGGCGCCGCACGTGAGCACCAGGATGCGGAGACCGTAACGCTCCATCAGACTTCGGCACAGCACTTCCGGACTTCCGGCTCCGAGGCGCAGCAATTCGCTCACGAGGACCAATTCTTCGTCATTTATCTTGAGCACATTGGCGCGGCGACATGAGGCTTCGATGATTTCAAGCGTGTAGAACTGCTGCCGCAGGTTGATGTCGAACACCTTGAGACGTTCTTCGTCTGAGGGCATGGCATCGAGGAAACTGAAAATGGTTTTACGAGAAACCTCGTTGCGCTGTGCCAGCGAGCCCCAGCAAACAGCCTGAGCCTGACTCGCCAGATTTGCCAACGCCGGTGTGAAAGGAATGTTGTCCCAGGCGACTCCCTCGCAGATGTCATACTGCGGGATGCCTTGTTCTCCGAGCGAAACGTTCACCACACCGGTGGGAAAGTCCACACGTGCCACAGCCTCGATGTTAAGTCCTTTTCCTTCTAAAGTGGCAAGTGCTTCTTCACCCAAAGCATCATTTCCGACGGCACTCACCACGCGGGAATCCATGCCAGCCTGTCCGGCGTGGAATGCAAAGTTAGCGGGCGCACCGCCTATTTTTTTACCATCGGGCAGCACATCCCAAAGTGCCTCGCCCATGCCTACAACAATTGGTTTATTCATGATAGTATGTCTTATTATTATTTTTTCAATTTCACTGCCAAGGCAACAAGATAGCAGGCTGCCACAGCCATGACAATCACTGCTCCCTGCTGTCCCACGGCATCAGAGGCGATGCCCATGAGAAGCGGAAGAACCGTGCCTCCAAAGAGTCCCATAATCATCAGTGCACTCACGGCATTTGCTTGTTGCTCTTCACGCTGCAGGGCTGATGCAAAGATAATGGGAAAAACGTTGCTGTTGCCAAAACCAATCAAGCCGATGCAAACGTAGAGTGCCATCTCGGTGCGAATCACCATCATGCCCGCCAGGGCAAGCAGCATCATCACACTGCTCACCGTCAGTACGACACGGGGTGAGAGACGCTGCATGAGTACGCTGCCCAAAAGACATCCCGCCGTGCGGCAGACAAAATAAACACTGGTGGCGAATCCCGCGGTGGCAAGGCTGAGTCCGGCATAGTGCATGAGCAGACGAGGAGCGGTGGTGTTGGTGCCGACGTCAATGCCGACGTGACACATGATGCCGCAGAAAGCGAGCAGAATGAACGGATTGCGCAGCAGGGAAAGGGTGGAACCCACGCTGCAGGTGGTGGAGGCAGGCCGCTCTTCAATGGGAGTCGCTGCAAGTGCCAACACTGCCAGCACACCCACCAAACCATAGACAAGAAAGAGGACTCTCCACTCAAGCCCCAGCATCGGCAGTCCGCCCATGGCGCCCCATGCTGCCAAAAGCGGTGCCACAAACGAGGCGATGGCTTTGACGAACTGACCGAAGGTGAGCGTGGGAGTGAGTTGACGACCCGACACGATGTCTGACACGAGAGGATTCAGCGATGTCTGCATGAGTGCGTTGCCGATGCCCAGCAAAGAGAAAGAAACGAGCATGAGCACATAGCCCTCTCCCAAGAGCGGCAACACAAGAGAGAAAAGAGTGACCACGAGCGAAAGCAACACCGTGCGCTTGCGTCCGATGCGATTCATGAGAATGCCCGTGGGAACGGAGAAGAGCAGAAACCAAAAGAAAACGAGCGAAGGGAAGAGATTTGCCTGCGAATCTGTCAGATTCAGGTCGTGCTGCACATAGTTGGTGGCAATGCCGACGAGGTCCACAAAACCCATGGCAAAGAAACAGAGCAACACGGGCAACAGGCGAAGAAAGGATTGTCTTGACATAAGAAAAAAAGGATGAAAGAGGATTCTGAAAAGGGAGGAACAGGGAGGGAGCATTCAGTCGCCTGCCCCAATGAGAAAGAAAGCGAGACCTGCCGAAGTGCGCTTTTTTACGCATTTCCTTCATGTTTCACCTAACCTTTGTGACAGCGCACTGCTGGCAGGCCTCGCTTAAGGGGTGTTCTAAGAATTAGGTTGAGTTGATTGAACGTTCCTTATCCCGTAATTTATAGAACACCCCTTATATATAGAAGTGTGTGTTGGTTCTATTTGGCATCCGTCATAGCGGCGTTCATGGGATAGAGCACTGCCTGCTTGACTTGTGCGTTTTCATCACTGAAGAAGCGGAGACGATCGTAGGGTTTGGTGGGGAAAACAAGGTTCGTCATGGCAACACGTCCACCATCCACAAAGAGTTCGATGGAACTGCGGTCTGCGAAGATGCGCACTTCGTGTGCAGCGGTGAGGTCAGGCACCGGAGCCCAAGTGGCATGGGCAAAGTCATTGACGAAGTGCAACAACCCATCCACGCAGGCTCTGCGGCTGGAACTGGTTTCCAACTGGTGCGGCTCAATGTCCTTGCCAAAATCCACTATGCCGCTCTCCGCACGGTCCATCACCACACGGTGGTTTTCAGAGTCAAAGTAGATGACGGTCTTCTCGCCCTCGGCGTTGCTCAGTTCCACGCCGGTGCGACCTTTGGCAGCGGGCTGCATGTGGAATTGGAGTTCAAACGCGCCATTGTCTGCCACGTGTTCCACGCGCTTCTCTCCCAGATTGAAGTCACCGATTTTCTCTTCCTTTCCGCGCAGGGAGCTGAGTTCCTTGACCGGCGCAGCGCTGAGCAGCAACTGACCGTCGGCAGCGGTGTAGAGATTCAGTTCACGCGGCAGCGCATTGGCGGAGCGATACTGTCCTTTGCTGGGCGTGAGATTGGCATATTGCCAGTTGCTCATCCAAGGCACGGCGATGGTGCGGTCGCCGGTGTTGGAGAAGCAGACCGTAGCATAGTGGTCCTTTCCCCAATCCAACCATTTCACGCAGTCGGGCTTGGTGTCGCAGGTGAAGCGATGACCGTCGAAGTCACCCACGAAATACATGGTACCGCTTCCACCATAGACGAAGCCGGGATTGATGTTCACAATCATCACCCACTTCATGCGTTGCTTGTCGCCATCGACGGGCAACTGAACGAAGTCGGGACACTCGAACTGATTGGGTTGCGGTCCGTAGCCTTCGCCCCACTCGCTCATGTAGGTCCAGTCTTTGAGATTACGGCTTTCGTAGAAGCGCATGTTCTTGTCGGCGCTGACAATCATGACCCACTTCTCCTGAGGAGCATACCAGAAGACCTTGGGGTCGCGGAAGTTCTCCAATCCGTCGAAGGGTGTGATGATGGGGTTACCCTCATACTTGGTGAAGGTGCGACCGTTGTCGCTGCTGTATGCCATGCACTGCACCTGACGCTGATGACCGGGTTGCATGTTGCGATGCGAAGTGTAGAAGGCGATGATGTTGTTGGTTCCCGTGCCGGCATCGTTGCGGGCATCCACCACACACGAGCCACTGAAGATGTGTCCCATGGTGTCGCGCTCAATGGCTACGGGCAAGTGCTGCCAGTGCACGAGGTCGCGACTGACGGAGTGCCCCCAGTGCATGTTGCCCCACACTGAGCCGTAAGGATTATACTGGAAATAAAGATGATACTCTCCGTCTTTGAAGACCAATCCGTTGGCATCGTTCATCCAGCCGTAAGCCGGTGTGTGATGATAGACGGGACGGAAGATTTCGCGATTGGTGATGTCAAACGTGTCTGCCACCTGGAGGTTCTCCCAAGCCAAAGCGTTGGCTGCAAGACCGCGAATCACAATGGAGTCACCGGATTTCCCGCTGAGAGGAAAGGGCACGGTGTAGTCAATCTTGCCGACGGCAAGGCGCACGTCCATCGGGACATCGCCCAACATCACCTGAGCCTCAGCCTCCTTCTCCTCGATGGGGAGCAAGAGATATTTGGCATTGGTTTCGATGTGTGCCACGGTAAGGGAGTCGCCTTGATGCGTCAGATGGATGAGTTTCTCCTGTCCTGTGCAGGCACCAAGGGTGACGAGGGTTGCGCTCATAAGGCATCCCGTGAGAACCTGATTCATTACGTTTTTCATGGATTTTTATATTTTTGGATTTATAAGGTTAGAAAGTGATTTTTGCGGAGAACTCCACGGTGAAGGGACGGATGTAACTGCCCGCCATCCAAGCACCGTTATACTGTGCGGCATCAGCCTTGTCCACCAGTTCTGCTCCGGCAATGCTTCCCTTCGCGCCGGTCTGGTTGAGGAAGTTGATGACGGTGGCGCCCAACGTGAAGTGCTTGTTGGCTTTCCATTCCACGCCGCCGAAGGTTTCCCAACGACCGTTGAAATAGTAGGCGTTCTTGATGTTAGCGTAGGTCTTTGAGAAATAGCGGAACGAAGCCCAGATGCGCAGAGCATCGCCCAGGAAGGTGTAACTTGGGTCAATCTCGACCAGCACTTTGGGAATCTCAGTCACGATGTTGCCCGTGGCGTTGATGCTGCTGACGGTGCCATCGCTGAAGGTGACGCTGGTTTCATAGCGTTTGTATTTGGGCATCTGATAGGTGAAGAGCAGGTGCAGGTCGAATCCCTTGAAGGGTTTGAGCACAGCATCGGTGGTCCAGCCAATGGTCTGAATGTCGTAGGTCAGTGCCGATGCTTTCACATCGTGGCTGTCGTTGGGATTGATGAGGTTGAGCGTGGAGTTGTTGTTGGTTTTTCCGATGTAGGAAACGAGGGAAGTGAGGCTCACCCATTTGTTGTTGTAGTAGATGCCGGCGCGTCCCAAGGGAATGCTGATGCGTCCTGTGTTCGGCATCTCGGCAGGTGAGAAGTCGTTCATTTTGGGACGCTGGGTGTTGTAGGTGAAGTCGGCGGTCAAACCGAAGTTCTTGTTCACCTTGTAGGTCAGCGCTGCCGTGAAAGCCATGTTCAACCAATCATATTTGAAGGGTGTGGGCGCAATGACGGTTCCGTCGGGAGCCGTGGCACCAAGATGATAGCCGGCGAAACGTCCGACGTAGTTGCCGTCGGCATTGCGGACAGCGGCATTCTGACCCTCGACGTGTTGCCATTCCAAACGGGCGCCGTAGTAGGTGTGCCACTTCGGCGTGATGTCCCAATCGTGAGTGGCATAGAGCGCCAGTTTGTTCTCCTTCCCTTTGTAATACTCCGACGCGTTTTGGTTGAAGTTGTAGTAGGGCGTATCGCCATAATAGTGTGTCTTATCGTTGGACGTGCCGTAGAGCATGCGGGGCATCGCCTCGACGGTGTGGTCATACATCGTGGTACTGGAGGAATAGTCCACATCATAGTGCCATTGGTTCAGTCCCACGCGCCATGTCATGTTTTTGCTTTTGCGTTGCAGTTCTGTGGTCAGGAAAGACTCGTCGATGAAGCCGCGGTTGAAACAAGACATGCGACTCTGCACATGACCGGCGTAGGGGGTGTGCGTTCCGTCAGCCTCACGCAGCGTGTAGCCTGCCGTGGCGTCCACCTCGCTCATCGCCATAGGAGTCTGATAGAGATAGGAACCGAGGGCGTGGTCATATTTCAGACGTGTGTTCCACTCCCAACCTTTTCCCCAGCGGTAAGTGTTGAGCAACGTGATCTGATTGCCACGGCTGGCGGTGCCGTCGTAGAGACTTATTTCCTTGACGCGACCGTCGCGCATGTCCATATAAAGGATGTTCGACTGGTTGGGAAGATAGGAACTCGTGCCCAAAGCAAAACCGGGAATCTCCCTCACGGAACCATCGCCGACATAGATGAAAGGCGCACCGGTCGTGGCGTTGGAGAGCCAATGACTGTTGCTGTAATGATAAATCGCAGAAAGGCGACCACGCCCCTTGGCATATTCCTTGGTGAGTGCAAACTTATAAATCTCCGTACGGTCTTGATACTGCGCAAAACGCAACTTAAAAGTTCCGGGGTCAAAATTCTGGTAAGCACTACCGCTGTAGGACCATCCCTTGCCCAGCGCGCCAAAGACATTGACGTCAAATTGTTGCTTGCCGAAGTGGTTCGTGTTGTAGTTCACCACGCCGTTGAAAGGACGTTTGGTGTCCGTACCGAGTTGTCCCCAAGAGTTCACGGCGTAGCCGATGTTACCCGTGGTGATGGCTGTTTCTGAAATCTTGAGCAGTCCGCTGTGTTGCAAACTTCCGTCACCGCGCCAGTGCGTGTTGACGTTGTGCGGATTGGAGTTATAGACCACAGGCAATCCATTCTCAAGCACGTTCACATCGCCGCCCGGCAATCCGATGGAAATTTCGCGCGGACCATTGGCGCTGGCAGCATTGAGCATCACGTTGCGACTGTTCTCCTCTGTGTCACTTGTCCGCAGCGTGTCGTTCTTTTCACTTTGTGCACAAGCAGGCAACGCCAAGAGCGCACATGCTGCGAACGACCATACTCCTTGAGACAAGAACGGAGTGTGTTTCCGGTTTTTCATACGATTTAAGGTAAAATTGTAAGGTATAAAGAATGAGTGATTTTACGGTCATCCGCGGATTTGGAACTGCATGCCGGAATGGGAGCGGCAAGAGCAAAGCATCCGGTGGTGCGATGACGGTGCAAAAGTAGAGCGGTTGCGCGGCGACATACGAAAATTCTGTTGCATAGACATGTAGGAATGTTGTAATGCAACATAATTGATAGGAAATGCAACATTTGTTGCCTCTCGGCGGCAGCGTGGGAGTGCTTATTCCGAAACTTTTTTTACATTTGTTGCGAAAAACACTCATTTTCTTTTCTCTCCTATCTCTCTCCCATCTCTCTCCTAACCTTATGTCTTCACATATTTCTCCTCCTCTTCGTTCATTTTTTTGGTTGGCACTTTGCTTCTGCTGTCTGCTGACGACCGGCTGCCGCAAAAAGAATTCCGGACTGCGCATTGGCGTGGCACAATGCAGTGACGACTCCTGGCGGAAACAAATGAACAGCGAAATGCAAACCGTGGCAGCCACACGACACGACGTGGAACTTCACTTCAGACACGCCCACGACGACAGTCAACTGCAAATGGCTCAAATCGACAGCTTCGTCAGTGAAGGCGTGAACCTCATCATCCTCGCACCGAACGAAGCAGACGCAGTCTGCCCCGCTGTGGAACGGGCATGGCGTGCCGGCATTCCGGTCGTTGTCGTGGATCGACAAGTCAACACGCCTCACGTTGCAGCCTATGTGGGAGCCGACAATTTCCGAGTCGGACGAGAAGCGGCCCAATGTTTAGCAGCCAAACACCCGGAAGGCGGCGTCGTCTGGCAAATCACGGGACTGACAGGCAGCACACCGGCGGCGGAACGCACCCGCGGATTTGCCGAGGAGATGAAACTGCATCCGCAATTTCGCTTGCTGACACCCGCCGACGGAGGCTGGAAAGCAGACAAGGCGGCACAGGCAACACGACAACTGCTGGAAAAAGGAGAGAAACCTGACTTCGTCTTTGCCCACAACGACCCCATGGCGGCTGCCGTGCACCAAGTGATGCAAGAGCACGGACTGAAGCCGGGCATCATTGGGGTGGATGCACTTGACGGAAACGGATTGGGTTTGGACCTTGTCGAACAGGGGAAACTGGAAGCCACCATGTTCTATCCCACCGCAGGCGACCACGTGCTTGACCTCGCACTTCGTCTTCTCGACGGAAAACCATACGACACCACTGAGAGGCTGGCAACCGCACTGGTGACAAGCGACAACGTGGGAATTTTCCGCCGCCAAGCACGCGAAATGGCGGAGCGCGAACAACGCATCAATGCGCTCGCCTCCATTCTGAATCAGACGCTGAGCGAGTTTCAGTCACAACGCCTCCTACTCTTCGTCGTGATGGGTGCCATCTTGCTCATGCTCGCCCTCTTTGCAATGGCACTGCGCGCATACTGGCAAAAGATTAAGTGGACGCATCGTCTGGAAACTCAAAACAAACTCCTTGAACAACAGCGCGACGAACTGGTGCGCATGTCAAGACAGGTGGAGGAAGCCACGCAATCAAAACTGAACTTCTTCACCAATGTGTCCCACGATTTCCGCACACCACTCACCCTCATCGCCAGCCCCATTGAACAGTTGCTGAACACTGCACCCGAAAACTCGGAGACCAAACAACTGCTGCAGACGGCACAGCGAAACGTGGCAGTCATGTTGAGACTCGTCGGACAAATCCTTGACATCCGACGCATTGAATCAGGACGGATGCCCATGCACCTGAGTCGGGTGCCCGTCGTGAAGAAAGTGAAGGAATGGACACGCAACTTCGAACCCATGGCAGCCTCACAAAACATACAACTAACTATAGACACCGAAGGCTGCGCCAACACGTCGGAGGAGTTCTGGCTTGACGAGGAAAAGGTGGAACGTATTCTCTTCAACCTGCTCGGCAATGCCTTTAAATTCACACCTGAAGGTGGGAAAATCAGCGTCAAAATCTCCGCCACACTCGAACAACAAACACGATGGCTCACACTGCGCGTCGCCGACTCGGGACGAGGCATGACACCACAAGAAGTCGGACGCGTGTTCAACCGTTTCTATCAGACCGATGACTGTAACGGCGGTTCGGGCATCGGACTCACCGTGGCTCAAAACTTCGCACAACTGCACGGCGGGGACATCACTGTCGAGAGCAACGGAGAAGGACAAGGAAGCACCTTCACCGTCACACTCTGCGAACAGCCCGCACCCACCGATGGGCAGGAAAGTGCTGCCGGAAAAGGCGCACTGCACATCAATCCGGTGGAGATTATGCCTGCCCCTCAAACTTCTTCGCACAATGACACTGCCTCAATCCACGATGACACTGCCTCCCGCCCGCTGCTGCTGGTCATTGATGACAATGCCGACATACGCTCCTATCTGACAAGTATGTTGCAAAATGATTTTCGCACCATCACTGCTGCCGATGGAGCCGCCGGACTTGCAGCGGCACGCAAGCATCACCCCGATTTGATTGTCTGCGACATGATGATGCCCGTCATGGACGGCATGACTTGCTTGAAAAGCATCAGAAACGATGAAGAACTCAGCAGCACACCCGTGGTGATGCTCACGGCTTGTGCGCTTGACGAGGAACGTGTGGCAGGATATGAGGGCGGTGCCGATGCCTACATTGCCAAGCCTTTCAGCTGTGCGGTGCTGCGAGCCCGCCTGCTGAACATTTGCGAGAACCGACGCAGACTGCGCGAACTTCTGTCTCGAGGCACGGGACTGCCGCCGCAGTTGGCAGTGCCCGACACCGACAAAGACTTTGCCACCCAACTGCGCCGATGCATGGAGCAGCATCTTGCCGACACGGAATACGGAGTGGAGCAAATGGCTAACGACATGGCATACAGTCGTACGCAACTCTATCGAAAGGTGAAGGAACTCACCGGACTTTCTCCCTTGGAAATCATGAAAAAAGCCCGACTGAACCAAGCCCGCGAGATGCTCCTTCGTGGTAAAACACCGGCTGAGGTGGCTTATGCCACAGGTTTTTCCTCTCCCTCTTATTTCAGCAAATGCTACCGCGCGGAATACGGTCAAACGCCGTCCGAAACAGTTCCTGGAAAATCCTAACCCAAGTTTGATACCATCATAATTCTTTCAACTTTCTTTGGACTATTTGTGGGATTAACTCTCTGTATATCCATGAATGTCAAACTTGGGTTAAGATGATGACCGGTTTTTATTGTCCTCTGAACACTCCACTATACGTATATTATAGGGAAATAAAAATCCTGCAAACCCTACACAAAACCCTACATCCCCTTTGTATCTCTCTGATTCTCCGCACGTTGCACTGTGTAGGGTTTGCAGCGAAATTCCTACACAAACCCTACATGGAACCCTACATGGGAACTAAGAGTCAAAGAGACTAAGAGACTAAGAGACAAAGAGAGGAAGAGTCAAAGAGACTAAGAGAGGAAGAGACAAAGAGAGGAAGAGTGAAAGAGAGGAAGGAAAAGTGAAATTTGAGGAAGGGAAATTAAAATTTGAGGAAGGGAAATTAAAATTTGAGGAAGGGAAATTAAAATTTGAGGAAGGGAAAGAAAAACTAGGGGAAGGCTAAGAAAAACTAGGGGAAGGGAAAGAAAAATTTGAGGAAGGGAAAGAAAAATTTGAGGAAGGCAAAGAAAAATTTGGGGAAGGGAAAGAAAAATTTGAGGAAGGCAAAATAAAATTTGAGGAAGGCAAATTTTAACCGGGTGCGCTCCTAGTTTTTCTTAGGTGCGCTCCCAGTTTTTCTTAGGTGCGCTCCTAGTTTTTCTTAGGTGCGCTCCTAGTTTTTCTTAGGTGCGCTCCCAGCAAGAAATGTTTCTCCATTAATGCCCAATAATTGTCTCATTAATTCTGAACAAATCGTGAACAATTCGTGTTCAAACAATCAATTCATGGTCAATTCGTGAACAATTCATGAACATTCATGTTTCAAAAAGACGACCTTTCGTCTTTTCGTCCTTCGCCCTCTGTCTCTTCCACTCCTTTCCTCTTTCTTCCTCTCCTTTCCTCTCTCTTCCTCTCCTTTCCTCTCTCTTCCTCTCTTTTCCTCTCTTTTCCTCTCCTTTCCTCTCTCTTCCTCTTTCTTCCTCTCCTTTCCTCTCTTCTTAAGTTTTTTTAATGCCCACTCCGCAAAACCCGCCAACTCCCTAAAAACCAAAGACTTAAGAAAAAGACACTTTTGACTCAAATTTTTGAGTCATGGGAAACCGCTAAGACTCAAAGCGTTAGGTGAAAAATTCGCCCAATCATTTGCTCACTTCCCCGCCGACCCTACACTCCACACGCCGCCGAAACTGACCCTACATGCTCCGCCGCAAAACCCTACATCATGTAAGGTTTTATGTAGGATTTGCCGACCCAATCCTACACACCTAACCACTCTGATAATCAAACTTTCAACCCGCTTTGTGTAGGGTTTGCCGAGAGTGTATGAACCCCTTGAAAACCGTATAGGTCGGAAAGGCGAAAACGCGCGTTTGCGCGCGAATCCTACTTACTTTTTCAAGTTGTGCGGTTTTTGTCGTTATAATGATAGTAATTTAAAACTTCTTGACAAATGAGCAAAAGAAAATAGTGGGCAAAAAACTTGCATTCGCCTTTTTCGGAACGTATATTTGCAAACGGATTCGGGTAGTATGACCCACTACTGTAATAGGTTTGCAAAGCAATGGGATTCCATCTTGACACTTCGGTCAAGACAGGGTGAGGTATTACCTTTTCCGAACGGTTTCCGAACGCCTTTTTGAACGGTTTCCACATACTACTCCGAACCACTCAGTTCCGTAACAAACTCAAAAAAATATATATGAAAACCAAGAATTTGAAAGTCCTTTTGGCGAAGAGACTGATCAAGGACATCTTCGCAAATCTCGGGGAACTCTGCGCGTTGATGGCGAAGGGTCCCCTCCCGATGAGAAAAGCATCCGAGTGGCAGACCCCCGACTTCTTTGCTACCCCTCCGGCGTCGCATGTGCAGAAAGTACAAGAAGCGCAAGAAACACAAGAACCGCAGGCAGCACAGGCTGTCACTCAGCCCCCAAAACTCGCTCAGCCTCAAAAATCCCCTCAGACGCAAGACGTTTCAAAGAAAAAAGCCGGACGCACAGCAGATTTCTACGTACGCCCGAGTCAGGTGAAGGAAGTGATTGAGGCACAGTGGGACGTGCGCTGCAACGCCA
>NZ_JADYUH010000050.1 GCF_021531665.1 Prevotellamassilia timonensis
ACCCATAGTTTTCACTATAAAAATACCCCTCTCATTGAGAATGCAACGCAATCTTAAATGAAAGAGCCGTGTCTCTCACATGAAATATTCCTCCAAAAGAAGTGATTTTCTCAGATTTTATTTGTACCTTTGCTACGCCATTGAAGTTTTTGCTTGTCTTGAAATGCAGCACTAAGGTAAGTGAAAAATCTGACATGGCAAAATCCTGGGCAGTATTTTGTTGCCCAGGAACTTAAAAAGAAAGTTAAACTAAAGTACTGCGGAAATTAGGTTTAATAAATAAAATTTTGATATATGGAGAAATTAGAAGATAGAAATTCGCAAGAATTTAAAGCTAAAGAAGCAACTTTTTATAGCGATTGTCAGATATACACCTCTGATATAGAAAGTTGTCGAAAGACCGAAGATAATCCTTATATGTGTGAAAGTAAAAAGGCCGAGGCACATGAGAAAAGAAAGGATCTTGAAAATAAAAGGCAGTTGCTTATTGATGAGTGGAAGGAGGAACATGGAGAATATGATCAAGAGAAAGCATATAGGACCAGGATTGATGGTAGTAAGATCCCTTCACAATGTTATGGAAATTATTGGGTAGCATTGGAGGAGCAAGAAAAGAATGAAGAGGAATGCGAGTGTGAAGATGAAGTGGATTATGATATGTAAGTTATCATTTGTATGGGCGAAGCTTTAATAAATATATTCATATCTATATTAATATGGATTTTCTCAATAGTAGTTTCTATTGCGAAATTCTTGTTTGGCTTAATAGCTGGATTGTTTTCTGCTGGAAGAAATGCTCAACGGCAAAAGTCCATTATTAAGATAAGAGATACCATATGTCAAGCACATAGGGACAATGAAGCTATGTTGCAAATGGTGAGCGGGATAATCAATACCCTTCCGGAAAAAATTGAGGCAAGTGATAGGAAATCATTGGATGATCAATTAGCATATTGTAATCAAAAAAACACATCTTTAACTCTGGCTAAGGATAACATCATTCGCGATTTAAGTAACGGGATTCCTGCGAATGCAGATGATTTGATTCGCAAATATAAATATATAATGCAAGAGATTGCAAGTATTCATTATGCAATGTCTCAAGATTACCTTGATGCTATTTCAAAGAAATATCAAGGGGATGCCTATTTTATTAATTCACTATTAACATTCTCAAGAGTCAATAATTTGAGACAAACAGAGAATTGTTGGGAGTATGACATGAATAATATCCATTATCGACTAAGCTTGGATAATATTAGACATGAAATTGTCATAAATGCACTACCTCAAGATGCCATATATTTTGTAGATAGGCCAGGACGCACTTACCCCGTACCTGCACCAAATACATCACATTTACCTTTGTATTTCAATGCTGACCATAAATTAGAATATACATCAGTACGAAAGGTGTCGGAAATAACTCATTATGATGTTTACGAGTATTTCGAAACAGTGCATAGATTAATGAAAAGTGAAAATATTAGCGATTATGCACACAAATCGGTCTTAACTCGTAGCGATGCTGAAGATATTGAAGATAATTATCAGTCTTATTTCACAAGTGGACGACTTAAACAAGTTGCACCGCCCCCTGTAGAATATTTGACTGATAATGAAAAAATGCCAAATGGTCGTCAACGTTGGGCTCAATTGCCAGACTTGGCTAAATCAGGAATGCTTTCTCAAAAAGGATTCATTATAGGTAAGATGGGATATGGCTCGTTTATACATACTGGCGATTATAGTGGGCATATTCTTACTATTGCTTCTACAGGTAGTGGTAAAGGTGTTGGTGTCGTTATTCCAAACTTACTACGTCATAAAGGTTCTGCAATTGTATTAGACCCAAAGGGTGAGAATTACATTGTTACTGCGCAGCAGCGAAATCGGCTCGGTAATAAAGTATTTTATTATGATCCATGGGATGTAATGAATTACTATCCGGGTGTAAACCATGCGAATACCATTAAAGCTCGAATTAATCCTTTTGATTACTTAAAAATAGAGGATCCTGATTTTATTGATAATGCAAGAGCTTTAGCTTCTAGCCTTATTGTAAGAGATGACCCTAGTGCCTCTTTTTTCTACAACGAAGCAGAGACTTTTCTATTCCGTTTGATTGTTTCTGTGTGTGTAAAATACTCCATTAGGAGTTCTGAGAGAAACATATCAAAAGTTAGAACATTGCTTACCCTACCTCCTTTTGAAGCAGGCAGTTTAGATGAATGGATTGGAACAGATGTAATAAATGACAGAAAGATTCCAGATCATCTTAAAGTGATACCAAAAGAATTGAAGTCATGGTTGGCATTAAATAAAAAAGGTAAGGCAGCTGCTTTTACCAACACATATAGTTTTTCTTTGCAAGCTACAGATTTTGTTTCAAACCAAGGTGTTGCAGACTCATTGAAAACATCAAATATAGATATGATGCAGCTTAAAACAAATCCACAAACATTGTATCTTATAATGGATTTGAAAAGATTGACAATGAATAGTGCTGTTTATAAGCCTTTCATTCGTTTTATTGTAACTACTGCAATGTTAGGTGCATCGGTGAGAGTCGGAAGTGTTAATAAACCAAAAGATCGTGTTTTTTTCTTACTTGATGAAATTGCACAATTGGGAAATCTTCAGTATCTCCCACAAATGCTTTCTATATATGCAGGTATGGGAATTACAGTATGGACCATATGGCAAGACATTGCTCAAATACAAAAAAACTATGACAAAGAATGGTCGTCTATTGTAAACAATTGCGCCGTTCAGCAATATTTTGGTGTAAATGACAATGATACTGCCGAGAATGTTTCTAAAAAGGCAGGAAAAACGACAGTATTTAAGAAAACTATGAGTGTTACAGACCAAGTAAGCGGTAGCGAATCAACAACGGTAAGTGAAGGCGCTTCTGTTGCCCGTGGAACAAGCAATACTCGTGGAACTAATAGTGGGTATTCATACCAAGGTTTTAATTACACCTCATCAGGTGGCAGTAATGAAAGTTTTAGTGAAAATGAGACATATACAAATAGTTACAGCTTTTCTAAATCGATTCAAGTTGGTTGGTCAAAGAGTAAGGGTGAATCTGTAACACAAGAAGTCATAGACCTCATTACACCACATGAAGTCATGAATGCCAATGCATATGATGTGCAATTAGTATTCTATCAGGGGAAATTAGGATTCCCTATTTTAAGTGGAAAGATTAAATATTTTTCAGACCCAGAATATCTTAATGAATATGGGGAGAATTTAACACGTGAAAGAAATTAATAACCTTAAAATTATAGATTATGTCAAAAGCAGATGATTTAAGAAATGAGCGTGATGCCAGATTAGATAAGGCAGAACATGATTATCGTAGCCATCAAGATGCAATCGCAGAAGAAAAAGAAAAAGTAAAAAGCCAAGCAGAGGAAAAAAGTGCGAGGGGTGAAAATTGTGATGCAGAGATGTATCGATATAATGAATTAGGTCGTCAAGAAGATGCTAATTTTGATAATTATAAATCACAACGTGAAGAGATATATTCTGAATACGAAGGTCAAATTGAAGAAGCTGAGCAACAAGAAGAGGCTGAGCAAGATGAAGACTATCAGATCTAATGAAGTGTTTAGTTTGTAATAGTACAATAACAGGTCAATATTATCAAGACTATTGGGGAAATAAGGTTTGCCAGAGTCACATTGATAATCATGAAGTTACATTTTGTATTTCATGCGGTTCTTTTGTGCGCTTTAGTGACAGTACTGGTGACGGACGCTCACTGTGTAATTCCTGCATGGCAAGTGTTATTTCTGATGCGGAGCAAGTAGAAAAACTAAAGAAATATGTCCTGCGTAAATTTATGGATATTGGAGTGTTTTTCAATGATAAGTTCCTTGATTCTGTAAATATAGATATTGTATCGCCACAAAAAATGGCAGAAATACGAAAACAACCTGTAAATTTTCAAAACAAGGGACTAACACAGACCCATTCATGTAATACTTTAGGAGGAAGATTCTTAGGATTTAAAGACAAATTTAAGCATCACATATACATGCTGTCATATTTGCCCAAAATTGAATTTACAGCAACATTAGCTCATGAGATTTTACATATATGGCAAATAGAGAATGGAATCCAACTCCCACCATTGAAGTGTGAAGGCTTGTGCAATATTGGTTCATATATTATATATGAGAATATGAGTGCTCAGAAAGCATCGTACTATAAAAAGAATCTTATGGAAAGTCCAGATCCCATTTATGGAGATGGATTTAGATTGATTTATAGTATATATGAGCAATCTGGATTAGAGGAACTTTTTGAGATGGCAAAAAACTATAAACTTTAAATACTACAATTATGGATAATACTAAAGAATTTGAGGACTTTGATATTGAAGTCAATGAAGTATCTCAGTCTAATGTAGAGGAGGTTTTGGAAGAAACTCCTATTGAAACTGTCTCTTCTGAGGAGTCAGTCGAAAGTGAAAATATTGTTGATTCTGAGCCTGTTGATAATTCTCCAACAATTGAAGAGGAAGAACAGCAGCCAATGGAATCAACCAATCCTAATGATTTGATTAATACTCTTCTTGAGCGTATAGAAAGTCTTAATCAACAAAACGAGTTGCTACTGAAAAAATTTGATGGCAAGATTGCAGAAGATGAGCATAAGGCTCAGTTGTTTGATAAAATGTACAATGAACTTCAAAACTACAAGACTGATTTGTACGCAAAAATTCTTAAGCCATTCATATTAAGTACTATTACTCTTTTAGATGATACACATACTTTTATAGGAAAACTGGGAGAAAATGAGTCTGCATTGGCAGAAAAATATCTAAGAACTATGCCCGATGATTTGATTGACATTTTGGAATCTAATGGTGTGGTTTTATATGAAGATGATGTTGACAAATTTAATCCTAGAACTCAACGCGTTGTAAAGCAGGTACCAACAGATAATCCAGATCTTGATAATTTCATTGTCAAGCGTATACGTAAAGGTTATAGCTGGAATGGTGTAAATCTTAAACCGGAACTTGTTTGGATATATAAATTCAAACAAGAGGCTTCTGCAAAAAACGAAAATCAATAATTAATAGTATTAAAAATATACAATTATGAGCAAGATCTTTGGTATCGATTTAGGTACAACCTATTCATGTATTGCATATGTAGATGAATATGGAAAGCCCGTAACAGTTCCTAATCAAGAAAATTCTCCTGTCACACCATCGGTAGTGTTTTTTGAAACGGGAGGTAGCGTTTCTGTTGGTGATGTAGCCAAACAAGCATTGGAATCAGACCCAGATTTGGTGTGTTCAACCATTAAACGTCAAATGGGTAATGCAGATTTCGTCTTTAACGCTAACGGAACTGATTATAAACCAGAAACTGTTTCTTCTCTTATTCTTGCAAAGCTTGCTAAAGATGCAAGTGAGAAATTGGGAGAAGAGGTAAAAGATGTTGTAATCACATGTCCAGCTTATTTTGGTTTGGATGAAAGAGAGGCAACAAAGAAAGCTGGTGAAATTGCAGGCTTGAATGTCTTAAGTATTATTAATGAACCAACAGCTGCTGCTATTTCTTATGGTTTGAAAGCAGAGGAAGCTCAAACTGTAATGGTTTATGACCTTGGTGGTGGAACTTTTGATGTTACAATTATTAAAGTGGATTCAGGAGTGATTGAAGTTATTGCCACTGGTGGAGACCATAATTTGGGTGGTAAGGACTGGGATGCTGAAATCCAAAAATATGCAATAGATCAATATGTGCAGCAAACAGGAGGTAGTGCTGATGATATTTACGATGATACTGTCGCTCTTGGTGACCTTGAATTGAAGAGTGAGCAAGCTAAAAAACAACTGTCGCAGCGTGAAAAGACTTCATTCCGTTTAAATGGAGCAAAGATTGAAATCTCAGTTGATCAATTTGAGAATAATACAGCTAGTTTGTTGCAAAGTTCTATAGATAAGACTAGAGATACAATGAATGAAGCTGCGGCTAAGGGTGTAACCCATTACGACAAGATTCTTCTTGTTGGAGGTTCGACATTTATGCCGCAAGTAAAGAAGCGTTTAGAACAGGAGTTTGCTGGCACACCTATCGAGTTCTGCGATCCAAATGAATCTGTTGCAAGAGGTGCAGCTATTTATGGTCAGAATTTGGAGGCATATCAAAAAGCTTTAGAGATTGCTCAAAAGACTGGCCAGAAAGTAGAAGAGGTTATTGAGGAGGCTACTACATCTCAAGTTGGTGGCTGGCATTTACCTAGTGGTCAAAAGCCGGTTGTTGTTAAGAATGTTGTAAGTAAGAGTTATGCTTTGCAGATGCAAGACCCTGATACACGCGAATTAAAGCTTTACAATTTCATTTTTAAGAATAGTGCTATTCCATTGGACGTTGCTATTTCTGCGTCAACAGTAGAGGCAAATCAAGCATCAGTATTGTTGTCTGTTTTTGAAAATGATTATGCAAAAGGTGCAAGTGATGGAGATATTGTTAATGATGATGATGCTAAACTTTTGGTTTCTGATGAATTGAAACCTCTCCCAGAAAACTTGCCTGCGAATGCACCAATTGATGTCATAATGAAAATTGATGAGCAAGGATTACTTTCTGTTGATGCAAGAGATGTAACAGGCGGTCGTACCGTACATATGGAGGTTAAACTTCAGAGTGTCATGAGTGCAGAAGAGGTTGAGGAAGCAAAATCTCAGGTTAAAGCATTGAAGTTAATGTAAAGATGGAACATTTCATTGGAATAGATTTAGGAACTACTTATTCTGCTGTCTCTACAATAGATGAGTACGGGAAACCTATTATTTTAAAGAATTGTGATGGAGAACACTTGACTCCTTCTGTCGTATATTTTGATGACCACGGCAATGCCATTGCGGGTGCAGAGGCTAAAGAAATGATGTTGAGTGGCGAAGATAATGTAATCATGTTCTTTAAGAGAGAAATGGGTAATCCCGAATTCTGCTTTAATGTAAACGGTAAGGATTATTCTGCGACAGATTTATCTGCGATCCTGCTACGAAAATTAAAATCTGATGCAGAGATTAGTCTTGGTTCTACAGTTTCTAAAGCAGTAATTACCGTTCCTGCATATTTCAATGATTTGCAACGTAATGAAACAATTAAAGCGGCACAAAATGCCGGTTTAGAGGTTTTGAGAATTATTAATGAACCGACGGCTGCTGCTATTAATTATGGAATTACACGAGATGTAGACCAAAAGCTTTTGGTTTATGATCTTGGTGGTGGAACATTTGACGTCACCGTTCTTGAAGTGAAGGACGGTGGCATCAATGTCCTTGCTACAGGAGGAGACCATTCATTAGGAGGAAAGGATTGGGACGATTGTATCATCAACTATATTACTGATCAATTTGTACGTGAGTTCGGAGAAGACCCGAATGATGATCCTTTAACTTATAATGATTTAGCTTTCAATGCTGAAAAGTTGAAGAAGCAATTATCCTCTACACAGTCTGCCTCTATGTTAGTTAGATACGCAGGACATAGACAGAAATATGAAATTACTAGAGAAAAATTTGAGGAATTGACTGCGAACCTTTTGCAAAGTACTCAAGAAAAGACAGAGGAAGTGCTTCGTGAGGCGGGATTAAGTTGGCACGACATCTCTGGAGCCCTATTGGTTGGAGGATCAACCAAAATGCCAATGGTTGAGAAATGGGTTCAAGAAATGTCAGGCAGAGCACCTCTTCGTGGTATTAATGTCGATGAGGCAGTTTGTTTGGGAGCAGGTATTCAGGCTTCTTTAGAGATGGCAAACCTGAGTGTTCGAAGAGGTTTGCCGCAGGGAACATTCCGAAAGTTATCATTACCAAGTGGCAAGAATTTACAGATTAAAGATGTAATGAGTCATAGTCTTGGTGTTATAGCTGTTTCGGATGATAGAACTCAATATGTTAATTCTATTATTATTGAGAAGAATAAAACAATTCCTATATCAGCTAAACGCTCTTTTTGTCATAGAACATTCTCTAATAGTACCAACGATTTAGAAATATATTTGACACAAGGTGAATCAACAGATGTTCATGATGTACTTGTTGTTTCAAAATATGTTCTTAAAGGGATACAATATGTTCCTGGTAATGTTACCAATATTGACATAGAATATTCGTATAATGAAGACGGGGTCATTAATGTTTCAGGGTACCAAACTGAGACATCAATAAAGTTAGTTGCCGAAAAGGCAGGACTGCCTCAAAACATGATGTGGCTTTTTGAACGGCCAAAGAGTTTAGCTCTTCCATATTCAAAATATGCAGGACAAAGTTTAATCCCAGGAGTTAAAACCGATGTGTTTGGTAATCCACTGGGATCTGAATATGATTTGGCTAAAGATGGTGCTTTTGAGGGCTACAAAATAGTCATTGTGGATTTGTGTAGTGATTCTGGTACAAATATGCATGAACCATCAAAAGCCTTGCAAAAGAAAGGATTTTCCGTAGTTGTATATAAAGGTAAATTCCCTCTTAAGGAAATTAAGAATATCTTGGATGATTGTAAGTCTCAACTATGGCTAATCGCAGACCGTCGCACTCACTTGTCCAACGAACATTATACATTCATTTATGAATTATTTAATAGCGGAAAGGGATTATATCTATGGTCAGATAATGATCCGTATTTTGCAGATACAAATCCGATACTTTCCAAACTATTTAATTCAAAAATGAGAGGTGATTATCATGGAGATAAGGTTTTGTCTATACAAAAGAAAGATAAAGGACCTGGTATTATTAAAGACCATTTAATTACAACAGGAGTCCAAAATTTTTATGAAGGTATTACAATCTCTAATGTTAGGATCGATGGCGGGCTGAGTCCTTTAGTTTATAGTTCAGATGGCTTGATAGTAACAGCCTATTATGATTTGGACGGAAAGCGATGTTTAGTTGATGGTGGATTTACTCGTTTATACTACAAATGGAATTCGGCAGGTACAGACAGATTTGTGGTTAATTGTGCGGCTTGGTTAGCTAACCTTGAAAGGTTTGGATATTATCCAGAAAAATCAGACACTGAGACATGCAATGCCATTAGAGTGTAAAAAAGAAAATTAATTTTTAGAACGTCATAAACTGATTATAAAGATGGAACATTTCATTGGAATAGATTTAGGAACCACTTATTCTGCTGTCTCTACAATAGATGAGTACGGGAAACCTATTATTTTAAAGAATTGTGATGGAGAACACTTGACTCCTTCTGTCGTATATTTTGATGACCACGGCAATGCCATTGCGGGTGCAGAGGCTAAAGAAATGATGTTGAGTGGCGAAGATAATGTAATCATGTTCTTTAAGAGAGAAATGGGTAATCCCGAATTCTGCTTTAATGTAAACGGTAAGGATTATTCTGCGACAGATTTATCTGCGATCCTGCTACGAAAATTAAAATCTGATGCAGAGATTAGTCTTGGTTCTACAGTTTCTAAAGCAGTAATTACCGTTCCTGCATATTTCAATGATTTGCAACGTAATGAAACAATTAAAGCGGCACAAAATGCCGGTTTAGAGGTTTTGAGAATTATTAATGAACCGACGGCTGCTGCTATTAATTATGGAATTACACGAGATGTAGACCAAAAGCTTTTGGTTTATGATCTTGGTGGTGGAACATTTGACGTCACCGTTCTTGAAGTGAAGGACGGTGGCATCAATGTCCTTGCTACAGGAGGAGACCATTCATTAGGAGGAAAGGATTGGGACGATTGTATCATCAACTATATTACTGATCAATTTGTACGTGAGTTCGGAGAAGACCCGAATGATGATCCTTTAACTTATAATGATTTAGCTTTCAATGCTGAAAAGTTGAAGAAGCAATTATCCTCTACACAGTCTGCCTCTATGTTAGTTAGATACGCAGGACATAGACAGAAATATGAAATTACTAGAGAAAAATTTGAGGAATTGACTGCGAACCTTTTGCAAAGTACTCAAGAAAAGACAGAGGAAGTGCTTCGTGAGGCGGGATTAAGTTGGCACGACATCTCTGGAGCCCTATTGGTTGGAGGATCAACCAAAATGCCAATGGTTGAGAAATGGGTTCAAGAAATGTCAGGCAGAGCACCTCTTCGTGGTATTAATGTCGATGAGGCAGTTTGTTTGGGAGCAGGTATTCAGGCTTCTTTAGAGATGGCAAACCAGAGTGTTCGAAGAGGTTTGCCGCAGGGAACATTCCGAAAGTTATCATTACCAAGTGGCAAGGATTTACAAATTAAAGACGTAATGAGCCATAGCCTTGGTGCAATAGCAGTTAGCCAAGATGGTAATCGTTATGTCAACTCTATTATTATTAGAAAAAACAAAACCATACCAATATCAGAAAGTCGTTCTTTCAAACATAAAACAAGACGAAACTCTGGCAATGAAATGGAAGTTTATCTAACACAAGGTGAAGGTACAGAGGTAAAAGAGTGTACCGTTGTGGGAAGATACATGATTAGAAATATTGAATATGTAAATGGAGGAGAAACCATTATAGATCTTCAATATTCTTATGATGAAAATGGAGTCATAAATATCAATGGCTATCAACAAGAAACAAGAAGACATTTAGTTGCAGAGAAGTTACCATTACAAAATGATATGTCCTGGTTGTATGAGAAGCCTAAAGGCAAGATTGCTATGAATATTATTTTGGCTATCGACATTTCGGGTAGTATGGCTGGAAAGCCTTTAAAGAATGCATCATCTGCAGCAATTGAATTTGTAAATAAGTTAAATTTGGAAACTTCATCTATATCAATTGTAGGCTTTACTGATAGCGTAGTTGAATATTGTTCATTATCGAGAGACATAAAAGTTATAGATAAAGCGATTAAAAAGATGTCTGCAAGAGGTGGGACAAATAGTCCTCTTGAGTTCTGTTATAAAAAACTCAAATATTCTGAGGATAAACCTATCGTTGTAGTTCTTACAGATGGAGAGTGGTTCGATCAGAAGGATGCAATTGCAACATCTGATAGATGTAAAGATGCTGGTATTGACATTATTGCTATCGGTTTTGGTCATGCTGATGAAAAGTTCTTAAGACGGATCTCAACTATTTCTGTAATGACGGATCTGGAGAATCTTGTAGAATCTTTTAGCACAATAGCTCAAGAGTTAACCCAATCTGGTAATGCTAGTAGTTTGAAACTTAATATTTGAGGAACCTATGGAAGAAAATATATATGATTTTTTAGGATTAACCCCTAAGGATGGCGAAGCGAAGGTAAAAGAAGAACTTGAAGCCCAAATAAAGAAGTGGACGAATCAATTGACTCGTCAGGCAGCCCGCGCAAAAGCGAAATTGGAAGTACTAAAGCGTTTTAAAGCAGAATTAGGAACTAACCCTAATATGCTAAAGGAACATGCTGACAAATATACAACTTTGATTGCCCAGAAAAAACAACTGCAAGAAAAATCTATCAGAGAAGATGCATCTATATATGTTGTTAATGGACAGATAGAAGAAGCTGCATTGGCTGAATTGGCAAAAAAGAATTCGGTTTTCTCAAAAGAGGAGATTCTATCTATTATTGGTGCAACTATCAAGAAAAAGAAAGAGTTTAAGTATAAGGAAACAGGTAGTGGTCGTGAATTGGATCCGGCCTTATTTAAACGTATTTTAGAAGATTTGGCTAAGGTCAAGAAGCGAGATCTTTATGATTTCTTGTGTGTCCCTGCAAATGCTCCATCTTCTTTGATAAAACAAATTTGTGATGAGAAATATGCAGAGAATCAAAAAAGGCCTGCCAATGATGAAAAAACAATAGTAAATAACCTTGTTGCTCATTGTAAAACCCAACTTTTAGATGCTGGCAAACGTGCAGATTATGATTTTACGTGTGGCAATCAAGTATTTGCAGATGTCCGCTCAAAAATAGAAAGAATAGCATCCGGCACAGATCGAATAATTCGTCCAGAACAGTATAAAGCTTTATTAGAAGAATGTACCAAGAAAGGTATGCCTTATGATAAAGCTGAGTATATGATATATAACACAGCCGAACAGCATAAAGTGACTATTGTCGAACCTTCCGATAATAGCAGTATGCAGATGTGTCGATTCTGTGGTACGTTAAATTCTAAAGGTTCAAGAGTTTGTAAGTCTTGTGGCTTGCCCGTAATTGTTGTATGTCCTAAGTGCGGTAGAGAGAGTTCAGATCATAAGGAATTGAGATGTATCAAATGTGGTTTTGTCATAGGTGATTTCCCTAAAGCAGACACTCTTGTAAAAGACTCACAAACTGCACTTAAATATAATAATGTAGATGAGGCTATAAGATGTTTAGAGAATGCGGCCAACATATGGCCTAATCATCCAAAGTTGCTAGAGGTTGTTAGTGCTATAAAAAAGTCACAATCTGCTATTGAGTTAGCCTTATCCGAAGTAAAAAAATTATGTGGTAAGCATGCGTATTACGAGGCATCTACATTGTTAGGCAAAATTGGATACGGAAAGGAAGCAACATTGCTGAGAAAGGAAATAGAAAGTGCTGTTAATAATGCCGATGCTTTAATTACGAAAGCAAAATCAATAAGCAACACTAACGAACAGATTGATTGTTATATGCAGGCTCTCTCAATCTGTTCCGACTGTGCTATTGCAAAAGAAAAATTACAATTAACACCTCCTACTGCACCTACTAGTATAAAGGCAGAGGTGAAAGGAAACATTATCCATATTGAATGGTCAAAACTACAATCACAATACATCCAATATCTTCTCATCCGAAAAGCAAATGGAAGACCAAGTAGTCCAAAAGATGGGGAGGTTGTTTGTGAAACATTGAATAATGCTGTGGATGACACAAAATCAGAAGCAGGTGTTAGTTACTATTATGCAGTGTATAGTAAATGTGGAGATGTGTTCTCTTCTCATGCTGCAATAACAACGACGCCAGCATTGACTGTTATTGATATAGATCCTAATTCAATTTCATTAGATGTACAAGAGAATCAAATAGGATTCAGCATACCTTTCCCTAATAGAGCTAAAAGTATAGAAATATATCGCGATGGAACCTTAATTAAAAACCTGACAGGTTCTTCTTATATGGATTTCAACCTCAAACCAGAACAACCATATACTTATAAGTTTATAACGATATATGAGGACTGTACTCAGAAAAAGCATAGTTCAGCAGGAATAACTCAAGTCATTCGACCAATGTCACCACCTAAACCTGTCAAACTTGTAATGACAGAACAGGGTGATATTGTTAAATTATCATGGGACAAGCCGAATAAGGGAACACTTTACATTTTTGAATCAGATAAGACTTTTGATATTTTAGAGAATAATAAAGTAAATATCGATAATCTTAAACATCGACAGCTAGATATTTCTGGAAATTCATATCAACTACGAAAGAATTTTAGTGGAGTAAAATACTTTTTGCCCATTATTGTTCAGGGGAATATTGGAGTTGCCGGAAAAGAGGTTAAATTGGTTTCTATCATAAAACCATCTGGAGTTAGTTTTGATAGAAATGAAACATTTGTACTAGTCAGATGGAAATGGGATAATATATCTTCTGTAAGAATCCAAGTTCAGGTAGATAATGGTAATGTTCAAAAATATGATATAGACTCACCTGCATCCTCAAATTATAAAGTTGAATTGCCACAAAAAGCAAAGGCAATCAAGATTGGTGTTGCCTCAAGAATTCATGTGGGTAATGAGGTCCTTATTGGAGAAGATATAACCCAGACCATAAGTCTTAAAGCAGTAAAGATTAACTTTAAAGAGGTAAAGAGTGAGAGTCTCTTTGGATTTTTATCTAAAGACAAATACAGCCTTTCTATTGAGAGTGATTCCATATTACCTTGTAAGATTGAACTATTAATTGCTGAAAATTTTCCTCCCACAAACCTTGTAAATTATAGAACACACTTAACAATTTCTCCCAATGAGTTAAAACCAGGCTGTGTTTTGAAAAAAGAATTCAAATACGCAAGGATGCAGAAAGGTAAGCCCGTGTATTTTAGACTTATTGCTGCAGATAGAGAACTCGCAAAACAAGTTGTGATTATACCTGAAACAAGACAATTAAAATAATAACATATGAGTAAGATAGTATGCCCTTACTGCTTTGATACATTTGAACGAAATGAAGTTATGTTCCGATGCAGTAATGAATCTGGATGCAAAAAAGGAGATGATCCTGAATTGCATAAGTTTTGGGGTAACATTCAAAACGAGTGTCCTAGTTTTAAACCTAAATTTTCTTTTGGGAGCTTGTTTGGAAGTATGCCCGAAGGTGCAAAATGCCCACAATGTGGAGAAAAATCATATTTGGTAATTTGTCCACATTGCCATAATAGGATTCCTAAGCATATGGTTAAGGAAAAGGGATATATCATATCAATCATTGGAGCACGAAGTAGTGGTAAAACTAATTATATTACTACTCTTATTAATGAATTGTTTCATTATGGTCATTGTTTAGGTAATATTGGAACAACAGCATCAGCAGTAGCTAATAAACCTGAAAATAATACTCAGGAGCGATATGAACGAGACTTTTTTAACATTATGTACAAGAATAGCAAGTGTCCTCCTCAAACAGATATAAATGACCCCAAAAATAGGATTCCGTTAATCTATGAATTGGGGCAACAAGGTAAATCTCCGATTTACTTAGTATTCTATGATACTGCTGGTGAGAATTTCGCAAATCCCAAGAATATTGCATCTAATGTAAAATTCTTGAATCAGTCTGATGCTGTAATATTTCTTTTGGATACTTTTTCTATCCCTTATGTACATGATAAGTTAAAGGCACCAATGGGATTATCTGATATAGAATTGAGATATGATAAGATTATATCTAATTTGATTACTCACTTTGAGGAGGGAGACCGACAAATTAGAGATGCTCATTATAAAAAGCCGATGGCTTTGGTATTCAGTAAAATTGATGCAATTCTCAAAAATGATGAATTGTTTCAAAATACAGCGATTCCAGGTATGTCCATTGAACGCAATAGTTCATTCTTAGATGGTAGTGGCGTAAACTTGTCAGATATTGATAGTATAAGTGATGGTATTAGGGCTGGACTCAATTCTTGGAATGAGCAAAATTTCATTAATAGTATGGAAAACCATTACAAGAATGTTAAATATTTTGGAATTTCAGCCCTGGGAGGTATGCCTGATAAAACAGGTAGTATTAATAATCTGAGACCATATAGAGTTTTGGATCCACTTGTTTGGATATTACATCAATTTAAATATTCATTACCAATTGTAAAATAAATCAGTTTCTTATGAAAATATTGAATTACAAAGAGATTTATTACACATCGTCAGAGCGTTCTATTATTACACATTCTGCGGGAATTGGTATTCGTACCTATACAACTGGTATGGATTCACACGAGGCCTCTACTATCGCTGAAAAATGTGTGTTTGGATATAGTTTGGATGATAACAGAAAACTAACATTTGAACAAATACAGCAAAATCCGAGAATCGTATATGATTATCCTCCAACTTATATTTATCACAAAGTTATATTAGATAGTGGCTCTATCAAATATGTTTTGGGCCGGACAATATACCTTGGTATTGATTATGGCTATTTCTGTAATAGGAATGAGGCTATGAGAACAGGTACCAATTATTTTACTCATCTTTTGATCTTTGATGAGATGCCACCAATTTCTGTATTGGCAGAAATTGATCGCAAAAGTGTTTTCACTCCTATAGACTATACCTGTACGCCAGACAATGTGGAATTAAGAACCTTATTGACTGGTGAACCCCAATTACTTTCTCCCAAAAGTCTCCAATGTGAGACAAGTTGTGAATATATAATTGATGCTGAATTTGCATATTGCGTCATAGGATTTTTGCAATCATATTACAATATCATAAACAACAAAGAAGATAGCCTCAAAAAGATTATTATAAAGGCTCCTGCTAAGCAGACTTCTGAATTAATCAAGAGAATGTCTCTTCTGCCACAATTACTTAATGGAGAGAAGACATTTTTGTCGAACTATATGCAGGGATATGGTGTACCTGATGACTTTAATATGATTTTTGTAAATGAGTTTAATAAAAATGAACTCTATGAAAATAATCATATCTGTGTAGATATATTCAACAGAACTACTACAAACATTGATGATAATTATATCTATAAGAAGATTCTTGAGTTGGGCGGTGAAAATGATAATGTTACAATTCAGAAGTTAGTCAATTATTATCTTGGCTTAGACTTAACTAAAGAGTTGAATTATCAATTCTTGTATAATTTATTTATAGCAATTGAATCCGATAAGGATATACTATTGCAGGATATTTCACAAGATTTCATTAACCAATTGAATAATGTGCATTTGTCTTTGGTGCAAGAAACCGAATTGTGGGAGAAAATTAATGGGACTATAAATTGTGGCTTAACGTCTAAAAAAGGTTCGGAAATAAACCAGGCAATAAATATAGTTGGTTATGTTTTGCCTTCTAATAGACGTAATTTAAAAATAACACAAGAGAGTTCAACTTGGATTACCAATGTTATTTTTGGAGAGAACTCATATCTGTCTAAAATTGTCAACAAAGATAATATCGAGATTGTTATGGCTCTTGTTGACAGAACTAAAATTCTGTCAGACAATGCTTTCTATAATGCACTTAAACAGTCTCAAGATACAATTGTCTGGGCCAAGTTTATTCAGTTCTATTATGCAGATAGTCTAAAATTGAATATTGGATCTGTAATAGAGAACGTCTTAGCATCTGATTTAAAGAAACAAGAAAAGGAAGATTTAATTAAACGATTGTATCCTATTGATAGATGTCAAAATGAATTATTGTCATATATCTTAAATCATACTTATCGTATTCCTGAACTAATAGACATTGTAAAGACAATTTGTTTGAATTCTCGTGAAGAATGTTTTTCGTTAATACTGAAACATAGTAATTATGATGCAAGTATTATCAAGACTTTATCTCCAGTTGTTTTATCATACTATGGAAAACAAATAGATGCAGAAGCTAATGCTGGAATGAAAAACTTAATTTCATTTATAGATAAGATTTCAGTAGATGTATTTAATATGATGGGACTTACGGAATTGTTTGACAAGTACATCAGATTGAGCATGGACAATCCTTTAAAAGAAACAAAAAAGGTACTTAATGGTCTGTTGTCATACAATTTAAAAATTGATCGAAATACATCTGAGCAAATTGTAATTTTGAACAACTTGTTTGACAATGAAATTCCTAAACGAGTCGATGTAAACATCTTATTTACAGCTCATAAAATGGATAAAGGTGCTGACTATATTCGAGATTTATATGAAGCATGGTTAAAGACACAACCTACATCTAAAGATCTGAGAGAATACATTAAAGGTGTGGACTATTTGTCTTCTGATATGATTGAAGAAATAATACTAGCTACTTGGGAATCAAGAACTAGAGTGATTCGTGAGAATCGTGAAGATTATGTTTTGATTATATCTGATAATTCCAAGTGGAAGAGTCGAGATAAAAAGTCATTTATCAAATTATGTAGAGACAAAGACTTAGTTCGCCATCTTACTGATTCTGATAAATTAATTAAAAAGATAACAAGAAAATTTCTTAACCTATTTAAATGTAAATGATGAAACTATATAAATTATTCATACTGACATTATTGTCAGTTATAATTACTTCATGTAGCCAAGATAAAGCGAGGTTCACTCCCTATACTCCAAATTATTATGAAGTAAAGGGCTCTGCTAAATCAATAATTGAAAGAGAGTATTCAAATAAGTCAAAACTGATTTACACAAAGCAATGTGATTTTGACAAATCTGGTAGATTAGTATCTTTTAAGCATATCGTAGATAAGGATACGGTAACACGATTTATGCACTATGGAGATAATGGTCGGATAGAGAATATTCAATGGAATGAGATAACTAAATATACTCCTGAATTCAATGAATTTGGTGATTTGATAAAGGAGACATATATAACCGGCGAGAACAATGGATTTAAATCAGGCTTTATTCAAGAATGGGGATATGATCTAAATGGTAATATAATTAATGAAAAGACTTGTTACATAGAATCTGATTGTTCTTCTGTTGAGTATTTGTATGAAAATAACAAGCTTAAGCAAGTTAAAGAATACAATTTGGGAGAAGAGATTCATTATGACTGTGATACGTTAGGTTTAGTAGTTTCTAAAAAGGTATACGACGAGGCAGCTAATAAAATAACGAGTCAGAGTACGTACAAATATAAGTTAGATAATAATGGTAACTGGGTTGAAAAGATAGAGAGAGAAAATAGACGTCTGAAATCAACCGTCAAGCGTGAGATTTTGTATTATTCAGAGGCAGAATTGACTGCGTCCAATACAGCAGAGCAAACAAGTGTTTCTACAAAGTCATATATAAATATAGCGTTTGTTGACAATTACATAAATGATGTTTTATCAAGGAGTGTTAATCAGGCTGATTCTCCTAGTAGAGTCTTGTTTATTATACTTATCGTTTGTACCATCATAGTAACAGCTAGAAGTTGGTATATGGCTTCTGATTTTGTCTTCCATAATTTTACCGGACACATTCAAAACAATGGAATGAAGAGATTATGGATGTATAATCACGAACCTTATACAAAGGCCGGCACCTTATTGTTAATTGCATTGGCTGCATTTGTTGCTTCAATTATTCTAATTCTATTAGTTGGGGTTGTTATTTGGGGCTTATTGTGGGGTGTAAAACTGATCTTTGGGGCGATTATCATTATTGGTTGGATTTGCCTTGTTGGAGGTGTTCTTGCCTTGTTTGGTAAGGAACCAGTAGGCTGTTTACCTTTAATAATCGGTATTTTAATAGTAAGATATCAAGATACAATTAAAGAAGTAGGAGAAGACCTTGTGACATGGGGATTTGAATTTATGCAGAGTGTCAACATGTTTAGTTGGGGCTTAGGAATATTCAAGAATTATTGGGATGTTATTCTTGTAATATTCTTTACTCCTATGGTTCTGTTCTTGGCTTTCGCAGTATTCGTAATATCCTTAAATATGCTTCTAAATGGATTTGAGTTCATTGTAACAAGAATATATAGTATCAGAAGGCCTTGTCCTGTTTGTGGTTCAACTGCTACTCCCGATTATATTGTAGGTGGAAAGCCTCATCCAGTAAAACTACATCCCGGTGTTTATGGTGTATTTACTCATAAATCCCCTGTAACAGGAAAAAGTATTCCTACAATGTTATTAAATGGAAGAGGAAAGGTAACACGTAAATGTAAGAAGTGTAATTCATTTATAAATGCAGATACAGATAATACTATTGGAACAGAAATACACATTGGTATTGTAGGTCATCGTTCATCAGGAAAATCATATTTGTTATATAGTGGATTATATTCTTTGATGAGTTCATATCCTGAGCGTTTCTCTCAAATTGATGCCGATAATGATACGAGAATTGAGAATAAGAAAAAGCGTATTGATGCACGCGATGGTATTCAAACCGACGTGGCTAATAAGTATCGTGCTATTCAATTGATATTAAAGAGTAAATTGCGTCCTGTACCTTATCATTTATTCTTCTATGATGTTGCAGGTGAGAAATTTAATGCTAGCTCATCAAGTCATAAAACTGCGATGGATTTTTATCGAAATGTACAATCTATTGTGTTCATTGTAGACCCTAGTATGCTTGATATTTCAGGAACTCCTGCAAGTGCAAAATTTGTGGATTGGCATAAGAGAAATGCAAATGCAGAAAAGTATAGAATTGACGGTTCTTTTGCTGTATTGAAAGATATTCTTGAAACTGTTGGCAGAAAATCTAATAAGATTGACTTCAATTTCGTATGTACAAAAACAGATATGGGATATCTGCCTGAATTGGGCTATTCTAAGACTCCTGGAGAAAATGAAATTGAACGTTTCATATCTACAGAATTGGGACTCTCTAATTTGATTAACTCAGCAAGAGCTGGTTTCAAAAATGTTCATTTCTATACAGTGAGTGCAATTGAGTCAGACAAGTCTAGACTGAAAAACTTGTTTATAACACTGTTAGAGCAAAGGAAAGTAACTTTATAAAATATTAAATACAGAAAAAGGGAATAGTATGTTATGTTTTCATTTCTATATTATTCCCTATTACTGTCCGCTAAACATGTTTTTGTGTCGAATAATACGGTTTTTGGCGAAAGACAAGCCCCCTCTTAAGAGGTAACAACGGCTGTCCGCTAAAAATTCCGTCTCTCACACGACATAAACCTAACCGTGAATGGCTATATTTGCTATTTTGAGGCATATTCTGTCCCTTTACAGCAACCCAAAGACTACTTGTGCGTCCAGTATATCGGCTGTCCGAGAAAATAGAAGTCCCTGAAATCTCCAAAGATTTTTAGCGGACACCAATAATTATTCCCTTTATATCAATAGTTCGTTAAAATTCAACATATGGCCTAACGACTATGCCGCACAGCCAAAGAGTTCTTTGAAAATGTGATTAATTATATTGCTGTCCGGTAAAACTTTTTGAGACGATTAAAATTAGGGCTGAGTACCTCGCTTGGTATTCAGCCCTTGTAGTTACCTTTGCGTTTTCTCGGGTAACAACGATAACTATGAACAAAGGTACACATTTTAGCGGACAGCCGATGTATGGTCAGTTAATAGATTTACTTGACAAAGACGAAATACTCAAATTCAGCCGTGCACATCATGGAGAACGCTACGTGAAGCACTTTGATGCCTTCCAACATCTGACAGTCATGCTTTACGCTGTCATCAGAAGATTCGACTCATTGCGCGAGATTTCAGACTCCATGTTTCCCGAGTCTCGCAAGCTTGCCCATCTTGGCATAAGCACGATGCCTAGACGCAGCACATTGTCGGATGCCAACGCCCGCAGGTCTGAAAAGGTGTTTGAGGACACTTACCGCAGCCTATATGCCCGCTACAAGGACTTACTTTCCTCGGACAGCCGAAAGCGGCAGGTTCCATCATGGCTCAAACGACTGCAAATCATAGATTCAACTACCATTACTCTGTTCTCCAATCTCCTATTTAAAGGTGTTGGCAGGCATCCCAAGTCCGGGAAGAAGA
>NZ_JADYUH010000051.1 GCF_021531665.1 Prevotellamassilia timonensis
TGTGTAGGGTTTTGAACGCTTCAATGTATAGTTAATGTATAGTTTGTGTATAGTTTGGAGCACAAACTATACATTTCACAACTCACGGGAAATCAACGAGATGCAGGGTTAAATGTAGGGTTTGTGTATAGTTTGTATAGTTTTTTGTTTCCCCTTATTATACGTATAAACACACGCTTCCTTCATTTAAAGAGCCGTGTCCGTTTCACATAAAAAAACAGGTTTTTCTTTGACACCCCGCCGCCTTGCACTAACTTTGCCGCGCAGAAAAATCGGCATAAGATGAATCTTGTTGCAGACATCGGTAATTCTTCCACCAAAGTGGCAGTCTTTGACGGACGCTCCATGGTGGCGCGCCTCAGAACAGAAGGCTCGCCCGCCGGTGCGTTCCGAGAACTCGCAGAGAAATTTCCGCTCCGCCACGCGGTGATCTCCGTCGTCGGCAGAAAAGAAGAAAGTGTCTGGAACACACTGAAAACCATCTGCCCCGACGCGCTCTTCGTCACGGGAACCACGCCGACCCCACTCCGCGTCTGCTATGACAACCCGCAAACACTGGGACCGGACCGCCTCGCCGCAGCCGTCGGCGCCGCCGCACTCCGACCAAAGACGGAATTGCTGATCATCGACATCGGCACCTGTCTCACCTTTGACCGCGTTTCTGCCGACGGACGCTATCTCGGCGGTAACATCTCACCGGGACTGGGCATCCGCTTCCGAGCACTCCACGAACAAACTGCCGCGCTGCCCTTGGTGACGGCAGAAGAAACCGCCCCGCAATGGGGCACAGACACCGTCTCAGCCATCCGCGCCGGCGTCATGACGGGAACGGAATGGGAAATCGAGGGCTGCATCCGCGCCTTCCGCAAAGAGTTTCCCGACGCGCCGGTGTTCCTCACAGGAGGTAACGCCCGCAAATTTTGCCACGGCATTCCGGTTGAACGCCAAGAGGCACTGGTGGAGACGGGGCTCAACGAAATCCTCCTCCATCATCTTTCTCAGCAACCACAAACTGACTGACGAAACCCTCACACAGACTGACTGTTCAGAAGCCACAAACTGACTGACGCAAATAAGAAAAACTCCCGCTCTCTCCCGCGGCTCACGTTGCATATTCTGACAAAATGAAATATATTCTCCAACTTGCCACGCTGCTCTCCCTCTCCTTTGCCACACTGACGGCAACGGCACAAAACAACGGTAGCAACTCCCCCTATTCCCGCTATGGATACGGTCTGCTCAACGACGGCGGAAACGCCTTCAACAAAGCCATGGGTGGAACAGCCTACGGTTTCAGAAAGGGCAACGAACTGAACCAAAAGAACCCGGCATCCTATTCTGCCATTGACTCCCTCTCCTTCCTCTTCGACTTCGGACTGACCATGCAAAACGGCGTCTTCAAAGCCAACGGAAGAAAAATTCACGCGCAAAACACATCCATTGACTACATCTCCGCCGGATTCCGCCTCGCACCAAGATTAGGTATGTCTCTCGGACTCATGCCCTACACATCCATAGGCTACAACATCAGTCAAGAAAAACCCATTCAGACCGTGCCCACTGAAATCAATCAAACCACCACCTTCTCGGGCGAAGGCGGACTCCACATCGTCTATCTCGGCTTCGGATGGGAACCAATCCGCAACTTTTCCATCGGTTTCAATGCCGGCTATCTCTGGGGAGACCTCTCCCACACCGTCTATAACGACTTCGACGACAACAACATCAACACAACACAGCAACTCTATCGCACAGACCTCCGAAGTTATAAAATTGACTTCGGTGCACAATATTCCTTCCTCCTCAGCAAAAAGAACAAACTGACGCTCGGTCTGACCTACGGACTCGGTCACGACATTGACCGCGACGCCGTCTTCTACGACCAAAACATCGCCTCCACCGGCGACATACACACCGACACACTCACCGCACGCAACGCCTACGCCCTGCCCCACACCTTCGGAGCCGGCGTCACCTGGGAATGGAACAAAAAACTGCGCATCGGTGTGGACTACACTGCCGAACTCTGGAGCAAAGCCAAAATGCCGGGAGAAATCACCGAAGAGACAAACGGAGACCGACACTACACCTGCGGAACAGGAAGTCTCACGAACCGACACAAGGTGAACTTCGGTCTGGAATACGTCCCCAACGAAGATGCACTGAAATGGCACCGACGCATCCGCTACCGCGCCGGATTCAGTTATGCCACGCCCTACACCAAAATCGGCGAACAGGACGGACCACGCTCCTACCAAGCATCGCTCGGATGCGCACTCCCCATCTCCAACGCCTACAACAATCGCTCGCTCATCAACATTTCCTTCCAATATGAACGAATGCAACCGAAATTCAAAGGCATGGTCAGCGAAGAATACTTCCGCATCTGCCTCGGACTTTCGTTCAACGAACGTTGGTTCATGAAATGGAAGGCGGAATAAGAATTTCTTCATCCCATTAGGAAATCCGCGCAAAAGAAATCCGCGCAAAAAAACACGCCGCCTTCATCATGCGAACTCTTTTCCTCCCTCTTGTCATCCTCATCGCCGCATCACTTCTGGCGGGATGCGGCACGGAAGCACCTCCCATGGGGAAAGCCGTGCAAAACCGCGACTCGCTCCCTGTGATGACCACCTTCGGAGTGACAAAACTCATCTCCGACTCCGGCATCATGCGCTACAAAATCGTGGCGGAGGAATGGAGAGTCTATGACAAAACAAAACCACCACGCTGGGAATTCCCGCAAGGACTCTTCCTCGTGCGCTTCGATGACATGTTCAAAATCAACATGGAGGTCTGCGCCGACACCGCCACGCTCTACGACCAAAACCTTTGGAAACTGCGAGGACACATCGTGCTCAATGACCTCGAAGCCCAAACAACCGTTCACACCAACGAACTCTTTTGGAACATGAGAACGGGAGAACTCCGCTCAGACGTCTATACGCGACTGGAACAACCCAACCAAAAAATCGAAGGAAACTGGTTCCGCGCCACGCTCCAAAACAAACGCCTGACACGCTACCACGTCAAACAAACCAGCGGCTTCATGCCCGCCAACAACTACGGCGAAACTGCCACACCGGCATCTCCCAACGCGCCCGCCGACACAACGAAAAAGGACACCGTCCCACCGCGCGAACCGACCGTGCCTCACCCACGACGACACTAAAATACACTACACGAGAGCGCGATTGAGGAGAATCCGACGGCAAAAGCGCAAACTTTCAGAGACAAAACATAGATACTTAAAAGCAAATACCTATCTTTGCACGTCAAAATTCAAAGAATAATCATAAAAAAACAAATAATCACTAACTAAATGGCAGCACTACAGAAAATCAGAAGCAAAGGCGCACTGCTGGTCGGCATCCTCGGCCTCGCCCTTTTTGCTTTTATCGCTGAAGAGTTCTTCCGTTCCATCGAAACCACCTCGGCTATGGAACGCAGTCAAGTCGGCGAAGTCTATGGTAACAAACTCTCCATCCAAGACTTCCAGCAGGAAGTGGAAGCACAGAGCGAAATCGTCAAACTGCAAATGCAAATGCAGGGACAGAGCGGAAACCTCTCCGACGAACAAAACGAACAGATTCGTGAGCAGGTTTGGCAGCAATTCGTGCAGAAAGAAATCATTCGGCACGAATGCGAAAAACTCGGGCTCTACGTGACCGATGGAGAAGTGCAGGAAGCACTCCGACAAGGAACTGCACAAAGCCTCCAACTCATGGGAACCATCTTCGGAAACCCCAAAACCGGACAGTTTGACCTCACACAACTCCAAACTTTCCTGAAGGACTACAACAAAACCATCGCACAGGCACAACAAGCACAGATGGGAGAACAGGTGGAACAAATCCAACTCATCAAACGAATCTGGGACAACACCGAAAAACAACTCCGCGACGAACTCCTCGCCAACAAATTCAACATGCTCTTCGCCATGGGATTCATCTCTAACCCCGTGGCTGCAAAAACAAACTTCGACGAACGCTCCGTCCTCTACACCGCAGAAGTCGCAGCTCTCCCCTACTCTTCCATCGCTGACAAAGACGTGCAGGTGAGCGACGACGAACTCAAGAAGGCATACGAGGAATACAAAGAGCAGTTCTATCAGCCGCTTCCCACCCGAGACCTCAAAATCATCGACGTGAACGTCGTGGCAAGTGCTGCAGACCGCGCTGAACTCACCAAAACGGTGGAAGGTTTTGAAGCACAACTCCGCAACGGAGATGACGTCGCTGAAGTGGTGCGCACATCCAACTCAAACATCCTCTACACCAGCCTCCCGCTCAGCAAGCAGGCATTCCGCTCCGTGCCCGACATCTCCGCGAACCTCGACTCCATGGCTGTCGGCAGCGTGAAAGCAACTTACTACAACGCACAGGACAACACCATCAACACGTTGAAGCTCATCGACAAAACGGAAGCACCCGACTCCATCCTCTATCGTCAAATCGCAGCCACTGCCGCCACTCCCAATGCACGCAAAGCACAGGCTGACAGCATTCTCAACGCTCTGAAAGGCGGCGCATCCTTCGCTGACCTCGCCAAACGCTACGGTCAGCGCAGTGACTCCGTTTGGCTCACCTCTGCACAATATGAAGGATTCGGCATGAACGAAGAAAACGCGCTCTATCTCCGCTCACTCTCTCAGGTGGCAGCAGGAAGCAGCAGCGTCATCGCCAGCGAACAAGGTGCAGTGGTCGTGCAGGTGCTTGACCGCAAAAAAATGGTGACGAAGTATCAGGTGGCTGTCGTGAAACGCACACTTGACTTCTCCAAGAAAACCTACGAAGACGAACTCAGCCGCATCAATCGCTTCCTCGCACAGAACCAGACGGTGGACGCAGTCGAGAAAAACGCAGCCAAAGCAGGCTACATGATCTACGACCTCCCCGGCTACACGCCCATGCAGAACGTCATCCCGATGCGAATCGGCGGTGCACAAGCCAAAGAATGCGCACGCTGGATTTTCGAAGAAGCTAAAGAGAACCAAATTTCAAAACTCTATGAGTGTGGACGCGCCAACGACCATCTCCTCGTGGTGCTCGTGAAAGCCACAAACGACAAGAAATATCTCAGCTGGGACAACCCCCGCGTGAAAGAATTCCTCACCATCGTGGTGAAACAGCAAAAGAAGGCTGAAAAAGCACTGGCACTCGCCAAGAACGTGAAATCCATTGCCGACATGCAGAAACTGAAAGGTGCTGTGAACGCAACCCTCACCGACATCAGTTTCGCCTCCTATCCTTCCGTGGCAGGCGTGAACGTCTCCGAACCCGTCCTCGCCGCCACCCTCGCAAAGACTGCCGTCGGCAAATCCTCCGCAGTCGTGAAAGGCGCAGGAGCACTCTACGTGGTGAAGACCACTGCCAAAAAGAACACTCCCGAGAAGTTTGACCAGGCAGCTGAAATGCAGCAAGTCGCTTCCATCATCGGTCAGCGTTCCTATCAGTCCGTCTTCGAATATCTCATGAACCACGAATCGGGCATTAAAGACCACAGATACCAGTTCTAAGATTCTCCAACGACCGGTTTCGTTCCCGCGTCCCGGTCTTCACATCAGCGCGAGAGCCGACCCCTTCGGTTCTCGCGCTGATTTTTGAAAAAAACGCGCAGTTTTTTTGAAAAAGAATATTCTATAAAAATCCGAGGTTTTGAGTTTCCTGAACAGCCGCACTGCGACAACGAAACTTTGAACCTCAACAAAGTCGCCTTCGAAACGCGCCGCCGTCTCCTTTTCCCATGCAAATCTCCGAACTTCTTTCGCTTTTCACATCTCATCCCGGCGTGAGTGCGCTACGACATCTCCTCAGTCGGAAGACGCCGCGCAGGCTCCAACTGTGCGGACTGCAAGGTTCCGCCGCACCCATGATCTTCGCCGCACTGGCGCAGCAAAAGAAAAAGCAGGCGAGTCCCTGGTTCTTCATTCTCAACGATGAAGAGGAGGCAGGCTATTTCTACCACGACCTGCGACAACTCTGCGGCGACGAGAACGTGCTTTTCTTTCCCTCGTCCTATCGCCGCGCCGCAAAATATGCGCGCCGGGATGCCGCCAACGACATCCTTCGCACCGAGGTGCTCAATCGACTCACCACCCAAGAGACCACCGAACGCCCCTTGATGATTGTCACCTTCCCCGCCGCCATCACGGAAAAAGTAGCACCCAAGAAGACACTGACGGAACAGAGCTTCACCATCAAAGAAGGCGACACCTTTGACCTGACGAAACTGTCCGAAAAACTCCTCGAACTCGGATTCCGACGCTGCGACTATGTCTATGAACCAGGAGAGTTCGCCGTCAGAGGCTCCATCCTCGACGTCTTCTCCTTCTCCTCGGAACACCCCTATCGCATCGACTTCTTTGGCGATGACGTGGAGAGCCTCCGCACGTTTGAAGTGCAGACACAACTCTCTGCCGAACGACGCAGCGAAGTCAGTATCGTCCCCGACACAGCGGACAGCGGAGCCAACACAACCGTTGATTTTGTGGAATATGTTCCCGACGACTCACTGCTCATCGTTCGCGACTTGATTTTCGTGGCAGACACGATGAATCAAATCTACAAGGAAGGATTCAGCAAACAGGCGGAACAATCCTTGGAAGAACTGCCCGAGGCGGAAGCAGAGGAACTGCGCAAGAAACTGAACCGCGAGCTCATGCTCTCACAAGGCACGTCCCTGCTGCGGCGCGCCACCGACCTGCGCCGCGTGGAGCTGGTGACAAATCCCGAGGCAGAGGCAGAGGCAGTCGTGTGTTTCCACACTTCGCCGCAACCGCTCTTCCACAAGAACTTTGAACTTCTCCGCGAACATTTCGACAAAGCACGCGCCGAAGGGAACCGCCTCTTCATCCTCGCCGACAGTGCGAAACAGAACGAACGTCTGCAACACATCCTCGACGAACTCACCGGCACGGAAAACGCCGACCACTTCACACCCGTGACCCGCACACTCCACGCCGGATTCTCCGACCAGGACCTTCACCTCTGCTGCTTCACAGACCACCAAATCTTTGACCGCTTCCACAAATACAATCTGAAGTCGGACCACGCTCGCGACTCTAAGATGGCACTGACACTGAAGGAACTCATGCAGTTCGAAGTGGGAGACTATGTGGTGCACATCGACCACGGCATCGGACGCTTCGCCGGACTCGTCAGAATGCCAAGTGCAGGAGGCGAGATGCAGGAAATGATTAAACTGACCTACAAAAACGAGGATGCGGTCTATGTCTCCATTCACTCGCTCCACAAGGTTTCCAAATATAAAGGCAAAGAGGGCACGCCGCCCCGCGTGAGTAGCCTCGGCACTGGTGCTTGGGAGAAAATGAAGGAGCGCACGAAGAAGAAAATCAAGGACATCGCCCGCGACCTCATCCTTCTCTACTCACAACGACGCGAAACCGAGGGCTTTGCCTTCAGTGCCGACACGTTCTTGCAACACGAACTGGAAGCGGGCTTTGCCTACGAGGACACGCCGGACCAACTGCGCGTGACAAAAGAAGTGAAGAGCGACATGGAAAGTCCGCGCCCGATGGACCGTCTCGTCTGCGGCGACGTGGGATTTGGCAAAACGGAAATTGCCGTGCGCGCCGCCCTCAAAGCGACCTGCGACAACAAGCAGGTGGCTGTGCTCGTGCCAACCACCGTCCTCGCACTGCAACACTTCAAAACCTTCTCTTCGCGCCTCAAAGATTTCCCCGTGAGAGTGGACTATCTGAGCCGAGCCCGCACCACTGCCCAAACACGTGACGTGCTGAAAGACCTCGCCGAGGGAAAAGTGAACATCCTCGTCGGCACGCACAAACTCATCGGCAAGAACGTGAAATGGCACGACCTGGGCTTGCTCATCATTGACGAAGAACAAAAATTCGGCGTATCGGTGAAGGAGAAACTGCGACAACTGAAGGTGAACATCGACACGCTGACCATGTCCGCCACGCCCATCCCACGAACCCTCCAGTTCTCGCTGATGGGTGCCCGCGACTTCTCCGTCATCCAAACACCGCCACCCAACCGCCGCCCGATTCAAACGGAGGTTCACACCTTTCACCACGAAATCATCGCCGATGCCGTGAACTTTGAGATGAGCCGAAACGGACAGGTTTTCATCGTCAGCCCGCGCATCGCCTCGCTTGCCAACATCGCCTCTCTGGTCAGACGCTACGTTCCGGATGCCCGCGTCGCCGTGGGGCACGGACAAATGCCGCCGGAAGAACTGGAAAAAATCATCACGGGATTTGTGAACTATGACTACGACGTGCTCATTTCGACCACCATCGTCGAAAACGGCATTGACATTCCCAACGCCAACACAATCCTCATTGACGGAGCTCATCGCTTCGGACTCTCCGACCTTCACCAAATGAGAGGACGAGTCGGACGTGGCTCCCGCAAGGCGTTCTGCTATCTGCTCGCACCGCCGCTCTCGCTGCTTCCCGACGATGCAAGAAGAAGACTGCAAGCAATTGAAAACTACTCCGACCTCGGCTCGGGCATCCACATTGCCATGCAGGACCTTGACATCCGCGGCGCGGGCAACCTGCTTGGTGCGGAACAAAGCGGCTTCATTGCTGATTTGGGATATGAAACCTATCAGAAGATTCTCTCCGAGGCTGTGTCGGAACTGAAGAACGAAGAGTTCGCCGACCTCTACGCCGAAGAAATCAAACAACAGAAGCAACTCAGCGGAGAGTTCTTTGTCAGCGAATGCACCATTGAATGCGACCTCCACGCCTATCTTCCCGAAACCTATGTCCCCGGTGCTTCAGAGCGCATGATGCTCTATCGTGAGCTGGACAGCCTCAGCAACGAGGAACAAATCACCAACTTCCGCAAACGGCTGTTGGACCGCTTCGGGGCGCTGCCGAAAGAGGCTGAAGAGTTGTTGCGCATCGTACCGCTCCGCAACCTCGCCCGCCGCGCCGGGGCAGACCGCCTCGTGCTCCACAACCGCCAAATGACCCTCTATTTCGTGCAAAACACGGACAGTCCCTTCTACCGCAGTGCAGCCTTCACCCGCATCATCGAATTTGCCGCCGCCTCCCCACTGCGCTGCAAACTGGACGAGTCAAAAGGACGCCGACGCATGACCATCACACAAGTTCCCAACGCCGAAGCAGCCCTCATCACCATGCAACGACTGGTGAAGGGAGAATGAGACGTCCGGCTACAGACACAATAAAGAAGAAAAGAAAGTTTTTTGGGATTTCCTCGTAGCAAATCAGCCACAACCACGTCTAATTGTTGTAAACTTAAACCAACATGAACATCACCGAAAGAGAATTCACCCAACTCGTGCATGAACAAAAGAGCACCATCTACACCGTGTGCTACATGTTCGCCCGAGACAAAGACGAGGCAGCTGACCTCTTTCAGGACGTACTCATCAACCTTTGGAAAGGCATCGGAAAGTTTCGCAACGACTCCGAAATCTCCACTTGGGTCTATCGCGTCAGTCTCAACACCTGCATCTCCGCCGACCGCAAAAAACGGAAGATGCCCACAACCAGACTGGACATGAACATCGACCTCTTCGATGACGACGACACCGATTCAAGACAAATTCAAGTGCTTCGCCAACGAATCCAACGCCTGCAACCTCTGGACAGAGCCATCGTCCTGCTTTGGCTGGAAAGCCTCTCCTACCAAGAAATCGCCGACATCGTCGGACTCACGCCCAAAAACATCAGCGTGCGACTCACCCGCATCCGACTGCAACTCAAACAAATGAAAGACTGAAACGCGAAATGGCATCGTTCCCTTGAACTGCGACCCGGTCGCATGGAACTCCGGAACAGCCCTCAAACATCGTTGAACCACTTTGAACCCTTCTCCCATGACCAACGAATCTCACATTGAACTTGACGAGATGCAGCAGCAGTTTCAGTTGCTGCGTGAAAAACTCGACCAACAGGAGATTGTCAGCGACAAACTCGTCAGTGAAATCGTGCGCCAAAAAATCAGTAGCCTCAACCGCGACGCACGCATCATCGGACTCGTTGCCCTGCTCGGCATCCCCTACACGCTCTTCATTTTCAACACACTCCACATCTCCACCGTCTTCTGCATCTTCACCACGTTTTTTCTAATTATCGCCTGCGTCTATAACTACCTCGCACACCGCAAACTCTCCGCAGACAAGGTGTCTCGCAGCACCTTCTGCGAAGTGGCAAAAGAAACCATGCGAGTGCGTCGCCTTTCACGCCGCTGGTTCAGAATCGGTATTCCCTTGCTCCTCGTTTGGATTCCCTGGTTCGTTTGGGAAATATGCACACAGACCGGAATGTCGGAGGAATATCGTCTCGGACTCCTCACCGGCTCCGCTGTTGGCTGCGTCATCGGAGGCGTTCTCGGCTACCTGCAGTATCGCAAATCCATACGCCTCATGGACGAAATCATCTCCCACACCGACGAGTGAAACGAGGAGCGAAACGAAGAACGTTTCAAAGCCCACACAAAAAATATTTAAGGAAAAGTTTGCCAATTCAAAGAAAGGTTCTATCTTTGCACCCGCTAAGCCGAAAAACAGGCTGGCAAACACTGCGGAAATAGCTCAGTTGGTAGAGCACAACCTTGCCAAGGTTGGGGTCGCGAGTTCGAGTCTCGTTTTCCGCTCTCAGACATCTTCATCGGAGAGGTGGCGGAATTGGTAGACGCGCTACTTTGAGGGGGTAGTGTCAATTGCGACGTGGGAGTTCGAGTCTCCTCCTCTTCACCATCTTGTCTGAGCATTCGATTCTCGTCGGATGCAGTCTGCGGAAATAGCTCAGTTGGTAGAGCACAACCTTGCCAAGGTTGGGGTCGCGAGTTCGAGTCTCGTTTTCCGCTCTCGCTTCAGAGAACACAAAGTCGCTCGCAGCGTCATTCTCTCAGCGGCTAAGGTCGCTCGAATGGTGGAATGGTAGACACGAAGGACTTAAAATCCTTTGGACAGAAATGTCCGTGCGAGTTCGAGTCTCGCTTCGAGCACTTCCCTCTCTCAAAATCCTAACAACCGCTTCAGCACACGCTGAGGCGGTTTTTGTTTTCCCACGTGCTGCGCTTATAAACCCGGAACGACAACGACCGTCATGGACGAAGATGTCAATCTGACACTCGCACTTTTACGCACCTCGGGATTGCAGAGAGCACCACAAGCCGCCTATGAGACAGCCTTGAAGTGCGAAAAACTGTTTATCTGCACGCTCTTAGTCAAAAAATGCTTACCTTTGCCGCCCATAGCACACGCTGCGTTTCGGACGCGGTGGTTTGAGAGGGTCCTCTGTTCAGACACAACACAAAAAGGACCTTTCTTTGCGTGCCAAAACAAAAGCATCCCGATTCATCCTTCACACATGAGCAAAATCATTGCTTTAGCCAACCAAAAGGGAGGTGTGGGAAAGACCACGACTTCCATGAATCTTGCCGCCTCACTCGCCACACTCGAGAAACGAGTGCTCCTCATTGATGCCGACTCTCAGGCGAACGCTTCGTCAGGGCTCGGCGTGGACCTGAGCAAGGTGGACTGCTCCATCTATGAATGTCTGATTGGAGGCAAGGACATTCACGAAGCCATCTACACGACCGACATTGAAAAACTTGATGTCGTTCCCTCCAGCATCAACCTCGTGGGAGCCGAAATCGAAATGCTCAACTTCGAAAAGCGCGAACGCATCATGAAGAACGTGCTTGACCCGCTGAGGAGTGAATATGATTTCATCCTCATCGACTGCTCCCCTTCGCTGGGTCTCATCACGGTCAACGCGCTCACCGCAGCGGACTCCGTCATCATTCCGGTTCAATGCGAATATTTTGCACTAGAAGGCATTTCCAAACTTCTCAACACCATCCGCATTGTCAAACGGAAAACCAACCCCTCCCTTGAAATTGAAGGTTTCCTGCTGACGATGTATGACCGCCGCCTCAACCTCGCCCGTCAAATCTATGACGAGGTGAAGCGCCATTTCCAAGAACTCGTGTTCCGCGTGGTCATCCAGCGCAACGTGAAACTTTCCGAAGCACCCAGCCACGGTCTCCCCGCCATTCTCTATGACGCCGATTCCACCGGTGCCAAGAATCACCTTGAACTCGCCAAAGAGATTCTGAACAAGAACGCCATGTAGCGTCTGCGGCACGGTTCAAAGATTTCCTTTGAACTTTCAGCTTCTTAGACCGTTTAGAACGCATAGACACACATATATTATATGCCTGCACACAAAAAATTCCCGGCTCTCGGTCGCGGACTTGATGCGCTCATCTCCACCGACGACGAACTCCACACCGGAGGCTCTTCCAGCATCAACGAGGTGCCGGTGGAGAAAATCAAAGCCAATCCCAACCAGCCCCGACGCGAGTTTTCGGAGACTTCCCTTGAGGAACTCGCTGAAAGCATTCGGCAAATCGGCATCATCCAACCCATCACGCTGAGACAGATGGAGGACGGAACCTATCAAATCATTGCCGGAGAAAGACGCTGGCGTGCTTCGCAGATGGCAGGACTCAACTCCGTCCCCGCCTACGTTCGCACCGCCGACGACGAGAAAATGATGCAGATGGCACTCGTGGAGAACATTCAACGCGAAGACCTCAACGCCATCGAAATCGCACTCGCCTATCAAAACCTCATTGAGCAATATCACCTCACACAGGACAAACTCTCCGAGAAAATCGGAAAGAACCGCGCCACCATCGCCAACTATCTCCGCCTGCTCAAACTGCCGGCACAGGTGCAAATGGCGTTGCGAAACAAAGAGGTGGACCAAGGTCACGCCCGCGCCCTGCTCGGACTCGACAAACCAACCTTGCAGGTGAAGCTCTTCAACGAAATCAAGGAAAAAGGCTATTCCGTGCGCCAAGTGGAAGACATGGTCAAAGCGCTCAACAACGGAGAAACCGTCAAAAGCGGGCGACACACCATGAAGGCAAAGAATCGCCTGCCCGAAGAATACAACGAACTGAAGAATCGCCTCGCCGAGGTCTTCCGCACCAAAGTGGAAATGACCTGCTCACAGAAAGGAAAAGGAAAAATCATCCTCTCCTTCGCCAACGAAGAAGAATTGGAATACCTCATCTCTCTCTTCGACCGCATGAAAGGCTGACGACACGTCATCAAAATGCAACGGTCAAACAACCCGTAACCAAACCCAAAAACGTGAGAAGATTTCTCAACCGGCTCATCCTGTGCTACCTCGCATGTATTGCCGCCGCGCCGCTCTGCGGACGGACGACACGCAGCACCACCGAAACCGCGGCGGCTCCAAGCGCCACGGTTCTTTCGGTCAGAATGGTCGGTGAGAGCAACGACACCGTCAAAGGACTGCAAGACTTAGCACGAGACACAACCACCTATCGCCCCGTGCTCCTTGCCGACTCCCTCGCCTCGTCCCACACGGACAGTCTGCTGACAGCCCCGGTGGACACGGCAAGACTGCGTGCCGTGACAGATTCGGTGAGCAAACTCGCCGCCGTTCCGCCCATCCGACCGAAGTTCGTCCCCGACCCCAAGCGCGCCCTGTGGCTCTCGCTGATTCTTCCCGGTGCGGGACAGATTTACAACCGGAAATATTGGAAGCTCCCCATCATCTACGGCGGTTTCCTCGGCTGTGCCTACGCACTGATATGGAACCAGCAGATGTATCGCGACTACTCGCAAGCCTATCTCGACATCATGGACGACGACCCGCGCACCTGTTCCTACCTGGACATGCTCCCGCCGCGCTACGACATCACCGGCAAGGAGGAACAGTTCAAAAACGTTTTCAAGCGCAAGAAAGACTTCTATCGCCGCTATCGCGACCTCAGCGCCTTCTGTTTCGTCGGAGTCTATATCCTCTCGGTGATTGATGCCTACGTCGATGCGCAACTCTCCGCCTTCGACATCACCCCGGACCTCTCCATGCGCATCGCGCCCACCGTCCTGGGCAGCAGCCCCACCTTCGGTTCCCGCTCCTCCACCGCCTACGGTGTTGGATGCAGTCTGAACTTCTGACACACCGCCGCGGACTTCCGTGGCGCAACCCCAAAGTTGAAATCATCATATTATATATATATTGTATATGAGAAAAATCTACGCCCTGGTACTTGCACTGCTGGCAGCGCCGCTGTCCGCCCAGGTTGACGAAAAAAGTGAAATCACCGTTCACAACGCCCGCAGCGGCGCAGAAGAAGTGATTGACCTGCCCGAAGGCATGGTCATGGAATGCGATTCCCTCCTCTCCGAGTGGATGGCGAAGAAATATCTCTTCCCCGACACCACCTGCGTGGAGCCCGATGTCAATCCGCTCTTCACTCCCGAAGAATATCGCGAACGTCTCCATCGCCTCCCCGTTGTCATGGAGATGCCCTACAACGACATCGTGCAAAAGTTCATTGACCGCTACAGCGGACGCCTCCGCCGCAGCGTCTCCTACATGCTCGGTGCCGGAAACTTCTACGTGCCTCTTTTTGAAGAAGCCCTTGACTACTACGGTCTGCCCCTGGAGTTGAAATATCTGCCCGTCATCGAGTCCGCCCTCGACCCCACCGCCAAGAGCAAGGTGGGCGCCGTTGGTCTCTGGCAGTTCATGCTTGCCACCGCGAAACGCTACGACCTCAAGGTGAACAGTCTCGTTGATGAACGATGCCACCCCTACAAATCCACCTGGGCTGCCGCACGCTTCCTCAAAGACCTCTACGCCATCTTCGGCGACTGGAATCTCGTCATCGCCGCCTACAACTGCGGACCGGGCAACGTCAACAAAGCCATCCACCGAGCCGGAGGCGTGAAGGACTACTGGACGATTTATCCCTACCTCCCCGCAGAGACCAGAGGATACGTCCCCGCCTTCATTGCGGCAAACTACATCATGAACTACTATTGCGAGCACAACATCTGTCCCATGAAAACGATGCACCCGCTCACCACGGACACCGTCATGGTCAGTCGCAACCTCCACTTCACGCAGGTGGCAGAACTTTGCGGCATCGACAAAGAGGCGCTCCATGCACTGAACCCGCAATATCGCACCGAAATCATCCCCGGCGCCTCCGAGCCCATGTCCCTCTGCCTGCCTTCGGAGAAAATTGCCACCTTCATCAACCACGGCGACAGCATCTACAACTACCGCGCCGAAGAACTCTTCACACGCCGCATTGAGGTGAAACCCGAACAAGCCACGGTGACACGCACCACAACCACCACGCGCAGCAGCCAGAAATCTTCCCGTTCAAGAAGCAAAGCCTCCAAGTCGAAGAAATCCAAGAAATCACGCTCTTCCTCCGTCACCATCAAGAACGGCGACACACTCATCGACATCGCCAAACGAAACGGAACCACCGTTGAAAAACTCCGAAAAATCAACGGAATCAAAGGCAGCAACATCCGCGCAGGAAAGAAAATCCGAGTGAAATGACAAAGGTTCCTTGAAACAACTGAAAGAAATATTCGCCACAAAGCGACCGAAAACATAGAAAGTTTTTATGTTCGTTCGGTCGCTTTTTCCTATTTTTGCTTCGTCGCACAAACGTGGCTTCTTCATCCTCCTTTCGGCTGCGACGCTGCGCAAAACCGCTCCGCAGTTCCGAACCCCGGAAACCGCCAAGCCAAAATCTCATTGCCTATGTCTGACACCACCTCCCCCGCCGCCCCGCTCGTCTCCCGTGAACAGCAAGACGAGGAAATGATACAAGCCGCCTTCCAACGACTGCTTGACACCTATCTCGCGTCCAACCACCGACGCAAAACCGACATCATCACCAAAGCCTTCAACTTCGCAAAACAGGCACACAAAGGGGTGCGCCGACGCAGCGGAGAACCCTATATCCTCCACCCCATCGCCGTCGCACAAATCGCCTGCGGAGAAATCGGACTCGGCTCCACCACCATCTGCGCCGCCCTCCTGCACGACGTGGAAGAAGACACGGACTACACCAACGAGGACCTCTGCAACCTCTTCGGCAAAAAAGTCGCCAACATCGTGGAAGGTGTCACCAAAATCTCCGGCGGAATCTTCGGAGAACGTGCCTCACTACAGGCTGAGACGTTCAAAAAACTACTGCTCACCATGAGCGACGACATCCGCGTCATCCTCGTCAAAATCTCCGACCGACTCCACAACATGCGAACCCTCTCCAGCATGTTGCCGTCCAAACAATACAAAATCGCGGGAGAAACGCTCTACATCTTCGCGCCCATCGCAGACCGACTCGGACTCAACAAAATCAAAACGGAACTCGAAGACCTCAGCTTCCGCTATGAACACCCCGAAGCCTACGCAGACATCCTTCAAAAGCTCAAGGATTCCAAGGACATGCGCGACAAGACCATTGAAGGATTCACGCCTGCCATCCGCGAAAGGCTGGATGCCATGGGCGTGAACTACACCATCAAGGCGCGAATCAAGAGTCCCTACTCCATCTGGATGAAGATGCAGAACAAGCACATCCCCTTCGAGGAGGTGTTTGACATCCTTGCCATCCGAATCATCTACGTCCCCGCAGACCGCAACAAGGAAAAAGACGAATGCTTCCGAATCTACTCCGCACTGACGGAAATCTATAAGCCTCACCCCACCCGCTTCCGCGACTGGCTTTCCAATCCGAAAACCAACGGCTATCAGGCACTCCACAACACCTTCATGTCAAAACAGGGAAAGTGGATTGAAGTGCAGATTCGTTCCGACCGCATGGACGACATCGCAGAAGTGGGCTTTGCGGCACATTGGAAATATAAGGACCAGAACGCAGCCTACGACGAGAACGAACTTGACCGCTGGCTGAACTCCATCAAGGAGATTCTGGACGACCCGCAGCCCGATACGCTTGACCTGCTGGACAACATCAAGCTCAACCTCTACAGTTCAGAAATCATGGTCTTTACGCCCAAGGGCGAACTCAAAACCATGCCGCGCGGTGCCACCGTCCTTGACTTCGCCTTCAACATTCACTCCGTCCTCGGCGCCCACTGCTTCGGCGCAAAGGTGAACCACCGTCTCGTGCCGCTCAGCTATGAACTCAAGAGCGGCGACCAAGTCGAAATCCTCACCTCGCAAACACGCCACGCCACCCCGGAATGGCTGAACTATGTCACCACTGCCAAAGCGCGCAACAAGGTGCAGGCAATTCTGCGACGCGAAAAACGAGCCCAACAGAAGGAGGGCGAGGACAAACTCCGCCAGTTCCTCGTTCAGGCGGGCTACGACTTCACCGAACAGCACATCGCCACGCTGCGCCTCCACTTCGGACAGCCGGACAACGAATCACTCTTTGTCGGCATCGGAGACGGACGCTTCACGCTTGACGAATCACTGAACGACGTGCTGAAAGGGCGCGAGCACAAAAAAGGCTGGCGACGCTTCCTCCCGTTCAAGACGAAGACTGCCGCTGCCACGCAAACCGCTGAAGAAACCATCTCCACAGCGGACTTCGTCAAAAACATCAACCGCAAGCAAACCCTCATTCTGGACGAAGCCACACTGGAGAAGTGCGTGATGGCGGACTGCTGCCACCCGATTCCGGGCGACGATGTCGTGGGCTGCATCACCGCTGACGACACGCTTGAAATACACCTGCGCAGTTGCCCCAACGCCGTGCGCCACAAGACCCGCTACGGCAACAACCTCGTGGCTTGTCGTTGGGACACCCACAAGAGCCGACTCTTTGACGTGGCAATCCGACTGCGCGGCGTTGATGCGCAGGGCGTGCTCCACGCCATTGCCGATGTCTTGCAACGTCTCTCCCGCTTCACGGTGAAGCGCATCACGCTGGACACCAACGACGGCATCTTTGAAGGACAGATGATTATCTCCGTCTTCGACACCGCCGACGTGACCACAGTCTGCAACGAACTCATGCAGATTGAACATGTCACCGAAGCCGTCCGAGTCTGACGACGTCAAGACCGCGAACATCAACTCTCCCAAACGTTTTGTCTGCCAAAACGGCGAACCCGAAAAAGAGGTGGCGCATTCCGCGTCACCTCTTTTTCGGGTTTTCACGTCACACAGCGCACACGGCGCAGGCGTCAAACTTATTCCGTCAGTTTTTTCATGAAATAGACCACCTGACGACGCCACCACACCCAGTCGTGGGAGACGTCGTGTCCCCAGTAGTCCACCCAGGCAGGCACTTCCTTCTCACGAAGCACGGCATGAATTGCCCTCGTGTCCTCGAGCAGTTCTCCCTCCCAGGCGCCCTGTCCGACACAGAGGACGATGCGGCGTCGGCGATAGGTTTGCATGTAGGGATGGTCCTTCGGCATGCCACGGAGGAAGTCCAGCGGGGAGTTGTCATAAATCAGCGGGTCATGATAGTTCGGGAAGAAGAAGCCCGCACCGTAGAGTCCGCTCAGAGAGAGCAACGTGTCAAACAAATCGGGACGGCGGAAGAAGAAATTGGCAGCATGATAGCCTCCCATGGAACAACCCGTGACCCAGAACTTCTCATCTGCAGTGAGCCGCACAGCGGGCATGAGTTCATCGGTCACATAGTGAAACCACTGCTCGTGGCGAATGATGCGGGCGTGTTCATCGCCTCCGCTTTGCGACCAAGTTTCCGTGTCAATGCCATCGACGCAAATCAAACGGATGCTGCCTTCGTCAATCAGTGGTGTCAGTTCACCCACCATACCAAAATCTTCCCAGTCATAGAAACGACCGTCTTGCGAAGGGAAAACCAGTACGGGGTGTCCCTGCGTACCGTAAACTTTGTATTCCATGTCGCGCTCAAGCGACTTACTGTAGTGTTTGTGATAGTCTGGAGTCATTTAGATTCTTCTACAAAATGAGTAAATGCTTCCACTTCCTCTTTGGAGTGGAGTTTTGCGGTGTACATATAGTTTCCCATGGCGGCGGAGAAGATTTCCGGCAGGGGTTCGTGCATGACGATGGCTTCGCCGTAGCGTTGGAGCACCTCTTCGTGGCTGTGCACATATTCCTTCCCGTTGCGACGAGAAGCGTAGGCGCAATACTGTTGTTCAAACTGCGGCGTGCGGCACTCGTCGAAAGCCACCATGTCAGCCCAAATCTTATAGACGTCAGTGGAATGGGCATAGTTCATCATGTCCGGCGTGTAGCCTCCGGCAGGGCGCATGTTGACTTCCAATGCGACGAAGTCACCAGCCTCGCCCAAACCCGGACGGGAGCGGTCCAAGCGGAAGAACTCGAGATGCACGAAACGACTTTTGACGTGGAAGGCGTTCACCGTGCGGCGTCCGATGTCGCGCAACGCCTCGTGGATGAAGGGCTCCACGTGATAGGAGAGTTCCAAGCCTTTGTTCACGATGTCCATGATGGACGGCGGCCAGGACGTCATGGACTCGAAGATGGGATTGCCGTGGCTGTCGATGACGGCGTCGTAGGAGCAGATGTCGCCCGTGATGAACTCCTCGAGAACATAGGCTGCTGCGTTGGGAGTCTGAAGGAAGAAGTTCTCCAGTTCCTTCTCGTTGTGGAGTTTATGGGTTTCTCCGGCACCGACGCCGATGTCGGGTTTAGCGATGAGGGGAAAGCCGGTTTGTGCAGCAAACTTTCGTGCTTCCTCGAGTCCCTCCACGCCTTTCAGCTGTCGCGCGGTTGGGATTCCGCCTTCGGCATAGTGTTTCTTCATTTCCGACTTACGTTTGATGGCTTGTATGCCATCGGTATGCAGTCCGGTGGTGACGTTGAAGTCGGTGCGGAGGCGTGCATCCTGCTCGAGCCAGTATTCGTTGTTTGATTCAATCCAGTCAATCTTGCCGTAGCGAAAGGCGAAATAGGCAACGCCGCGATACATCTGATCGTAGTCCTCCATGTTCGTCACGCGATAGTATTCCGTCAGATTCTGACGCAATTCCAAACTGAGACTTTCATAGGGCGCATCCGCGATGCCCAAGACTCTCACTCCGTTCTGTTTCAAACGTTTGCAAAATTCCCAGTAAGTGTGTGGGAAGTGCGGAGAGATAAAAATAAAGTTCTTCATGACTGTATTGTTTTTGTGCGGTATGTGGTTTAGTGTCAGTCGTTTCCGGCGAAAACGGCAACGTGTCTGCCATGCGTTTGCCATGCGTTTTCAAAGCGTCAGTTGGCGCAGAAGCAGCGAGGAGTCAGTCGGAAGGAAAGCAGTTGTGGCGACTTGTGAGAAGAGAGAAGCCCCAAACAGCATTTTGACCGTCAAAACGGCGAAAATCTTTCCAAAACGAAGAAACTTTCGTGGTTTGGTGACGCGAAGTTACAAAAAAGATGCGCACTGATCGCTGTTCTCCCTCGTGAAATTGGTCTTTTCACGGCTTTCGTTTGGCTGATTACGTGCATTTGCCTAATTTTGCTCCGCATTTGCTGCAGGCTGCGTCTGCAGGACAGACTTCCTTTTGGGGTCTTTTCCGCAAGTTTTTGTGGCTGCCAAATGTAGCTTTGGGTCCCGTAGCTTAGCTGAATAGAGCGTCAGATTCCGGTTCTGAAGGTCTTGGGTTTGAATCCCAACGGGATCACGAACCTCGTTATTTACCGAGCAGTGGTTTTTCAATTCCTCTGCTCGGTTATTATTTAATTATCTGAAAATAAAATGTTTAACTTTAATACAAAAAAATAGTCAAGGAGTCGTGGTTACTGGAAAGTTCTAACATCGACCTTGCCAAGGCTATAGTTTTTGTCTCCACGAGGCGAAAAGTTAGAAAATTCGTGGATAAAGTTCTGATATATATGTAAATAAGAAATGACAAAATAAAAATAAATATGAGAAAGGCAGTTATAGAAGTGGTGTTTGACCGGGATCACGTTGAGGAGGGCGTGCCAGACTTTTTGTTTTGGCACGCCCTCCTTGCGTGTGCTCCCCACAGATGGTTTGGAAGGGACTATGCGGTGCAACGCGCAGCGGCAACACACGGCGCGATGCAGTGGCGAAACGCCTACTATTCATAAATAAAAGGGGAAATGAAAAAACTATACAAACTATACACAAAACCCTACATTCAACCCTACATTTCGCTGATTCTTCGTTAGTTGCGAAATGTAGGGTTTGTGCTTCAAACTATACACAAACTATACACAAACTATACATTGAAGCGTTCAAAACCCTACACGAAAGGT
>NZ_JADYUH010000052.1 GCF_021531665.1 Prevotellamassilia timonensis
ACATGGCTTTTTTTGCCTGCAAAGTACGAAAGCGCGAAGAATTTGAACAAGACGGTTGATTTCGGATGGTTACAACCATTCGTGTTCTTTTGATGAGCCATTCATATTCCCAAAACCGTTTTTTGGGTGTAAAAGAATGCCCGAAGTCCGATTTGACAGGACTTCGGGCATTCTTTTTCCGTGTTTTAGCGGACAGCCATCATTTCTTCTGAAGAGACGGTGGGAGAACTTCATCGTCGTCGGAATCTCCCTTCATCGCCAATAGGCTTTCAACTGCGTGTCAAAGACGAGGGTGGAGTAGGGGAGCAGGACGCCGGAGGAAGAGCCGGCGTAGCCCATTTCTTGTGGAATGTAGATGAGCCATCTGTCTCCGACGTGCATTCTCATGAGTGCGGTGGTGTAGCCTTCCACCAAATTGCTCACGAGGAAACTGGTGGGTGAGGAGAGTTTGTCGTTGAAGACATAGTCATCGCTCTCATAGAGTCCGCTGTGGTCAAAGACCTTTCCGTTGGGATAGTTTTCAGTGGGCATCAGGTGTCCGCAGTAGTTTACTTTGACGGAGTCAGTGTAGAGCGGGCAGCCCGCTCCGTTTCCTCTCTCCTTGATGAAGACGCAGATTGAGTCCGTGACGGTGCATCCGCCTTGCGGTTTGGAGAAACTGTGGAAGACTCGCCAGTCGCAGTGGTCCTCCCAGTCCTCGCCCCAAGTTTCTTTTGCTTCGGCAATGGCTGTTTTGGCTTCTTCCATTTTCTCCACGAAGAAGTCAGCGTTTCTGCCGAGCCAGTTCGTGCTAAAGTCAGTGTCTCCGGTGATGCCGAGGTCGTCTTGGCAGCCCACCAGGAGGAGTGCTGTCAGCAAGGGGAGAAGAAAGCGAAGTTTTTTCATGTTTTTGAGAATGAAGATTGAGGGAATGGCGCGAGTGTGGTTTTCACTGCAGTTTCTTCAGCAGAGAGATGAGGCTGACCTTCTCTTCGATGAGAGAAAGGAGTGAGTCAATGGGCACTCGGGTTTGTTCCATGGTGTCTCGGTCACGGAGGGTGACGCAGTTGTCTTTCAGCGTGTCGTGGTCAACGGTGATGCAGAAGGGAGTACCGATGGCATCCTGACGGCGATAGCGTTTTCCGATGGAGTCTTTCTCTTCATACTTACAGTTGAAGTGGAACTTCAGTTGCTGCATGATTTCGTGTGCTTTTTCGGGCAGTCCGTCTTTCTTGACCAAGGGCAGGATGGCGAGTTTGACGGGTGCCAGTGCTGCGGGGAGTTTCAGCACCACGCGAGTTTCGCCGTTTTCGAGTTTCTCTTCTTCGTAGGATTTGCACATCACGCTGAGGAACATTCTGTCCACGCCGATGGAAGTTTCGATGACGAACGGCGTGTAGCTTTCGTTGGTCTCGGGGTCGAAGTATTCAATTTTTCTTCCGGAGAATTTGGCGTGTTGTGAGAGGTCGAAGTTGGTGCGGGAGTGGATTCCTTCCACCTCTTTGAATCCGAAGGGCATTTTGAACTCGATGTCAGTGGCGGCGTTGGCATAGTGAGCGAGTTTCTCGTGGTCGTGGTAGCGATAGGAGTCATCGCCGAAGCCGAGTGCTTTGTGCCATTTGAGTCGTGTCTCCTTCCAAGACTTGAACCATTCGAGTTCTGTGCCGGGTTTCACGAAGAACTGCATTTCCATTTGTTCGAACTCGCGCATGCGGAAGATGAACTGACGCGCCACGATTTCGTTGCGGAATGCCTTTCCGATTTGTGCGATGCCGAAGGGCACTTTCATGCGTCCTGTTTTTTGCACGTTGAGATAGTTCACGAAGATGCCTTGTGCGGTTTCCGGTCGGAGGTAGATGGTGGATGCGCCGTCGGCAGTGGAGCCCACTTCTGTCTTGAACATGAGGTTGAACTGACGCACGTCAGTCCAGTTTCTGGTGCCTGAGATGGGGCATGCAATCTCTTCGTCCAAGATGATTTGCTTCAGTTCAGCCAGATCCATTGCATTCATGGCATCGGAGTAGCGTTGGTGAAGCGCATCGCGTTTTTGTTGATTTTCCAGGACGCGAGGATTGGTGCTGCGGAATTGTTCCTCGTCAAATTTGTCGCCGAAGCGTTTGCGAGCCTTGGCTACTTCTTTGTCGATTTTCTCTTCGTACTTTGCAATCTGATCTTCAATGAGCACGTCTGCGCGGTAGCGTTTCTTGGAGTCGCGGTTGTCGATGAGGGGGTCGTTGAAAGCGTCCACGTGTCCGGAAGCTTTCCAAACAGTGGGGTGCATGAAGATGGCGGAGTCGATTCCGACGATGTTCTCGTGGAGGAGCACCATGGACTGCCACCAGTACTGTTTGATGTTGTTTTTCAGTTCGACGCCGTTCTGTCCGTAGTCATAGACAGCGCCTAAACCGTCGTATATGTCGCTTGAAGGAAATACGAAACCGTATTCTTTGCAGTGAGAAACTATTTTCTTGAAAACGTCTTCTTGTGCCATGTTCTGAAATGTGTTGAGTTAAATTTTGGGTGCAAATTTAGTAAAATCTCTGGAAGTGAGTTTCTAATGTGGCTGCTCAATCGAAGTGATTAGGTTCTTTTTGCAGAAGTTCCACGATGGCGGCGGGTGGGCGTTTGTGTTGCAGTTCCTGTTTCATCCAGTCCATGTAGGGGGTGACGTGTGCGAAGAAGCGGCGATAGCCTTTGCAAAGGTAGTTCAGTCCGGGTTCTCCATCGGCAGTTTTTGCGAAGCGGTTCTTGGGACATTCCCCGTGGCAGGCGAAGAGAAACGGACACTCTTTGCATTGCCGCGGCAGACTGTCGTGCTTGGCTTTTCCGAACGACATCTGCCGGTCGCTGTACATCAGTTCCAGCAGGGTGTTTTGATGTATGTTTCCCAAATGATATTGCGGAAAGACGAAGTGGTCGCAACTGAAGACGTCTCCGTTCCATTCGATGGCTCCGGCGTGGCCGCATTGTTTGGCAAGGGTGCAGATGCCCGGTTGGACGCCCATCCAGTTTGCCAGTGTGGAGTCGAAGATTTGGATGAAGAAGTTGCCCACGTCGTGGTGCACCCATTCGTCGAAGATTTCGCAGAGGAAGTTTCCCCATTCTTCGGGCGTCACGCTCATCGGCATCATGCCTCCTTCTCCTGCTTCCGCGACGGCTGCCAGTTTTCGCCCGTCGGCGTGAGTCTCCAGTCGTTCCACGATGGGTGTGAATTGGATGTAGTGGCAGTCAATGCTGCGGAAGAAGTCATAGAAGGCGAGAGGGTCTTTCACGTTTTTGTCGTTCACGACAGCCAGGGCGTTCCATTCCACTCCGAATTGGTTGAGCAGTTTGATGCCCTTCATGACTTGTACGAAAGAAGGTCTTCCGGAGCGGCTTCGGCGATAGCGGTCGTGCACCTCCTGTGGTCCGTCGATGCTGACCCCGACGAGCCAGCCTTCTTTTTTGAAAAACTGACACCATTCCGGCGTGAGGAGTGTCCCGTTGGTTTGGATGCAGTTGTCGATGGCTTTGCCTGCGGCATATGTCTTCTGCAATTCAATCACTCGCCGGTAGAAACTGATGGGTCGCATGAGTGTTTCCCCGCCGTGCCAGGTGAAGAGCACGGAGGAGGTGGTCTGCGCCTCAATGTATTGTTTGATGAAAAGTTCGAGCGTTTCGTCGCTCATGATTTGCGCGTGCTGCCCATCGTAGAGTTTACTCTTTTCGAGATAGTAGCAGTAGTTGCAAGCCAGATTGCACTTTGAGCCGGCGGGCTTTGCCAAAATGTAGAGCGGTGAGCCGAAGGGAGAAATTGTGGTCAAGGAAATACTATAATAGGAGTGTAACTATTTTTGATACAGGGGTGTTCTCATAATCCGATAGAACTCCCCTGCAAAGATAGAACATTTATCGGGTTTGGGTGGCGTTTCCGGTTTCCGGTCTCACCTTACCTCCTCTTTTCTTTGTGCTATTTATTCTTTGCACTATCTTTGCCCTTGCACAACGTTTGTCCTTGTAAAAAACTCATTGCTTTGAAAATAGAATATCTGACTCACCGTTTTTCTCTCCATCCCTCCGTGATGGCTCTTCATCCGGATTTTGTTTCCTTGGCTCCCTTTGTGCGCAGTCTTCCCCGGTTGTTTGCTGAAGACAAGGGCAAGGTGATTCACAAAGGTCGAAACGAATTGCGCGTCTTGTCCCATGAAGGGAGAAACTACGTGGTGAAATCTTTCCGCCGTCCCAACTGGGTGAATCGTTTTGTCTATGGTTTCTTCCGCCCCTCCAAGGCGAAACGCTCTTTTGACAACGCGCTCCTCCTGCAATCCATCGGTGTCGGCACTCCCCAACCTGTGGCATATTATAATGTGCGCTCCTGGGGAGGGCTTTGTTTTGAGAAAAGTTATTTTGTGACCCTCTGCTCTGAGGGAGTCCATCGCTACGAAGAACTTTTCACCACCCGGTTTGACTATGCTGACGAGGTGCTCCGCGCCATAGGCAGCCTGACGGCGGTGCTCCACGAACACCGTTTGGCTCACAAGGACTATGGGCGTGCCAACATCCTCTTCCGTCGCACTTCCGAGGGCAAGATTGAACTGGAGTTGGTGGATCTCAATCGGATGTATCACGGCGAACTTGATTTGCAAAAGGGGTGTCGCAACTTTGAGCGCCTGCCTGCCACGCCCCACATGCACCGCCTCATGGCAGAAGCCTATGCTGAGGCTCGCGGCTTCGACGCCGAAGAGTGCTTCCGACTGATGCAGGCTTTCCGCAGCACGCAACCGGGAAAGATTGACGACAAATGGTGAGTTCCGACCCTATTTCATCTTCCGAACCATGAAAATCATTGCAGTAGTTGTGACCTATAATCGTTGCGCTCTTTTGCAGCGCACGGTGAATTGTCTCCGAAACCAGTCTGTTCCTCTGAGTGAAATCTTGGTTGTCAACAACGGTGCCACCGATGGCACCGGCGATTGGCTCGCGGCTCAGACCGACCTTCGCGTGGTGACCCAGGAAAATGTCGGCGGCTCCGGCGGTTTTCATCGTGGCATTGACGAGGCATATCGTTTGGGTGCCGAGCGAATCTGGTGCATGGACGATGACGTTTTTCCTCGTCCGGACTGCTTGGAAAGGCTACTCGCTGCTGAGGCGAGCCATCCCGATGCAGCCTTGCTGGCACCGCGTCGTTTGCAAGAAGGTCGGATTGTCTGCCACGACTTCACACGCTACAATCTCTCCAATCCCTTTGCCTCCATGTATGCCGGCAGAATTGCGCCTCTTTGTCCCTCCGTTCCGACCTACGTGGTCGGCACTGCCTTCGAAGGACCTTTCTTCCGGCGTGAACTGGTGGAGCGCATCGGACTGCCGAACAAGGAATTGTTCATTTTCTGCGATGACACGGACTACTGTCTGCGGGCGCATCTTGCGGGCTTGAAAATGCTCTATGTGCCTTCTGCTTTGATGGACAAAGAAAAATTCTTCGACCGCGACACGTGGGCAGAGCGTGAGCGAAAGAAAAAGTGGAAACGGTTCTATCAAGTTCGCAACTCTGCCTATCTCAACCACCACTACGGGCGCAACGCCTTTGTGCGCCATCTTCGCAGTTTCATCGGCGTTGCAGGCTATGTGCTCACCGCCTTGGTGGCTGCTCCTCTCGGGAAGGGTTGGAACTGGAGCGACATTCCCCGCCTTTGGAAAGCCTATCGCGACGGTGTGCACGAGCGCTTGGGGAAGATGTAGGCATTTCCCGTTCTCTTCTCTCCGCGCAGTGGTGTCGCTTGCCTTCTCTTCTTTTGTTTCTTTAGTAATATGAAAATAATAAGTTGCGTCAGATTTGAATGACATTTTCGAGGTCAGATTTTCACCCGAAGAAGGAGCATAGCCGTAGTTATGTGACTGATGAGGGAGGAAATATGGACCGAAAAGATTTTCAAAGATGATGCAGGTTATTTTTTGAGGATTACTTAATTCCTTGAGGACTTTCTATAAATTGGGCTGAGCACTTTCTTTTGAACGTTCCTTATCCTGTAATTTATAGAACACCCCTATATATAGAAAATCCCTCTTGTTTCAATTCATCTCATTCTCATGAAAAAACTTGTTGTTTTGACCGGCGCCGGCATGAGCGCCGAAAGTGGTTTTAGCACGTTCCGAGACAGCGACGGACTTTGGGAACGCTATCCCGTGGAGCAGGTTGCCACTCCGGAAGGATGGGTGGCAAATCCCAACCTTGTGACCGACTTCTACAATGGTTTGCGCTGCCAGTTGGTGACCGCGAAGCCGAACCTCGGACACCTCGCTTTGGCAGAGATGGAAAAGGACTTCGACGTGACCGTCATCACCCAAAACGTGGACGACCTTCACGAGCGTGCAGGAAGCAGCAAGGTGATTCATCTTCACGGCGAACTCATGAAAGTTTGTTCCAGCCGCGACCCCAACGACCCTCGCTACATCTCCACGCTTCCCGAAGACCGTTTGGAAGTTCCTCATGGCACACTGGCTCCGGACGGCTCTTTGCTTCGCCCTTGGATTGTTTGGTTCGGCGAGGCTGTTCCGAACCTTGAAATGGCAGCAGAGGAAGTGGAAAAGGCTGATGTCTTTGTCATCATTGGCTCCTCGTTGAATGTCTATCCCGCAGCCGGTCTCATCCGTTTTGCTCCGGCGAGTGCGTGTTGCTTCCTCATTGACCCTAAGGAGGTGAAGGTTCACGCGAATCGCCCCGTGGAAGTCATCCGCGAGGTAGCGTCCAAGGGGGTGCTGACGTTGAAAGAGAAGTTGAAGACGGCGGGAGAAAGAGACTAAAAGACAAAAAGACTAAAGGACAAAGAGATAAAAAGACTAAGAGACAAAGAGTCAAAGAGAGGAGGAGACGAAGGAACAAAGAGTCTTCTCCTTTCTTCTCTCGCCGCGCCGGAGGCGCACTCTGTCTAGATGATAACGGACTGAAAGCCCAACGAGCGACCAGCCCGTTGGTAAGCAAGGCTATCCAGCCTGGAAGGCTGTACTGTGAGTAAGTCGGCGTGCCATAATGGCCAATCTGCTGCGTAGCTATCAGATTTGGGCTTGGTCATGTACTTCAGTACACTCCCTAAGCCATCATCCTCAGCGCTTTGCGTCTTGACTATTCTGACACACCTTCGTCGGTTACAAAAAGAGGGAGCCGGGATGCAGGAGACGTGAAAACAGGACGCGGCGGAGCGTCTTTTTAGTATCCCAAAATATTACTGTCCGCTAAACCATAAAAGGGTGAGTCCAACTTCTGTCTTTATAGAGGTTGGACTCACCCTTTTATGGTTTAGCGGACAGTAATAATAATTTATAGAGCACCCCTATGCTCTTTAGGAAGGTCTGAATGTGTTCCTATGTCAGAAAGAACACTCCCTTCATTGTATTTATTTGTCAGCTTTTCCCTTTGCTGCGTCTCTCTCTTCGTCGTATTTTTCAAACACGGAGTTTTTGGAACGGAACTCGGGGACTGTGGCTTTCATGAGTCGAACCATGTCGGGGATGCGCACCTCACGCGAGAGTTTCTCCAGTTCATCTGCGGTGTGGCGGGCATCGGTGTAGTCATACTCACGAACTTTTGCCACGCGGATGCGGCTGTGCTCGGTGGGGAGGGTGTTCTCGTGGTCGGAGAGCACTTCTTCGTAGAGCTTTTCGCCGGGACGAAGCCCGGTGTATTCAATTTGTATGTCGCGACCGGGGGTGAAACCGGCGAGTTCAATCATGCGTTCGGCAAGGTGGGCAATCTTCACGCTGGCACCCATGTCAAAGACGTAGATCTGGTTGCCCTCACTCATGGTGGCTGCTTCCATCACCAGACGACACGCCTCGGGGATGGTCATGAAGAAGCGCGTGATGTCGGGATGGGTGACGGTGACCGGACCGCCCTTGGCGATTTGTTCGCGGAAGCGGGGAATGACGGAGCCATTGGAACCCAGGACATTACCGAAGCGGGTGGTGACGAAGCGTGTCTTGCCCTTCACTTCTCCTTTCTCAATGGCGAGTCCGAGGCTCTGGACGTAGATTTCAGCCAGACGCTTGGTGCAACCCATGATGTTGGTGGGGTTCACGGCTTTGTCTGTGCTGACCATGACCATCTTTTCGACGTCATATTCAATGCATTTGTCTGCCACGTTGCGACTGCCGGCGACATTGACGAAGACGGCTTCGCAGGGGTTCTCTTCCATGAGGGGCACGTGTTTGTAGGCGGCGGCATGGAAAACGACTTGGGGATGGTAGTCGCGGAAGACGTAGTCAAGGCGGGCTGGGATACGCACGTCCCCGATGATGGGCACGAAGTTCAAGTCGGGGAAGCGTTCTTCCAGTTCAAGGCGGAAGTTGTGCATGGGTGTCTCGGCGTTGTCAAAGAGCACGAGTTTCTTGACACCGAAGCCGGCGAGTTGGCGACACAGCTCGGAGCCGATGCTTCCTGCGGCGCCGGTGACCAGTACGGTTTTGCCCTGGAAAGCTGCTCGAATCTCATCCAATGAGATGCGGATTTCGGGACGTCCGAGGAGGTCTTCAATCTTTATCTCACGCACGGGGACGGGGCAGACTTTGCCACCCACGACTTCTTCGACGGAGGGAGAATAGAGCACCTTGACCTTGTAGCGGGTGCAATAGCGTATCAGTTTGTCTTCTTCATTTCTTGCATCTTGTCGATGGGCAAAGATGACTGCGCTCACGCGACGCGTTTTGACCACGGTGGCGAAGTCATTCTCGCCGGAGACGTGGAAAACGTGTTTGCCGTGGATGACATGGCTGCCATGGCGGTTCCCTGTGACGAGGAAGCCGACCACGTCGTATTTGTTGCTGCTCTGCAGGGTTCGCACGAAGGAAATCGCCTTGTTGCCAGTGCCATAGATGAGCACGGCGTCAAGGCTTCGTCGGTCTTGCACGCGGCGTCGGATGATGTCGTATGCCAAAATCATGCAGACGCGTGTCATCACCAACACGGTGATGGTCACCAGTCCGTCCAACACAAGTAGGGCGACGATGTGGCGGAAGGAATAGATGCCCGCCAAGGGGGTCAATGACACAGAAGCGGCGATGGCGGTTTCTTTTCCCAACACTGCCAGCACGAGCAGTCCCACCTCGCGGAGATTGGAGTGACGAATGACGGCATAGTAGGTCTTGAGGAGCACGAAACATATTCCCACCCCGAGCATGCCGGCGCCAAGCCATGTCAGCAGGAAGGGGAGTGCGTAGAAATCTTTACTGTGAAAAGCCATCCAGAGACCCAAAAGAGCCATGATGGAGGCGAAGGCTGACAGGAGCATGTCAATACCAAAGACGACATAAACGTTCACATATTTGTCAATGTGAAGCTTTTGAAGAAGATTAGACATAGGTGTCAGATTTTTTTGTGAAGTTGTATCGTTGAACGAGACAATCAATTTTTTGGTGTTCTCTTTCCCTTGTCAGTGCACATTTATTAATACCCTGACCTACAGCCGTTTATGTTTTGAAGATGAAACAATCTTGAAAATTGAATGCGCGTCAGATCCTCTCTTCGTGGCATAATTTGATTGTTCTTTTTCGTCAAACTCTCTTTGTTTTGACCCCGTCCGAAGAAAATGAGCCGGGCGGAATCGCCTCAAACAGAGTATAACGGCACAAAGTTATTTATATCTTTTTATATAACAAATTTTGAGTCTGTTTTTTTAAAAAATGCCACCCCCATTCGGTGAATTTTAATGATTCTTAAGTCTGTGGGGTGTTCTACAAATTACGGGAAAAGGAACGTTCAAAAGAAAGTGCTTACGTTTTGGTCGCTTTTCGCTTCTTAGCGCGCCCTTTTGTAAGTTTCGTCAGTCACATAGCCCGCTATGCTCCTTCCTCAACTGACAAAAGTTCATCTCTAAGAAATCAAAAATCAACTCAACCTAATTTTTAGAACACCCCTTGTAAGTGAACATCTTTTCGGCGTTAAGATTATAAAACGCGCTGTTCATGGATTACTTCGGAAGTGGGAAGGAGGTGGCAACGGTCGGCGTGGGTTTGCCGTCTCCTGATGATTTTTCTTTGATATTTGTGTGTTTGTTTTTCTGTCTCTTGCTCTTTCTGAATCACGGTCTTCGTCAGTGGGTTGTTGGGTGTTGCTTTTTTGCCGACGCGCAGCGTCTATAATACGTATATCAAAGGTAAATGAAAAACCTTGCAAACCCTACACAAACCCTACATTCTCCCATTCACATATTTGATTATAAGGATATTGAAGAGTGTATGGTTTGTGTGCTAGATCCTACACGAACTTTGCACAAAACCCTACACAAGGTTATACGCATAACCCTACATCGGGGTGTTCAAAATCGTGCACAAAATCTACATAAAAGTGTTTAAAACCCTACACTGAAGCGTTCAAAGCAGGGCGTAAAAATGTTTACAAAAACTTTATTCCGTTTTTGGACACGAATCAAGCGAATGCAAGGAATAGAACGAACAAAAACGAGAAAACCTTTTCCCAGCAGGAACCGCATCTTATCTGTGAATTCATCAAATGCAAAGCCGCAGCGACTGAGCCGCAGTAAGGCGGAGTAGGTGGCGAATTCATCGTGCTACCATTGAACGGTTTATTTCTGTTTATCGCCTTGAAGAGAATGGCAGCCTTCTGAAAGAAGGCACGGGGGATGCTGTCGGTTGGGCGTTAAGAGCTTGCTCTTATAAGACCAAAACGGAAGCATCACAGCAGCGGCGCAGCCGCCATACTCTTCAAGGGGTTTTCTTGGTTTTCGTTTTTCGTTCTTTACGCCTGAATCGTTCCATTCGCGAAATTCGTGTTCAAAACAAAATGAAAGCTGCCTTAATGAATCCATTTATCAGGATTCTTGGAGAGAAAAGAGGAAGGAGCCCGCCGAAAAAACCAACAATTTTGAGCGTTTTTTTCGGCGATTAGGTATTAACATTTTTAACTTCCGAGAACACTTTTCATCTCGTAATTTTGCCTACTCGGCTCGCAGTTTTACTTAGAAGAAGGGAAATTAAAATTAGAAGAAGGGAAATTTTAATTTGCTAAAGGCAAATTTTTCTTAGATGCGCTTCTAAAACTCCCGTTTTTAAAGGGGAAGTGACGAAAAAAGGGAGAAGCCGAGGCTCCTCCCATATCTCTGTACAAATATAATACTTTTCATCGCCAAAAGCAAGAAGTGTTAAAACCGAAAAACCGCCTTGGGTGTGGAAAAAATGGGAAGGAATACGACTATAATCTTCACCTCCTTTTAATACGTATATGGTGAAACAAGCGAACCGCACGCGCAACCCTACATTGCTTTTTTGGGGGTGTCGGTCACATGTCCCGCCATGCTCCGTCGTTTTCAGACAACACAACATCTTAACGCAGTCAAAATCGGCTCAACCCGATGTATGTTTACCGCCTTATTTGCCGTTTGTGGGTTGGATTTTGTATGCTGAGAGTTGTCAAGAGAGGGGGGAAAACGTATAATCCTCCTTCATCAGTGGCTTTATTTGTGAAGACCAATGTATCTTTGGCGAAGTTTTTGCCCGTCTAAGACGGGAGGAATGTGTATTTCATAACTTATAACTATGGCAAACAGAAATGATTTACGTTGGCAGAATAATTATGAAGCTCTGAAGGCATATATTGAGGAACATCATTACCTGCCTGATAAAAGAAAGGTTGAGAATCGCAAATTGGTGAACTGGTGGAAATATAACAGGAGACGCATCAGGTTAGGGAAGATAGACCCCGAACGCGCTCGGAAACTGGAAGAACTGAGCAATATGCGTTGGCTTTGAGGCTCACGCGGATTGTTTGTCTCACGCAGCATCGTAGAAGTATTCTTTGAACACGGTTAGACCGTTTTGAAGTGGCGCGTTTGCGCCACTTTTTTGCGCTTTCCCGTTCGGTTTTGCGAGGGGACGGAATAGCAGGTGGAAATGTCAGTCTGGAATGCGATACGCCCGCGAAGATGGCGGCGTGAGTCGCTTTGCACGAAAGACAAAAACCGTGTTTCGTCAAATTCGTTCGTCACGTTCGTTACGCACGTTACTTTCGTTACGTTCGATTCGTTCAATCCGTTCATTTCGTGCGACTCTTGTTCAAGAATAGATCACTCTCTTTCAAAAAATAGTTGTTTTATTCTTTCGTTTCACTCACCTTGCACTATCTTTGCTTCGCAATATTATAATATTCCTATACATATATATACCTCAAACTTATGTTAGACGTAAAGAAATGCTTGAGCGATTGTGAAGAACGCATGGAACTGAGTGTCATGCACCTGGATGAAACCTTTGCACAAATCCGTGCCGGAAAAGCCAATGTGCACATTCTCGATGACTTGAGAGTGAGTTCCTACGGCTCCATGGTGCCCATCAACAATGTGGCAGCCGTGACCACTCCCGACTCTCGCACCATCGCCATCAAACCCTGGGACAAGTCCATGTTCCACGTGATTGAAAAAGCCATCATTGATTCCACCATCGGCATCATGCCCGAAAACAACGGTGAAATCATTCGCTTGGGCATTCCGCCCCTCACCGAAGAGCGTCGTCGTCAGTTGACGAAGCAGTGCTCCAAGGAAGCCGAGGAGGCAAAGGTCGCCATTCGAAACGCTCGCCGCGATGGCATCGACAAGTTGAAGAAAGCTGTGAAGGACGGACTGAGCGAAGACATCGAAAAGGATGCTGAGGCAGACCTCCAGAAGATTCACGACAAGAAAGTGAAAGCCATTGAGGACCTGCTTGCAGCCAAAAACAAGGAAATCATGACTGTCTGATCCGGCATGCACGGTTTAGTCATCAAAACTGCCACGGCATCCTACTGGGTGCGCTCGGACTCCGGCGAGGCGGTCGAATGTAAGATTAAAGGGAACTTCCGGCTGCGGGGCATTCGTTCCACGAACCCCGTGGCGGTGGGCGATTGGGTGACTTTCAGTCGCGCTTCCGAGGAGGGCATGGCATATATCACGGAGATTGACGAGCGGAGGAACTATGTGATTCGCCGCTCTTCCAATCTTTCCAAGCAGAGCCACATCCTCGCTGCGAACATAGACCGCGTTTTGCTCCTGGTCACCATGGCGCGTCCGGAGACGTCCACGACTTTCATTGACCGTTTTTTGGCTTCGGCGGAGGCATACGCCGTGCCGGTTTCCATCGTGTTCAACAAGATGGATGACTTATCGGAGTCAGAGTTGGAGCGCGTGGAAGCCTTGCAGCAGTTGTATGAAACTGTGGGCTATGCCTGTCACCGTCTCTCTGCGCTGACGGGTGAAGGTTTGGAGACGCTCGCCGAGGTGCTTCAAGACAAGACGACGCTTTTGGCGGGTCATTCCGGGGTGGGGAAGTCCACCTTGCTGAATCAGTTGGTGCCGGAGGCGGGAGCGCGCACTGCTCAAGTGTCTGAAGCACACGGCACGGGAATGCACACCACGACCCACAGCGAACTCTTCGAACTTCCCGGCGGCGGGGCTTTGATTGACATCCCCGGCGTCAAGGGTTTCGGCACGTTCAACTTGGAGCCCGAGGAGGTGACACACTACTTCCCGGAGATTTTCCGCATTTCCCGCGACTGCCGCTTTGACAACTGCACGCACACCCACGAACCGGGGTGCGCCGTTTTGCAGGCACTGGAGGAGGGGCGCGTGGCACTGAGCCGCTACACATCCTATCTCAGTATTCTTGGAGACAAGGAGGAAGGGAAGTATCGAGCGGCGTATTAAGCATCGGCGGCGCGGTCTCCGTTTCCCTCCATTATAGTTCGAAAGTGGTCTCGTGAATGTCTCATAAAAAAGAATTGATGAACCAATTGATGAGCATTCAAGAGAGAACTTAGTTTGGGTTGCAGAGTCTCTAATTCATTTCTTAGCGCGCCCTTTTGTAAGTTTTGTCAGTCACATAGCCTTCCATGCTCCTTCCTCCACAGAGGACAGTTCATCTCTAAGAAAACCGACTCAACCAAAATAACATTCCAAAATTTGAAACCACATGACCATCATCATCATTCTTGCTCTTTTGGCTTTGTGTCTGGGCGTGGTTGAAATCTTCATCATTCCCGGTTTCGGTGTGTCCGGCATTGCCGCCATTCTTTGTGCGCTGGCGGACGTGGTATTGATTTATCAGTCCTACGGCTTTTTGCCGGCAGTGTTGTCTGTGGCAGCAGCCTTAGTTTTGCTGGGGCTTATGCTTTGGTGGGTGAGTCGTTCGCGGATGCTTGACAGGATGGCTTTGCACAGCACCATCTCTTCTTCCTCCGCTTCTTCCGACCAACTCTCCGTGCAGGTGGGCGACCACGGCGTGGCACTCACTCGCTTGGCACTGATTGGCAATGCCCGCATCAACGGGAAACAGGTGGAGGTCAAATCGTCCGGCGCGTTCATCAACCCCGGCACTCCCCTCGTTGTGGTAGCGGTGAATGAAGCGAATGTGACGGTGGAGGCGTGTCCGCAAACATAACCCTTTTGGGCGGTGCGTGATAATAGCCAATATGCTGCGTTGCCATCTCTGCCATTCTGAGCATTGTTCTCAATGTCCCCTTGTTTGTAACCACACCATATTATAATGGGGTGTTCTATAAATTAGGGGATAAGGAACGTTCAAAAGAAAGTGCTTACGTTTTGGTCGCTTTTCGTTTCTTAGCGCGCCCTTTTGTAAGTTTCGTCAGTCACATAGCCCGCTATGCTCCTTCCTCAACAGACAAAAGTTCATCTCTAAGAAATCAAAAATCAACTCAACCTAATTTTTAGAACACCCCATATGAAACGAAATCTACTTTTCTTGTTATTCCTTCTCAGCGTAGTTTTGACCGCTGAGGCGAATGTGCCCGTGCGCCGCGTCATGACGCATCGGCAGTCTGACGGGACGTTGCTCACTTATCGCTTTGAGGGCAACGGCCTTTATGTTTCCTACACCACGCTCGACGGCATCTCGTTGCTGAGAGGTGCGGACAAGCATTTCTACTATGCCGCGTTGCGTGGCGGCGAGGCGGTGCCCACTGCCACGCTTGCCCACGACGAGGCGTTGCGCAGCGAGGGCGAGCAGTCCTTCCTTGCCGAACAGGCAGTGCAGGCAGATGAATTGGCGGAGCTCATGCAACAGAAAACCGCGCTGAAGTCCATTAACCCCAAGGGCTTCACACCTGCCACGACCGACGGACTCGGCAAGTACGGACTGTCTGCCAACGGCTCCGTCAAGAGCATCGGTGCGCCGGTCATTCCCGTGGTGATGGCAGAGTTCACGGACCGTCACTTCCAGGACACAACCACCATCGAGAAGGTCAGCCGCTTCTTCAACGAGGAGGGCTATGCTGATGAGTCTTACTCAAAAGGCTCGGTGGCAGACTACTACAAACAGATGAGCAACGGGCTGTTCACGCCGACCTTCAAGGTCGTGGCGAAGGTGAGACTCTCTCAGCCCTACGCCTACTATGGCGCTGATGCTTCCTCCACTTCCATCGACACGAACTACAAGGAGTTCGTGAAGGAAGTACTCGACTCCGCCTCCAAGACAGTGAACTTTGCGGAGTTCGCCACCGCCGGCAAAGTCCCCATGGTCAGCGTGATGTATGCCGGTCCCGGTCAGCACTCCAGCCGCGAGGACGGTTATGAGGACTATCTCTGGGCGCGCTTCTCCTCCGGCACCTCCTTCTCCGTCAATGACGGTGCGGTGACGGTCTCCTCCTTCTTCCTCGGAGACGAGTTGTTCCAGAACTATAACATAAACGATGACGGAAGCTACGTGCCCATCAGCGCCAACTTCGACGGCATCGGGCTCTTCTGCCACGAGTTCTCCCACGCCCTCGGTTTGCCCGACCTCTACTACACCGGCAAAAATACCACCATCTCCAAAACCATCCGCACCATGGGCTACTGGGATTTGATGGACTACGGACAGTATATGTACAACGGCTACTATCCGCCCGCCTATTCCGCCTACGAACGCAGTTTCCTCGGCTGGCTCGACATCAAGGAGTTGACCGATCCCGAGTTCGTCACCCTCTATCCCTCCGGCTCCGAGGACCTCGGCCCCACGGCGTGTGTCATCCGCAATCCGGAGAATGAGAAGGAGTATTACATCTTCCAGAATCGTCAGGACCGCACTTGGTATCATGCCAACTTCCTCGGTCACGGTTTGTTGGTGACTCACGTGGACTACTCCGCCTCCCTTTGGACTTCCAACTCGGTGAACAACGATCCCGACCATCGCCGTGTGATGTATGTGCCTGCCGACAACGGCTACAACCTCACCTACCGTCAGAGCGGCGAGTCATCCTCCGATTTCTGGAACACCTATCGCAACGACCTCTTCCCCGGCGGTCTCGGCGTCACGGACTTCACCGACGACACCACCCCCTCTGCCGATGTCTTCACCGCCTCGGGCAAATTGGGTAAGCCGGTCTATGGCATCACGGAGCATGCCGACGGCACCATCACCTTCGCCTTCCTCGACCAGTCTCTCACGGGTGTGCAGAGCGTGATGACCGAGGAGAACGGCACTGCCACGGAAGTCTATGGCATCAACGGACGCCGCCTCCCCGGACTGCAGGGCGCTGCCCCCGGCGTCTATATCGTCCGCCAAGGCGACACCGTCCGCAAGGTGCTGGTGAAATAGGAGTCGAAGAGACAAAGAGTCAAAAAGACTAAGAGACAAAGAGTCAAAAAGATAGAAAGTCAAAAAGATAAAAAGTTGGAAAGAAGTTTTGAAAACTTATTCATTTGGCAAGAGTCGAGAGTTCTCATTCGCACTATCTACAAGATGATGGAAACATGTAGAGACTTCGGATTCAAAGATCAGTTTCAACGGGCTGCTGTTTCAATAATGAATAATATAGCAGAAGGGTTTGAATCTGGATCCGATGCAAAATTCATGAGCTTTCTTAATATATCAAGAGGTAGTTGTGGAGAGGTTCGCTCTATGCTTTATCTTTGTGAGGACCTGGGCTATTGTACAAAAGATGAGCGTGAAAAGCTTCAAACACAACTGCGCAAGATTACTTCTGGAATATTTAAACTATCTGATTCCATCTCAAAAAAAGACTCTTAGTCTCTTCAACTCTTAGTCTCTTAGTCTCTTAGTCTCTTCGTCTCTTTGACTCTTCGTCTCTTCGACTCTTCGACTCTTAGTCTCTTAGTCTCTTTGACTCTTCGTCTCTTCGTCTCTTCGTCTCTTCGTCTCTTCGTCTCTTAGTCTCTTAGTCTCTTCGTCTCTTAGTCTCTTAGTCTCTTAGTCTCTTAGTCTCTTAGTCTCTTAGTCTCTTTGACTCTTAGTCTCTTAGTCTCTTAGTCTCTTCGTCTCTTCGTCTCTTCGACTCTTCGTCTCTTCGTCTCTTCGTCTCTTCGACTCTTCGTCTCTTCGACTCTTAGTCTCTTAGTCTCTTAGTCTCTTAGTCTCTTAGTCTCTTAGTCTCTTCGTCTCTTAGTCTCTTCGTCTCTTAGTCTCTTTGACTCTTAGTCTTTTAGTCTCTTAGTCTCTTTGACTCTTCGTCTCTTCGTCTCTTCGTCTCTTCGACTCTTCGACTCTTAGTCTCTTAGTCTCTTAGCCTCTCATTCATGCCCGAAGAATATCTCAAAAACTGTCCTTTGTTGCGCGACACCTCTTTCATGAACCTCATGGTGCGGCGCATCTGTAACGTGCTCATCATCGCCAACCCCTATGATGCCTTCATGCTCGAAGACGACGGGCGCGTCGATGAAAAAATTTTTGACGAGTATGCCAAACTCGGCTTGCGCTATCCGCCCCGCTTCTTTCAGGTCGCTTCGGCGCGCGAGGCAGACGAGGAGTTGCAGAACACGTCCTTCGACCTCGTGATTTGCATGCCGGGTGCGGAAGACAACGACGTCTTTGACATTGCCCGCAGCATCAAGGAGCGCTTCCGCGAGATTCCACTCGTCGTGCTCACCCCCTTCAGCCACGGCATCACCCGTCGCATGGAGAACGAGGACCTCTCCATCTTTGAATATGTCTTCTGCTGGCTCGGCAACACCGACCTTCTCATCTCAATCATCAAACTCATCGAGGACAAGATGAACCTCGAGCATGATGTGAACGAGGCTGGCGTGCAGATGATTCTGCTCGTTGAAGACTCCATTCGCTACTATTCCTCCATCCTTCCTTATTTATATAGGTTCGTCCTGCGTCAGAGTCTTGAGTTCGCCACCGAGGCTCTCAACTCGCAGCTGGAGATGCTGCGAATGCGCGGACGTCCGAAGATTGTCCTGGCAAGAAACTACGAGGAGGCATGGGAACTCTACACCCGCTACAAGGACCAGACGCTTGGTGTCATCAGCGACTGCCGCTTCCCCCGTGGCGGGGTGACGGACGAGTTGGCAGGCTTCGACCTCCTCAGTGCCATGCGCCGCGAAGACCCCTACCTTCCCCTCATTCTTCAGTCCTCCGAGACCGACCGCCGCAGCCTGGCGCGAAAGTGCGGCGCAGGCTTCATTGACAAGAACTCCAAGAAACCGGGCAACGACCTCCGAAAAATGGTGCTCGAGAAGTTCGGCTTCGGTGATTTCATCTTCCGCAAGCCCGGCTCACGCCGCGAGGAGGTGCGCATCCGCAACCTCAAGGACCTGCAGGACAACATCTTCACCCTGCCCGCCGAATCCTTCCTCTACCACATTCGCCACAACAACGTCTCTCGCTGGCTCGGCTCGAGAGCGCTTTTCCCCATTGCCGAGTTCCTCCGCCACGTCACCTGGGACGAACTCCAGGACATCGACGCCCACCGTCAAATCATCTTCGACGCCATCGTGCGCTATCGGCGCATGAAGAACCAAGGTGTGGTCGCCGTCTTCAATCGCTACCGCTTTGACCAGTACAGCAACTTCCAGCGCATCGGCGACGGTTCGCTCGGCGGAAAAGGGCGTGGCTTGGCGTTCCTCGACCACATCATCCTTCGTCACCCCGACCTCAACAGTTTCGACAACGCCTCGGTGCTGCTCCCCCGCACCGTGGTGCTCTGCACCGACATCTTCGACGAGTTCATGGAAGCGAACAAGCTCTATCCGTTGGCGCTCAGCGAAGCCCCCGACGAAGAAATCCTCGCCCGCTTCCTCAAGGCGCATCTCCCGGAGCGGCTGCGCGACGACCTCATCGCCTATTTGGAGGTAGTCACCGAACCCATCGCCATCCGCTCCTCCTCTCTCCTCGAGGATTCCCACTATCAGCCCTTCGCCGGCATCTATTCCACCTACATGATTCCCTCGCTGCCCGACACGGCGCGGCGCCTCGAACTCTTGGCGGATGCCGTGAAGGGGGTCTATGCCTCCGTCTTCTATCGCGACAGCAAGGCATACATGACCGCCACCCGCAACGTCATCGACCAGGAGAAGATGGCGGTGCTCCTGCAGGAGGTGGTGGGAAGTGACTATGGCGGGCACTACTATCCACACATCTCTGGCGTGGCGCGTTCCATCAACTACTATCCCATCGGCGATGAGACTGCCGAGGACGGCGTGGCGAACCTTGCGCTCGGCTTGGGAAAATACATTGTGGACGGAGGGCTCAGCCTGCGCGTCTGTCCTGCCTATCCCGACAAGGTGCTCCAGACCAGTGAGATGGAAATGGCGCTGCGTGAGACCCAGACGCGTTTCTATGCACTCGACACAACCTTCACCGACGGAAAATGTCAGGTCGATGACGGTTTCAACCTCAAAAAACTGCACGTCAAGGAGGCTGAGAAGGACGGCTCGCTGCGTTTCATCGCCTCCACCTATGACCCCTACGACATGGTCATCCGCGACGGAATCTATGACGGCGGCAGAAAACTCATCACCTTTGCCGGCGTCCTCCGCCACGGTGTCTTCCCCCTGCCGGAACTCTTGCAGAAGATTCTGAAGCACGGCAGCAGCGAGATGCGTCGCGCCGTTGAAATCGAGTTTGCCGTCAAACTGAATCCCGACCGCACGGGCTCGCTCTACCTGCTCCAGATTCGACCCATGGTGGAGTGTCGCATGATGTGTGACGAGGACCTCTCCGCCATCCCCGATGAAGAAACGCTGCTACGCTCCCACAACGCCATTGGGCACGGCGTGGTTGACGATGTGGAGGATGTGGTCTATGTCAAGACCGAAGACTTCACCGCTGCCAACAACCCCGCCATCGCCGACGAGATTGACACGCTCAATCGCCGCCTCGTGGAGGAGGGGCGTCACTATGTCCTCATCGGTCCCGGACGTTGGGGCAGCAGTGACCCATGGTTGGGCATTCCCGTCAAATGGCCTCACATCTCCAATGCGAAGGTGATTGTGGAGGCAGGTTTGACGAACTATCGTGTGGACCCGAGCCAGGGCACGCACTTCTTCCAAAACTTGACGAGTTTTGGTGTGGCATATTTCACGATTAACGACTTCCAAGGCGATGGTCACTATGACTATGCCGCCCTCGGTGTTCTCCCCGCCGTTCACGAAACGAAATTCCTTCGCCACGTGCGCTTTGAACGTCCGCTCGTCATCAAAACGGACGGTGTGAAGAAGGAAGGAGTAGTGATGCACGGCTAAGCGCCGGGGTGGCGGCGTGTGAAGTCTATTGGGCTTCACCGAAGATTTAGGAAAGCGATTTTTTGAAACATTAATTTGTTTTGGGCACGAAACGTTCAGAAATTGAATGAATGAATGAAAGACAAAAACCGGAAAAAACCTTGCGCTTGATGCAAACGGCTCTGACGAGCCTTTGATGCTGTGCCGGCTGGAAATTCCCGAGCAAGCTCCGAATTTTCAGCCTGCCACATCATCCCCCTGTCGGGTTGCATCCATCGCAAGGCGATAAACAGAAATAAGGGGTGT
>NZ_JADYUH010000053.1 GCF_021531665.1 Prevotellamassilia timonensis
GCACCCATAGTTTTCACTATAAAAATACCCCTCTCATTGAGAATGCAACGCAATCTTAAATGAAAGAGCCGTGCCACACAAAGCAAAGTGCGGGTGTAGAGTCCGCTTTTCTTGTCTTTTTTACAGCGCTTTTCTTGGGCATTCTCATTGGAAACCCTATTTTTGCTTGGCAATCCAAATGAATCATGGGAATACGTTCAATGTCTATTGGTCAAGCTGCCATCGTCAATCGCGAGGGCACGTTCCGGATGGGAAACGATTTGCTCATAGTAGATAGTTTCTCCGTGAACGAGATGAAGGATGGACCGACGCAGCTCGGTTTTCTGCTGCTTTGCTTTTGCAAGTCGGGAGAAGTTTCTTTCACGCTGGGTGGTGTCCGTCGGACGATGAAAAAGGGAGATTTGTTGGTCGGGCTCGGTGGTCAGGTGTTCAAAGAACTCTCCGCTTCGTCCGACTTTGAGGCGACAGTAGTCATGATGTCCCGTTCCTATGCCCAAGACTGCATCATCGGGTTGAGTTATCTTTGGCCTTATCTTCTCTATGTCATGTCCAACCCCGTGGTCAGTTTGAACGAAGAAGAGCAGTTGTGGATTATGGACTGCTATCAGTTGTTGCGGCGCAGGCTCGGTCGCGATGCGGGGCTCTACTTGCGCGAGACCGTGGTCGCTTTGACGCGCGCTTTCTATTTTGAAATATGTTCTCTTCTTGACAAGCGTGCTCACATGTCAAATTCTCCGACGAAACGAAGAGCCTATGCCATCTTTGACCGCTTCATTCATTTGGCGTCGCAGCATTTCAGAACGGAGCGCACGGTCGAGTGGTACAGCAGCGAGATGTGTCTGACACCCAAACACCTCTCCGAGATGGTGAAGATGGTGAGCGGGCGAACCGCAGGGCAGTGGCTGACGACCATGGTCATGATTGAAACAAAGACGCTGCTGCAGGACACGCAGTATTCCATCAAAGAGATTGCGCAGATGATGAATTTCCAGAACCAGAGTTTTCTCGGGAAATATTTTAAGAATATTGAAGGTATTTCCCCTTCAGATTTCAGAAAATTGCACGGAATCGATTGAGGCAGATTCCGTGCAATTTTTTAGGGGTGTTCTATAAATTACGGGATAAGGAACGTCCAAAAGAAAGTGCTTACGTTTTGGTCGCTTTTCGTTTCTTAGCGCGCCCTTTAGTTCGTTTTTTTGTGTTTCAGCAGCATTGGTGTGGCGTCACCGCGGTTCTCAACGTGCGAGACTGATGATTTTTTCTTTGCATTGTTCCATCAGCCATTTCGGAGTGGAGGTTGCTCCGCAGATGCCAATGCTTCGGACGTTCTGCAGCCATTCATTTTGAATCGCGTCGGGCGTGTCGGTGAGGTAGGAGCGAGGATTCACCTCGCGGCATGCTTCAAAAAGAACGCGTCCGTTGGAACTTTTGAGTCCGCAGACAAAGATGATGGCGTCGTGGCGCGAGGCAAATTCCTTGATGTTGGGCAGTCGGTTTGCCACTTGGCGGCAGATGGTGTCGAAATAGCGGAAGCGAGCGGGTGGCTGGATGTGGGTGGTGATGTGTTCCACGATGCGTTGGAACCCTTGCAGCGACTTGGTCGTTTGAGAGAACAAGGCGGTGTCGCGGGTGAAGTCCAGACGCGCAGCCTCTTCCACGCCTTCGATGACAATCGCTTCGCCGTCAGTCTGTCCCACGAGTCCGAGCACTTCGGCGTGTCCTCGTTTGCCGTAAATCACGATTTGTGGGCGCGGCACTTCGTCATAGACTTTTTTGATGCGTCGTTGCAGTTGCAGCACCACGGGGCAGGTGGCGTCGATGAGGCTGATTCCTCGTTCTTCTGCGATTTGATAGGTCGTTGGCGGTTCGCCGTGAGCACGGAGCAGAACCTTTGAGCCGACGGGCAGGGTGGCGAGGTCTTTGTGACCGATGGTCTCCAGTCCCAGACGTCGCAGTCGTTCGCATTCCATGCCGTTGTGGACGATGTCGCCCAGGCAGAAGAGAGAGTGTGTCTTCGCCAGTTCGCTCTCCGCTTTGCTGATGGCGGTGGTGACGCCGAAGCAGAAACCGGAGGAGTCTTCAATTTCGATGAGTACGGTGGGGGAAGTAGAGTCAGACATGGGGAGAGGTTTGGACTTGAGGATGAGTGTTTTAAGGGGTGTTCTATAAAATATGGGATAAGAACCTATTTTTTCGTCTCTCCCTTAAACTCCACGGGCACGGTGATTTTGACCGGTGTCGGCTGTCCGACTTCGTCGTGCCCCGGTGTCCATTTCGGGAGACTCTTTAGGGCGGCGATGATGGAGCGGCGTATTCTTGGGTCAAAGCAGTCAGTGATTTCGAAGTCGGTGGCATAGCCGTCGGTGTCAACGATTAAGGAGACGGTGACGATGCGGCTTTTCCCTTGCTTGCGGGTTTGGGAGGGATAGATGATGCGTTCGTTGAGCCACTGCATGAAGGCTTTCAGTCCTCCCGGGAATTCCGGCATCTGTTTCACTGCCTCCGTGGGCACGATTTTCTGTTTCGCCATGGGAAGTTCCTCATCGTGAATGCCGGTGGTGTCAATGATGGGAGTGACAATGACCTCTTTGTCGGCGTCAAACGCCACGGCACCGTCAAATCCGATGACAGTTTCTTTCGGTGTGTCCTCCACGATGACCGGTGCGGAGCTTGTGGCGCCGGGTGTGATGACGCGGGAGGGGAGCATGCGGGCAGTGGATTGGAATTTCACCTCGTAGCCGTCCTTCAAGTCCTCATATTTCAGCTTCGCCAGTTCCTTGCTTGCGTCCTTCAGAGCCAGTGCGACTTGGTAGCGTTCATAGATGGCATAGGCGGTGTAGGTGACGGAGAGCACGAGCGTCAGTGTCAGCACGACAGCCAGTGCGCGGGCATAGCGTTTCCCCGTGCGCTGTCGGATGCGATAGGCACCATAGTCTCGGTTGCGTCCTTCAAAGACGAGGTCGCACCATCCTTTGGATGTCAGATGAGATTGAGACACGGGAGAGGGTGAATGAAGATTGATGTCGTTTTTGACGAGCAAAAGTAGCGAAGCGGCGGGGGAGGACAAAATTATTATACAAATTTTATACCTTATCTCCCCGAATCAAGAACGTGTCTTCTCAAATCAAAGGGCAAGGTGCGCCACAGGAGAGTGTCGCACCTTGCTTGAACGTTTTGAGGATTGTTCTGAAAATCTTGAAATATCTGTGGTTTCAGTCAGTGCGCTCAGCTCACCTTGTTCAACTTCTTGATGATGGAGAAGATGAAGAGTGCAGCCACGACGCAGATGGCGGCGAGGACACCCCAGACGATGGTGAGGTCCATGCCCCAGAGATAGCCTGGGATTTGCACGAGGAAGTTTCCGAGTGCGGTGGAGACGAACCAGGCACCCATCATCATTCCTTTGTATTTCGGAGGAGCCACCTTGCTGACGAAGGAAATGCCGATGGGGCTCAGGAGGAGTTCGGCGAAGGTCAGAACGAGGTAGGTGCTGACGAGAAGGTTCGGGGTGACGTTTGCCATGTGGTCGTTCACGCCGTTAGTGTAGGTCGGCACGGGAAGTCCGATGGAGCCGGCAATCATGAGGAGATAGGCGCAGGCAGCGACGAGCATACCGAGACCAATCTTGACCGGTGCTTTGGGTTCTTTGCCTTTCTTGCCGAGCCAGCCGAAGAGCGCGATGCTGACGGGAGTGAGCATCACCACGAAGCAGGCGTTGAACTGCTGGAAGATGGGTGCGCTGATGGAGATGGACTCGGGAAGTTGCTGATAGTTCCAATAGAGATAGGCTGCGGGGGCAAGGATGAGGGCTGCGCCGGAGAGTTTTCCTTTGGCTTCTTTGCTTTGGAAGAGGGCGAAGGCACCGAAGACCATGAAGATGGCAGCCACGAGGTTGGTCACGTCAAACATCATGGCTTGCACGCCGGAGGAAGAAGTGGCGGTGTAGTCACGCGCAAAGAAGGTGAGGGTGAGACCATTCTGGTGGAACGCCATCCAGAAGAAGACCACGACTGCCATGACGAGGATGAGGCAGGTGATGCGTTCGCGGGTCTCGGTGGGAGAGAGTTCTTCGGCTTGCGGTTCGTTGGTGGCGGCAGCGTCTTTCTTCTTGGTGGTTGTGATGACCTGGCGGAAGGTGCCCATGCCGAGATAGTAGATGGCGATGGAGAAGATGAGGGAGGCACATGCCACGGCAAAGGCGTAGTGATAGGAGTCTGCTTCGCTCACGCCGAAGGTTTCCTGTGACCATTTCATGATTTCGATGGCGGCGGTGGGAGCGAACATGGCGCCGATGTTGATGGCCATGTAGAAGAGGCTGAAGCCGCTGTCGCGTTTGTCAGCATAGCGCGGGTCGTTGTAGAGGTCGCCCACCATGACCTGCAGGTTTCCTTTGAAGAGGCCTGTTCCCAGACTGACGAAAAGCAGCGAGGCTGCCATGACGATGATGGCAAGCGTGTTGGCGCCGAGCGGCAGCGCCAGCAGGACGTAGCCCACGAACATCACGAAGATGCCGATGGTCACCATCTTGCTGTAGCCGAACTTGTCAGCCAGCATACCTCCGAAGAGGGGCAGGAAATAGACCAGCATGAGGAAACTGGAGAAAATCGTACTCGTCAACTTCTCGTCAAAGTGGAAGTTGGCTTGGAGGAAGAGGGTGAAGACGGCCAGCATGGTGTAGTAGCCGAAACGCTCGCCAGTGTTGGCTAACGCGAGAGCCCAAAGGCCCCTGGGTTGTCCTTCAAACATAGTGTAAAATGGTTTTGGTTATTGATGAATAATGATTTTGATGCGGGGAAGTATTTGGGAGTTATATATAATAAGGTATATAGGAAATAGGAAACGGCGCGGCAGGCGTCGTCAGTCGTGGCTTTTGCCGGCGCTCTCCAGTTCTTTCTTGAGGAACGGTGCGGTTTGTCCGATTCCGGCGGCGACCATTTCTTCGGGTGTGCCCGTGAAGACCACCTCTCCGCCGCCGCGTCCGCCTTCCGGTCCCATCTCAATCAGGTGGTCTGCCACCTTGATGACGTCAAGGTTGTGTTCAATGACGATGACCGTGTTGCCGCGTTCCACGAGTTTCTGGAGCACGTCCATGAGGACGCGGATGTCTTCGAAGTGCAGTCCCGTGGTCGGTTCGTCAAGGATGTAGAGCGTACTGCCCGTGTCGCGCTTGGCGAGTTCCGTGGCGAGTTTCACGCGCTGGCTTTCTCCGCCCGAGAGGGTGGTGCAGGACTGTCCGACTTTAATGTAGCCCAGTCCGACTTCCTGAAGCACTTTGATTTTGTGGAGGATGTGGGGCACGTGTTCGAAGAACTCCACGGCTTGGTTGATGGTCATGTCCAGCACGTCGGCGATGCTCTTTCCTTTGAAGCGCACCTCCAGAGTCTCGTGGTTGTAGCGCTTGCCGTGGCAGGCTTCGCAGGGCACGAACACATCGGGCAGGAAGTTCATTTCGATGGTTTTGTAGCCGTTCCCTTTGCAGACCTCACAGCGTCCGCCTTTCACGTTGAAGGAGAAGCGTCCCGGTTTGTAGCCCCTCATCTTTGACTCTGCGAGGTTCACGAACAGCGAGCGGATGTCGGCAAAGACGCCGGTGTAGGTGGCAGGATTGGAGCGCGGCGTCCGTCCGATGGGGCTTTGATCAACTGCCACCACTTTGTCGATGTGTTCGATGCCCTTCAGTTCTTGGTAGGGCTGGGGTTCTTTGAGGGAGCGATAGAAACGCTGTGAGAGAATGGGCAGCAGGGTCTCGTTGATGAGTGTGGATTTTCCGCTGCCCGAGACGCCGGTCACGCAGATGAGCGTGCCGAGCGGGAAGTCCACGGTGGCGTTTTTCAGGTTGTTGCCTGTGGCGCCGACGAGTGTCAGTTTCTTTCCGCTCCCTTGGCGTCGGGTGGGAGGGATGGCAATGGTCTTTTTGCCGTTCAGATAGGCAGCCGTCAGCGTGTCGCGTTGCAGCATCTCTTCCGGCGTGCCTTGAAAAACGACTTCTCCGCCGAAGCGTCCGGCTCGCGGTCCCATATCGACCACATAGTCTGCCGCCAGCATCATGTCTTTGTCGTGCTCCACGACAATCACCGTGTTGCCGATGTCACGCAGTTCCTTCAGCGAGCGGATGAGTCGGCAGTTGTCGCGCTGGTGGAGTCCGATGCTCGGTTCGTCGAGGATGTAGAGTACGTTCACGAGTTGGCTGCCGATTTGCGTGGCGAGGCGGATGCGTTGGCTTTCTCCGCCCGAGAGGGAGAAGCTGGGTCGGTTCAAGGAAAGGTAGTCCAGTCCGACGTCCAGCAGGAAGCGCAGTCGGGTGAGGAGTTCTTTCAGAATCTCGTGGGCGATGGCGCGGTTTTTGGTTTGCAGCCTTTCTTCGACGTGGCTGAGCCAGTCGTGGAGTTCGGAGATGTCCATGCCGGCGAGTTCCGCAATGTTCTTTCCGTCAATCCGGTAGCTCAGCGCTTCCCGGTTCAGTCGCGCTCCGTGGCAGACGGGACACGTCGTGGTTTTTGAGAACTGCTCCGCCCAGCGTTGTGCGGCAGCCGACATCTCAGCGTCTGCCATTTGTTGCACATATTTCGTCAGACCGTCGAAATCGACGTAGTAGTCATCCGTGGTGTGTGCCACGTCTGCCGGAATGCGGAGCTTGTCGGCGCGTCCGTTGAAGATTTCGTCCATCGCTTCCTCGGGAATTTCTCCGATGGGTGTGGTGAGGGTGCAGTCATAGTCGCGAAGCACCGCTTCGATTTCCCAAAAGATGAGTGCGTTGCGATATTTCCCCAAAGGAGCGAGACCGCCCGCTTTGACGGAGAGGCCGGCGTCGGTAATCACTTTCTCGCGGTCCATGACGCTGACATATCCTAGCCCTTTGCACTTCGGGCAGGCGCCTTGGGCGGAGTTGAAGGAGAAGTTGTGGGGTGCGGGTTCGCGATAGGAGAGTCCCGTCGTGGGGCACATCAGCTGTTTGGAATAGTAGCGCGCCTTGTTGTCGGCGGCGTCCAGAATCATCATCAGTCCGCTGCCCTGTTGCAGCGTTTGCGTGACGCTGCGGCGGAGGCGTTCCTCGTCCTTGCTTTTCACGGCAAGTTTGTCAACCACGACTTCAATGTCATGGTTTTTGTAGCGGTCCACCTTCATGTCTCTGACGACCTCTCGCAGTGCTCCATCGACGCGCACGGTCAGAAAGCCTTTGCGGCGCACGGTTTCGAAGAGTTCTTTGTAGTGTCCCTTGCGGTTTCTGACGAGCGGCGCAAGGAGATAGACCTTGTGCCCTTCATATTGCTGAAGGATGAGTTCAACGATTTTCTCTTCGGTGTATTTCACCATCTTCTCTCCCGTCTCGTAGGAGTAGGCGTCGGCTGCGCGGGCGTAGAGGAGACGCAGGAAGTCATAGATTTCCGTCACCGTTCCCACCGTGGAGCGCGGGTTGCGGTTGGTGGTTTTTTGTTCGATGCTGATGACGGGGCTGAGTCCTGTGATTTTGTCCACGTCGGGTCGTTCGAGGTTGTCGAGGAAGTTGCGAGCGTAGGCTGAGAAGGTCTCGATGTAGCGTCGCTGCCCCTCGGCGTAGAGGGTGTCGAAGGCGAGTGAACTTTTCCCCGAACCGCTGAGCCCGGTGATGACGCTGAGGCTGTAGCGCGGCAGCGTCACGTCCACGTTTTTGAGGTTGTGAACGCGTGCGCCGTAGATTTCAATTTTTTGTTCGGGAGAAGACATATATATATGGTGTGCGGCAGAGCCGTTTTTTCGAGTGGGCGTTGGCTTTGGTGTTTCGGTTTTTCTCTCTGTGAATGCTCATAGAGGCTTCATCAAAGTCTCATTGGTGGAGAGCATGAAGGTTGGAGTCCGCCTTGGTGAGGCTTTTCTGCGGTCAGTTGGTGGCTGCGCCGGAGGATTCGGAGAAGCCGCGCAGGAGGTTGATGACTTTCTTTATTTGATAGTTTCTTCCGTCTGCCCCTTGTGCCTGCACGTTGAGGTAGTAGGCGCCGTCCGGCACGTTGTGTCCGCCGCTCGTGCCGTCCCATCCGCCTTCCAGGTCAGTCCATTCGTAGATTTTCTTGCCCCAGCGGCTGAAGACGGCGGCTTTGAAGGAGATGATGCTCTTGTAGCCTTCCTTCACCTTGAACACATCGTTGATACCGTCCCCGTTGGGCGTGAAGGCGTTGGGCAGTTCCAGTTTGGATTCGGCGAAGGTGAGAGTGAACGGTTCGTCCATCTCGTCCCATTCAATCACGTCGTCGCCTTTGGTGAACGTGATGAGTAGTCGCACTTGGAACGTGCCGGACTCGCTGAAGTGATATTCAGTGTTCTCTTCAAAGCGGGTCAGGAAGGGCTCCGCTTCGCCGACCTTGGTGAACTGCCATTCGTAGCGGACTTCATAGTCGCCGAGATTCATGGGGCGTGCCTCAAAACGCACGTCAAGCGGGGCATCGCCGTCAAACGAACTTTCCTCCACCCGCTCGCCGTCGGTGTTGGTGTAAATCATGGCGGGCTCGGCTGAAGGGAAGATATTCTGCGCTGCGAGTGGCAGCAGGCACTGAAGCGCAAGGCAGAGGAAGGTGACGAAAAGGGAACGTTTCATGCGGAAGATGATTTGGGGTGGGAGAGGGATGAAGGAACGAACCCGTGTGATTCGTTGCCTGCATCACAAATCTGTGCAAAGTTAGTGAGTTTTGTGTAATTACCGACGCAAACCGCTCGCTTTCCTCCCTTTTCGCTCTTGAGGGTGGCGTGGCTCGGTGAGGAAATCGCATAGAGAACCTTTCTTCCGGACGCCAAACTTTCACCGGAAAGCGTCTCTTGTCCCCACTTTGAGAATGTTAAAAAACGGTTTTCACATTTCGCCCCGAAAATCGTCCTTTCGGGAAGGTGACTGAACAGAAATTAACAATCGTCCATTCTTCCCAAACCCCCGTCCACAAAGGGTTTCTCGGCAGGAAAAACATGTTGGGCGACATAAAAAAGAACCTCCTCACCGAAGTCTTAAAATCATGCACCGGAAACGTTAAAGTGGTGATTTGTAGATAGAAAGATTTTGCCGGAAGGCAGAAAATGCCTACCTTTGCACCCGCAAACCTCACGAGGAGAGAGGCAACCCGCCCGACATTCCGCTGCGTCGGTTTCGTCTTGACGGTTGTTGCACGCCTTCAGCAACGAGAAAGCAACCTTTCTCACCGCTCCATCAGCAAGCGCTCGCGCCACGCTGACCTTCGGACGCTTCGCCGTCCATCGGGCACTCTCATCCCACCGCCGGATATGCACACTCGTCTGTCCGCTGACACTTCCCGGCGAGCCACGCAGCATGGCTAAGCTCCGCGTCACTCGCCCCGATGGATTACCCGGCGGTCCTCGTGAAAAATCAAACACAATGCAAATCAAAAAGAACATTTTCCTCTTAGCAACACTCATCTTCTTCACCTTCGCCGACACAGCATTTGCTCAGCAGGCTGACGGCAAAGCCTCTTATTATGGCAACTCTCTCCACGGACGTCGCACCAGCGACGGTTCGCGCTATCACAAAGACAGTCTCACCTGTGCACACCGCACGCTTCCTTTCGGAACCATGCTGAAAGTGCGCAACGTCAAAAACGGAAAAGAAGTCATTGTCAAGGTGACTGACCGCGGACCTTTCTGCAAAGGACGTGTTGTGGACCTTTCCATGGCTGCCGCCAAAGAACTCGGCATGGTTGCCTCCGGCGTAGTCCCCGTTCAGGTGGAAAACATAGGTCACATCAACGATGCCAACATCGGAGAAATCATCGCACAGCATCGTCTGCCGGAAAGCAAATTCATTGACCCCGCCACAGGCGAGTCCTACACCATGGAAGAATGGCAGAAGCGCAGCGTCGCCGCTCAGCAGCCGCGCTACAAGGTGCTGCGGGACAAACTCACTGCAAAATCCGCCACACCGAAAAAGAAATAAGTATCGGCGTGAGACAGCGTCTCACCGAAACATAAGCGGATAGACTTTCCTGACTGTGTCCTTCTCACCGGACGCAGTCTTTTTTTTGTTTAGGGCGATTCACACCTGCCCTCCTCTTCTCCCTCGTCAGAAATGCGTAACTTCGCATCGCAAAACTTGTTTTTCATCTCATGACCATTCTCGTTTTCACTCTCATCCTCCTGCTGGCTGCCTATTGCGCCGGTTTGCTCGGTTCGCTGACCGGACTGGGCGGCGGGGTCGTCATCATTCCCGTCCTCACCCTCGGCTTCGGCGTCGATTTTCACTATGCCATCGGTGCAGCGCTCGTCTCCAGCATTGCCACCTCCAGCGGCTCCGGCAGTGCCTACGTCAAGGAGGGCATGACCAACGTGCGTCTCGGCATGTTTCTTGAAATCGCCACTTCCATCGGTGCTGTCTGCGGCGCCGCAGTTGCCATCTATCTGAACAACAACATCATCGCGGTCATCTATGGTTGCGTTCTCCTGCTGACTGCAGCGATGCAGCAACGAAGAAAGAGCGACCACGATGGTGTGAAAGGTTCGGAAATGGCGCGCCGCCTCCGACTCTACGGTACTTTTCCGCAAAAGGACGGCTCACTGAAGCGCTATGAACTGCGCCACGTCGGCGGAGGTTTCAGTGTGATGTATGTCGCCGGCGTCTTGAGCGGTATTCTCGGCATAGGCTCCGGCGTTTTGAAGGTGCTGGCGATGGACGCCATGATGAAAGTGCCTTTCAAGGTGAGCACCACGACTTCAAATTTCATGATGGGCGTCACTGCCTGTGCTTCCGCCGTGATTTACGTGCAGCGCGGCATCATTGAACCGGGCTTGGCTTGCCCCGTCATGATTGGCGTTCTGCTTGGCGCACTGACCGGCGCACGTCTGCTGAAACAAATGAACGTGAAGGTGTTGCGCCAAATCTTCTGCGTAGCCATCACCCTTGTTGCCCTCAACATGATTTGGCAGGGCATGGCGGGACAGTATTGACGGCATTTCCTCTCCACGAAAGCTCATGAATGGAATCATTAAGAGTTTCATGAAAAACAACGGCGAAATCTAAAGGAGCAAAAACTGAAACACAAATCGGCGCACAGCGCCCAACCTTATGACCATACAAGACCTCATTGCCCGCACACTTCGCATCGGCGTCACCGTCGCTTGCGTCATCGCCTTCATTGGCGGCATCATCTATTTGGTGAATCACGGTAGCGAACCCTTTGAACTTGAGCGCTATCTTCACTTCAGCTATTCTGACCCACATTCTCCCGCTTTCACCACGGTGGGCGGCATCTTCGACGGTTTTCTCGGTTTCACCGCCGTCGGTTGGATTCAGATGGGCGTGTTGGTGCTCATCCTCACTCCCGTGATGCGCGTGCTGCTTTCCATGTTTGACTTCCTTCGGGAGCGTGATTGGCTCTATGCCCTCATCTGCGCCGTCGTGCTGGCGGTCATCATCAGTAACTCGCTCGAAGGAATGGCTTAAGGGGTGTTCTATAAATTTAGTTGATTCCATAAGTTATAGAAAACCCCTATAAAGACGCTGCGTGCAAAACCTAAGTACTTTCTTTTGAACGCTCCTTTATTTCATATGTTATAGTACGCACCAAAAGAACACCTTCTTGGATTCATCCTGTTCAGAACAACCCTACACTGTGCCTACACAAAAAGTGCGGCACAGTTTTTTTGTGACTTTCCGTGTGCAATTCTCGTTCCTGTCAGCCTTGGCGATGCTTTTTCCTTAGGGTTTGTCATTCTGGTTCGTTTTCCGGTTAGCAATATTTCTTTTGCGCACCAAAAAAAGAGGCTGCATCATTTCGATGCAGCCTCCCTTTGCTATTGTTTGTCTCGTGGCGGCGGAGCGCCGTTTCGGAGAGATTGTCATGTCATTATTCCAACCAGTGAGTGATTTGGAAGGAGTCAAGGTTTGCACCGAAGGAACCGGCGCTGACAACATACTGAACGCCAAAGTAGATGGTGTTCTTTTCCTCGTCAAACACGGCAGTGTGACCTGCTTCGTCAATGGGAATCAGCTTGGCAGTGACATCACCGTATTGTGAGTGGTTGTAACCGGTGGGATAGCTTGCAGCGGTGGTGATTTCGTTGGTTTCGCGATTCCACTTGAAGTTCAGATAGTAACCGCTCGAAATCCAGTTGCCGATGCGATAGTCATCTTGGATTTCAGAGTACTGGAGGGTGCTGTTCCAAGATCCGTCGAAGAGCCATGCAGTGTAAACACCGTAGCACACCGTCTTGTAGTCGGTTTTGGAGATGTTGATGGTGATGAAGTTCTGGCTGTTGGGGTTGTATTCGTTGCACTGAAGTTGCAAAGTGAGCTGGTACTTCTTGAAGAGTTCCATGTTCTCTTTGAAACCGATGGTGACTTTGGCACGTGATTCACCTTCTTCAAAGCTAACGCTGGTCGGAATCTCAAAGCATTCTTTGTGAAGACCGGTAGCGATGAGGTTCACGGTCTCAGCCTTGTCAGTTTCGGCGCGAACCACGGTCACAGAAACAGATTGATCTTCCATAGTGAGGTCAGCGGAAACGGCTGTTCCTTCGGCAAACTTCATGGAACTGGTTTCATTGGGTGCGCCGGCGGGAGTGTATTCGAAGTCGTCGGAGCAGGCAGTCAGAGCGAGCAGACCTGCCACGAGCAGTGAACTGAGTTTGAATGTCTTTTTCATTTTGAAATAGGATTTTAATGTGGAGGGGTGTTCGATGGTTGAGTGTTCAAGCAGGGAACACCGCTATTCCTGTGTCGTCCTTTTTTATTTGCCCCACTCTTTCACAGTGCCGGTGGGGTCGGGGTTGTTGTAACCGCGAACGCCTTCGTTGTTGTTGGCTTCGGTGCGAACGATGCAGTAGTTCATCCATGCGGGGCGACCCAAGGTGTTGAAGCGGGTGCCGTCGTAGAAGTTAGTGCCGGGATAACCACGGGTGATGCCGAGGTCAAGACGTTTGATGTCGAAGAAGGAGAGACCTTCACCCCAGAGTTCCACGCGCTTCTGGAAGACGATTTCTTCCACCACGTCATCCTTGCTGGTGGCGGTGCAGGTGTACTCAGGGTCGCGATAGGTCTGCATGAAGTCGCTGACGAGCTGGGCGCCGCGGGCGGGTTCCTGATGGGCAGCAGCTTCGGCTTCGATGAAGTACATTTCTTCCACACGCATCAAAGGATAGCTGGTGGCGCTACCGATGGTGTGGGTGTCGATGTTGCCTTGAGCGGGACGGAACTTGAGGGCAGTGTAGTCAGGAAGATATTTCTTGCAAGCTGCTTCGGTTCCGGGGATGTAGCGGTTCTTGTCGGCGATGAAAGAGCCGGCGGGAGCCTGGAACTCATATTTGCGGAAGTCAGTGTCGCTGATGCGGTCATACATGGCGCGGTCAATCATGCAGACGGGCATTCCTTCGTCTATGGAGGCGTAACCATAGGTCGTCTGGTTGGACATGTGGGAAACCCAGTTGATGATGCCGGTTTGAACGAGATTGTCTTCAGAGGTGAGGGTGGAACCCAGCATCCACTTGGAGATGTCGTTGAAACCAACGGTCGGGTCGAGGCATTCGTCTTCGGTCATGGGTCTGCCGCCGAATTCGTCGATGGCTTTGCGAGCATACTCTTCAGCCTTGGGATAGTTCTCGAGCCACATGTAGTAGCGAGCCTTCAGACCATAAACCACGGCGAGGTCGGGGCGAGAGTTGTTGGCGTCGTCGGTGAGATAGGGAGTGCAGGCTTCGGCTTTGTCGAGGTCGCTCAGGATGAACTCAGCCATTTCTTCGCGAGTGGCGCGGGGGTTGTTGCGGCACTCTGCTTCGGTGGTCTTGTCGGTCACGATGGGCACGGTGAGGTGCAGCACGTCGTTGCCGTCTGCGTTGATGTTGGAAGTACCGGCGCAGGGGAGGTACTCATAGAGGCGGGCAAGGTCAAGATATGCCAAGGCGCGGAAAGCGTAGGCTGCGCCGAGGAAACCCTTCTGCTCGTCGGTGGCATTTTCAATGTCGGTGGAACCGATGGCGACGTTGGTGGTGTTCACCAAACCGTAGTAGTAGTTCCAGATGTACTGGCTATACACGTAACTGTCACCCTGGTAGCGGTTTTCTTCCCAACGCCACCACTGGTCGTAGTCGGACTCAGCCACGGCGAGGTCTGCGGTCTGACGGTCGCGGATGCACATCATGGCACCGTAGGCGAATGTCCAGTGACCGTAGCCTGCCCAAGAAGAACTGTAGTTGTTGAAATAGGCGGCAATACCGTTCACCGCACCTTCAATGGCGGCGGATGAAGCTTCCACCTGTTCCTGGGTGGCATCGCTGGTGGGCATGGTCTCGTCAGCACAACTGCTGAGCGAAACGGTTGCCACGGCAGCCATTCCCAGTCCGAAAATATACTTATTGATATTTTTCATTTTGTTTCTGAATGAGGGTTAGGTATTAAAGCGTAATCGTGATACCGCCGGAGATGGTGCGGATGGGACGATAGTAAGCCTGGCTGGTAGAACCGCTGATGCTCTGACGGGGGTCGAGACCTTTGCGCTTGGACCAGGTGTAGAGGTTGTCACCCACCACATAGAAGCGAATCTTTTCAGCACCGATGGCGTTTGTCCACTTCTTGGGAAGTGTGTAGCCGAGGGTGATGTTGCTCAGAGTGAGGTAGGAAGCGTTGGTCAGGAAGCGGTCGGAGCTGGAAGCAGTGGCATCGTCCTTGTATTGAATGCGGGGGATGTTGCTGTTCGGGTTCTCCGTGCTCCAAGCAGCGAGCTGGTCAACGTGCATGGCTTGACCGCGGCTGAGACCCATGAGTTGCTGATAGCTGCTGTCATAAACGAGACCGCCAATCTGATACTGGAAGTCCACGCTCAGGTCAAGACCTTTCCACTGGAAGCTCGTGCCGAAGCCGCCGTAGAAGTCGGGGAGCACGTCGCCGCAGAGGTAGTCGGAAGCGTTACCATACTGGTCGGTGGTGGTGATGGTGGTCACCTGGTTGCCTTGGTCGTCGGTGGTGGTGACGTTCTGATAGTAGAGAGCCTTACCGGTTTCGGGATCAACACCTGCATACTTCTTGCCGAACCAAGTGTAGCGAGACATGCCTTCGGTGTAGAAGAAGCTGCCGCTGCTGTAACCGTCGTGACCGTCCACGGTCATGGTCTTGCGTTCATCGGGAAGTTTGGTGATTTCGTTGTGGTTGCTGGTGATGTTGCCATAGAGCGTCCAGGTCAAATCCTTCGTGCGGAACACATCGCCGCGGAGTTCGATTTCCACACCGTTGTTGCGCATGTTGCCGATGTTGGCATAGTAGCCGGTGAAACCGAAGGAAGCGGGCAAGGGGAACCAAGAGAGCATGTCGTAGGTGTTGTTGGAGTAGTACTCAACGCTACCGGTCAGACGGTCGCCGAAGATTCCGAAGTCCACACCGACGTTGAACTTGCCGTTCTTTTCCCAAGTGATGTCCTTGTTACCCATGGTGATGGGAACGATGGAAACTTGGTTGTTGTTGTTCACAATCTTGTAGGTGTTGGTGTAGAGGTAAGAGTCAATGTTGTCGTTACCGTTTTCACCATAAGAAGCCTTGAGCTTCAAGTAGTCAATCCAAGAAACGTTGAACCACTTCTCTTTGTTGATGAGCCAGCCGGCGCCGACGCTCCAGAAGTTACCCCAGCGGTTGTCGGGGTGGAACATGGAGGAAGCTTCGCGAACGTAGCTCAAAGAGAGGAAGTAGGTGTCATCGTAGTTGTACTGAGCACGACCCAGCCAGGACTCGGTGTTGTAGTCCGTGGTGTAGGAGCTTGCAGAACCCATCACAACTGCGCCGTCGAGTTCGTCGTTGGCGGGAGAGTACTGGTTGCTCTTGTCTGCGCTGAGAGCATAGCCATAGATGCGATAGCCTTCGTGAGCGACCATAGCGTCCACATTGTGCTTGCCGAAGCTCTTGCTCCAGTCGAGACGCTGCTGGTAGTTGGTGCTCCAGTTGCGGCTGTGGGTCTTATAAACCTGACCACCGAGGTCGGCGTATTGGCCGTAGAAGGAGTTGGTGGTGGTGGTGTTGCGAGTTTCGCGGAGATATACGTTGTTGATGGAGGTGAACTTGAAGCCGAGGGGCAGTTTCACTTCAAACGTACCGGTACCGTTGAAGGTGTTGCCTTCGTGGTTGCGAACGTCAAGCAGAGCGGAGCTGACGGGGTTGGCTTGAGACATGAAAGGACGGCTCAAACCGATGGCACCGTCACCGTAGTCGTAGCGGTTGACGCCTGCCACGTGGTCATAGATGATGTTACCCTGCTCGTCACGAATGAACATCGGGTAAATCGGAGCCATGGCAACCATGGCGAACATGTTGCCGGAGCTGCCGGAGGAACCGTCGTCGCCGAGGTCGTTGTAGTTGAAGTGAGAGTAAGCCATGTTCACACCGACTTTCAACCAGCTCTTCAACTGCTGGTCTGCCTTCAAACGTGCGCTGAAACGCTTGTAGTCGGAAGCCACGGTGATACCCTCGTTGTCAAGGTAGTTGGCAGAAGCGTAGAAAGAACCGCGTTCGTTCGCGCTCTGGGCAGTCACGGTGTATTCCTGACGAAGACCGTTGCCGTAAGTCTCATCTTCCCAGTCATCGGGGAGAAGGAGGTAGTTCTGACCGTTGTAGCTGTGGATGCGGCCGAGAGTGGCGTTGGGGTTGAGTTTGCCGTTCGTACCAATCATCACTTCGCCCTGGGGCACGGTGTAAACGTTGTAACCGAGACCGTAGTTGCCGTTGATGAGGTTGGCGTTTGCCCACTGCCATGCCTTCTGAGCGTCGTAGCCCATGCCGTTCAAGCCGTAGTTGTAGAGCCCCTTGTACCACATTTCGTAGTATGCTGCGGGGTTCTTGATGGTTTCATAGTCTTCCACAGCCTTGGAGTTGGAACCCCACTTGGCGTCGAAAGTAATCTTGGCACCGTCGCCCTGCTTTGCCTTCTTGGTGGTGATGAGGATGACACCGTTACCACCGCGAGCACCGTAGAGAGAGGTGGAGGAAGCGTCTTTGAGGACGGTCATGCTTTCCACGTCGGCAGGGTTGATGTCGTTGAGGCTGCCGTCGTAGGGAGAACCATCGACAACGAGCAAAGGATTGCTGCCCGCGTTGATGGAGTTCACACCACGGATGCGGATCGTCGGGGTTGAACCCGGCTGACCGGAGGCGGTGTTAATCTGAATACCGGAAGCCTTACCTTTCAAAGCATCCACGGCATTCGTCACCTGAACCTTACCAATCTCACCGGCATCCACGATGGCGGCAGAACCGGTAAAGGTGGCTTTCTTCTGCGTACCGTAAGCCACTACCATGGCTTCTTCGAGCACGTTGTCGTTGTCCTTCATCACAACTTTCACGTTGTTGCTGATGGACACACTCTGTGATTCCTTACCAACGTAAGTGATCAACAGTTTCTTCGCTGAGGACGGAACATTCTGCAAAATGAACTTACCGTCTGCGTCGGTCGGAGCAACGAGCTTAGAACCTTCCACGCGCACGCTGGCACCTACCACCGGCTCGCCTTGGGCATCTACAACCCGTCCCGTTACGCGCTTCTGAGCTGAGGCTGTTGCAATCGTCAGCAACAAACCGGCTCCCAAGAGCACTAACTTTTTGTTCATAAATTAAACCATTATATTAAACATTGTGTGTGTTGCCTATCACCGAAATCCTTCCGCAAACTGCTGCATACACTTACATAAAAGCAGTGCAGCGAACAACAAACTCCCAAAAAAGAACTTGTTCCTCAAGAGGAGACGGTTGCAAAAGGAATATGTCAGTTTAGCCTAGTTTCTTTGAACGCGTAAACTCACAGACTTCGGGCAGAATGGCTTGACAGTGAGAAAGTACCATCTAAAAACGGTGGTCAATGCTGAAGCAACAACCGTCGCCCGAATCGTCCGGAGCTAATGCGGACAATACTATACTTTGAACCGCAAAAGTAGAGTATTATCTTTATTCCGCAAAATTTATCATTTGTTTTAAGTCCAAAATTTAACTTTAAAGCCTGTTTTATCGTTATTTTGGTAGTTATAGCTTCCATTTTCGTATCAAAAAGCACGAAAAAACGCCCCGAAACTGTTTATTCGTTCCAATTCCAGCCCTTCCGCCTTTCTTTCCTTAAGTTGCCAATTTGAATATTAACGTAATACCCAAAAGTTAATGGGTGTTCAACTCCCTCGCTCCCCTGTCCGTCTTCTTTGTTTCGTTGTTCGGTTTTCTCTCGTTGCTCTGTCCGGCTCTCTTTGTTCCGTTATCCGGCTTCTTTGTTTCGTTGTTCGGCTCTCTCGCTCCCCCCTGTACGGCTTCTTTGTTTCGTTGTCCGACTCTCTCGCTCCCCTCTGTACGGCTTCTTTGTTTCGTTGTCCGACTCCCTCGCTTGATTCGTCTTGTTCTCTTTCTCGCGCGCGTACCATACATATACTACCTCTTTTCTATATGGGAGATAAATCCGGTCGAGTCGCTTCCTTGATTTCGTGGAGAAAAGCTTTTCCACACCCAACGCCCTTTTTCGGTTTTAACACTTCTTGCTTTTGGCGATGAAAAGTATTATATTTGTATAGAGATATGGGAGGAGCCTCGGCTCCCCCCTTTTTTCGTCACTTTCCCTTTAAAAACGGCGATTTTAGGAGCGCACCCGGGAAAAATTTGCCTTCCTCTAATTTTAATTTGCCTTCCTCAAATTTTTCTTTCCCTTCCTCTAAGTAAAACTAAGCGCCGAGTAGGCAAAATCAGGAGGCGATAAGTGTTCCCGGAAGTTAAAAATGTTAATGTCTAATCGCCGAAAAAACGCTCAAAATTGTTGTTTTTTCGGCGCCCTCCTTCTTCTTTCTTCTCCAAGAATGCTCATGAATGGGTTCATCACGGCGGCTTTCATTTTGTTTTGGAAACACGAATTGTTTTTGGGAACACGAATTGATTGTTTGAACAAGGATTGAACAAGGATTGAACAAGGATTGAACAAGGATTGAACAAGAATTGTTCATGAATTGTTCACGATTTGTTCAGAAATTAATGAGACGTTTAATGAGACAATTAATGGGCATTAATGGAGAAACATTTCTTGCTGGGAGCGCACCTAAGGAAAACTAGGAGCGCACCCGGCTAAAACTAGGAGCGCACCCAGTTAAAACTAGGAGCGCACCCAGTTAAAACTAGGAGCGCACCTAAGAAAAACTAGGAGCGCACCCAGTTAAAACTAGGAGCGCACCCGGTTAAAATTAGCCTTCCAGCCCGTTGGCAGCAAGACTATCTTAGCCTGGAAGGCTATACTGTGAGTAACCTCGGGCTGCAGCCCGGGGTTAGTAGGCTGCAAGGAAAGATTAGCCTGGAGGGCTATACGCCCGCGAAGACGGCGGCGGGAGCCGCAGCGCCGAAGGCGCACGCTGTCTTGCTGCAGCGACAGCGCCGAAGTAAGGTGGCACAGGTGCGTCCCCGTTGTGGGGCAGAGTAACGTTTTTCTCTAGCCGCCATACTCTTCAAGGGACTTTCTTGGTTTTTTCTTTTCTCATCGACACAGGTCCCCTTGAAGAGCAAAAATGTAGGATGAAAACCGCATTTTTGCATATTTCCGCCCAATCCTACATTTATATTTTTTGCTTCCCCACAACCCTACCTACTTCGCCGCAAAACCCTACACAGTGAAGGGTTTTATGTAGGATTTGCAGACCAAACCCTACACACCAAACCCGTCTGATTATCAAACTTTAAGCCCCAACTGTGTAGGGTTTGGAGGAAATGTATGTACCCTTGAAAAACGTATAGGCATGAAAGGTGAAATCGCGCGCCTCGCGCGCGGTTCCTTTTTATATTTTTCTGCCGTCTTCCTTTTTTCGTGCAAAGTGGCACAAATTTTGCTTCCTTTGCGCCCCCTTGAAGTCTCGGCGTCGCGAAAAATGCTTTGACTTTGGGACGAACCTGCACCGTGAAAGTCTATGGTGCGAACCGTTCAGACGTTCCCCCTCGCGACCCTTCAACGCGTCTTCCTCGCGCGCGTACTTTTATATATAATACGTTGCCTCCCCATTTTGCCAGTTTAGCCCTCCTCTCATTTGTTCGACCCTTCTCCGCGCCGCCCCTTCTCCACGCCAACCCTCGCTCTGCCTTCGCTCCATCCGCCCCATCCGTGCGATTCGTGTTCAAAAGAAAATCATTCGTGTTCAAAGGATTTTTTTGAGCGATTCGTGCGCAAACAGCCCCTCAAAACTGTCACCTGTGCTTTACAAACTGCGCACCAAACCTTCCGCAATCCCCCTCAAAAGCAGAAAAACGCAGATTTTCTCAAATTTTTTGAGTCAAAGTCTTGCACGGTTCAGAAAGTCGCCGTACTTTTGCACTCGCTGACGGAAAAAACGGGGATGCCCGTGAGTTCCGAGAGACAGCAAAAGTTCTTTGAAAAGATTCCATAAACCTATTTGTAGAGAAGTACAGGAGACTGGGTAACTCAGAA
>NZ_JADYUH010000054.1 GCF_021531665.1 Prevotellamassilia timonensis
TCATTAAATGTCTCATTAATTCTGAACATTTCGCGCGTTTCGTGTTCCAAAACAAATTAATGGCTTTTTAATGGATCAAATTCATGAACATTAATGTTTCAAAAGGGGTTCAAAAAGGATGCGCTCCCAGCAAGAACTGTTTCTCCATTAATGCCCATTAATTGTCTCATTAAATGTCTCATTAATTCTGAACATTTCGCGCGTTTCGTGTTCCAAAACAAATTAATGGCTTTTTAATGAATCAAATTCATGCACATTAATGTTTCAAAAGGGGGTCAAAAAGGGTGCGCTCCTAGCAAGAACTGTTTCTCCATTAATGTCCATTCATTGTCTCATTAATTTCTGAACAATTCGTGAACAATTCGTGTTCCAGGAAACAATTTGTATTCCAAACAAAATCAATTCGTGCCCCAAAAAATGAAAGCCGCCTTGATGAACCCATTCATGAGCATTCTTGGAGAGAAAAGAGGAAGGAGCGCGCCGAAAAAACCAACAATTTTGAGCGTTTTTTCGCCGATTCGACATTAACATTTTTAACCTTCTGGAACACTTTCCGCCTCGTATTTTTACCTACTCGGCGCGTAATTTTTCTTTGCCTTCCCCTAATTTAAATTAGAGGAAGGCAAATCAAAATTAGAGGAAGGCAAATTTTTCCCGGATGCGCTCCTAAAACCCCCGTTTTTAAAGGGAAAGTGACGAAAAAAGGGAGAAGCCGAGGCTTCTCCCATATCTCTGTACAAATATAATACATTCCGTCGCCAAAAGCAAGAAGTGTTAAAACCGAAAAAAGGCGTTGGGTGTGGAAAAGGTTTTGGTGTTTCCTAAGGAAACAGCGTGTCACAGTAGCCAACTTGCAGCGTCGCTGCGAGGGGCGTTCTTTGCGCTCTCTGCGAATCGTTCTTGCGAACCGTTTTGCGAACTGTCTTTTGTGGCGTCAGTTTCGCTTTGTTTTGCCGGTCTTTCAGAATCTTCGGGAGCCTTTTCTGGGTCGTTTCCGTTGTTTCTTTCCGCCTTTTGAGTTTTTTTCCTCTTGTGCGAACAGCGATTTTGGGGTTCGGGACGCAATGGCAGGGTCTTCCCCGACAAGCGAGAAGTCGATGAGGCGTTGCTCCACGTTGGCGCGTTCCACTTTGATGCGCACCTTGTCGCCGAGGCTGTAGATTTTTCGGAAGCGTCGTCCGATGAGGCAGATGTTGCGCTCGTCAAACTCATAGTAGTCGTCCATCAACATTCTCAGCGGAATCATTCCTTCGCATCCGTTCTCGTCGATTTGCACGTAGAGTCCGAACTCAGTGACGCCGCTGACTGTGCCGTCATATTCCTTTCCGATGCGGTCGGCAAGGAACTCCACTTGTTTGTATTTGATGCTTGCACGCTCTGCGGTGGCAGCCAGTTGTTCCATGTTGGAGGCGTGTTCGCAGAGTTCCTCATATTTGCTTCCGTTTGCGGAGCGTCCGCCTTCTTCGTAGCGTGTCAGGAGACGGTGTACCATGGTGTCCGGATAGCGGCGAATCGGAGAGGTGAAGTGAGTGTAGTAGGGGAACATGAGACCGTAGTGCCCGATGTTGTGAATGCTGTAGCGCGCTTTCATCATCGCCCTCAGTGCCACCATTTCAACCACGTTTTCTTCTTTCTTTCCCTTCACTTCGCCCAGGAGACGGTTGAGGCTCTTGCTCACCTCGGTCTTTGTGCCTTCGGTTCGTATCTTATATCCAAAGCGAGCCACGAAGGCTCCGAGTTTTTCCATTTTTTCCGGGTCGGGCACGTCGTGGATTCGGTAGGGGAGCACCTTGGGCTTCTTTCCCTTCGGCACGATGCCGATTTTCTCCGCGACGCTTTTGTTGGCGAGCAGCATGAACTCCTCAACCAGTTTGTTGGCGTCTTTTGCCACTTTGATATAGGTCGAGATGGGATGTCCTTTCTCGTCAATTTCAAAGCGCACTTCGGCTCGGTCAAAACCGATGGCTCCGTTTCGGAAGCGTTTTTCGCGCAGTTGTTTCGCGAGGTTGTTCAGTGTGATGAGTTCTGTGGCATATTCCCCCTCCGGTTCGGAGCCTGCGGGCAGTGGTTCGGGGTGCTCGCCGGGCAGGGCGAGGTCTTCGGCAGAGGCAACGCCGTTGCGCTCAAAGATGTGTTGCACTTCTTCGTAGGTGAAGCGTCGGTTGGAGCGTATGACCGTGTGGGCGAGGTGCCAGTCCTTGATTTCAGCCTTTTCGTTCAGGGTGAAGATGGCAGAGTAGGCGAGTTTCTCTTCGTCCGGTCGCAGCGAGCAGATGAAGTTGCAGAGTCTTTCGGGCAGCATCGGGATGGTGCGGTCCACGAGATAGACACTTGTGGCGCGCTTTTCGGCTTCTTTGTCGATGATGTCGCCTTCCTTGACATAGTGCGAGACGTCGGCGATGTGCACGCCCACTTCCCAGAGGCCTTTGCCTGCGGGGCGGATGCTGAGGGCGTCGTCAAAGTCTTTGGCGTCGTGTGGGTCGATGGTGAAGGTCGTGACCTCGCGGAAGTCTTCGCGTTTGTCGATTTCCTCCTGCGTGATGTCCGGGCTGAGTTTTTCGGCTGCCTTTTCCACTTTTTGGGGGTAAGTGTAGGGCAGTCCGTATTGCGCCAGGATGGCGTGCATCTCTGCGTTGTTTTCTCCTTGTTTGCCGAGCACGTCAATCACCTTTCCGGTCGGGCATTTGGAGTCGGCGCGCCATTCCGTGATTTGCACCACTGCTTTGTCGCCGTCCTTTCCCCCTTTGAGATTCGCGGTGGGAATGAAGATGTCTGTGGCGAGGGAGCGGCTTTCGGTGACGAGGAAGGCATATCCCTTTCCCACTTGCAGTTTTCCGACGAAGGTGTCGGTGGCTCGTTTGATGATTTCGACGACTTCTGCTTCTCGGGTGTGTCCGGCGCGTCGGGCGAGCATGGTCACTTTCACTCTGTCTCCGTCGAGTGCGTGGAGCGAGTTGCGTTCGCAGACGAGGATGCTCTTTCCGCCGTCGTCGGGCAGGAAGGAGTTTCTGCCGTTGCGCTTTCTGACGAAGGTGCCTTCCATGACGTTGGAGCGCACGGCGTTGTGATATTTTCCCTGTCCGTCGGTTGCGATGTGGTCTTCGAGCATCAGTTCGTTGAGACTGTCAATCACAATCATTTTGGCGGGATGGTTCTTTGCGTGGAAGAGGGAGAACAGTTCTTTGACGTCGTAGTCTTTTCCGGGATGTTCTTCAAACAGTTGAATTAGGCTTTTCAGCACGTCCTTCTTTTTCAGTCTGCTGCTTTCGCCTTTCTTTTCTTTCTTGCTCATGGTTTGGACGGCACTTTGCCGTGTTTAGGATGAATTTGGGGCGTTTGTCCTCAGAAAACGCTTACAAATGAAGGCATTTTCTGTGAATCGTTTTTTAAATTAAGAATATATAACGGTGCATCCCGCCGAAACTTCTTACTTTTGCCTCCCAAAAGAGAGATTTCCCTCCGTCTACTCACCTTCTTGTAGGCTGCGACCTGCACCTTTGGGGTGTCCTATAAATGAGGGTGAAAACGGAAGCATCTTCTTTTGAACACTCCTTCTTCCATAAGTGATTAGAACATTCCTATATATAATAATGCGTCAAAACGTTTTTCTTTTCCTGCTTTTCGCCTTCGTGCTCTCCACGCCCGCCGTTGCTCAGCGTCACGGCGGCAAACCCTTGCGTGGGCAGGTCGAGACGACGCCCGGTGACTCCACGAAAGCCCCCGCATTGGAAGAAACGGAGGTGCCGCTGATGACGCAGGTCGGAAGCACGGACTACAAAGGGCGCGTCATTCCGCACGTCATTCTCCCGACGCTCCCGAAATATCCGCCGATGGAGTTCAAAAACGAAAAAGAGCGCGAGCGCTACAATCGTCTGGTCTATAACGTCAAAAAAGTGCTTCCCTGGGCGAAACTCACCAAGATGACCATCATCGAAACCTATCAGATTCTGCGCACGCTGCCCGACCAAAAGGCGCGCGAGGCACATCTCAGGGATGTCGAAAAAGGACTGCGTAAGCAGTATGCGCCCGCACTGAAGAAACTGACCCGCTCGCAGGGACAACTGCTGGTCAAACTCATCAATCGGGAGTGCAACCAGACGGGCTACAGCATTGCGAAGGCTTTCATGGGAGGCTTCAAGGCGAACCTCTATCAAGGCGTCGCACTCCTCTTCGGCAACAGCCTCACGAAGAAATATGACCCGGAAGGCGATGACCGCTACACCGAACGCGTCGTGCAAATGGTTGAGGCGGGACTGCTGTGAGAGGCTGAGAAAGAGGAAGGCATGAAAAATAAAAAAAGGAGCGTTCGCCGCTCCTTTTTTGTTAGGGGTGTTCTAAAAATGAGGCTCCTTATTCCGTAGTTTATAGACCCTCCCGTTATTCTTTTTCCACCTCGTCCTCGGTCTGACAGCCTGGGAAGTGGAGTTCGGTGCGTGCCTTCTCGGGCGGGAAGGTGAAGTAGGTGCAGACGGCGGTGGTGCAGACTCGCCCTTCCGCGTCGCAGAGTTCCGCTTCAATGGTTGCGACGTTTCGTTTCACCTCGCTGAGGCGGGCGCGGAGACAGAGTGTGCCGCCTTCCGTGCTGACCGCGTGGCGGTAGCGCGTTTCCATTTTGACCGTCATGCCGCCCGTTTGGAGTTTGCGCATGACCACCCATCCGCAGATTTCGTCCAGCAAAACACTTTGAATGCCGCCATGGAGCGTGTGAAGCCAGCCTTGAAACTCCGGGCGCGGCTCCCAAACGGAAACGATGTCGTCGCCGTCTTCAAAAAACTCCATTTTCACACCGAAAGGATTGTGGGGCGCACAACCGAAGCAGTTGTAGCCGGGAAGAGAAACGTAGGGGTTAATGATTTTTTTCATGGAGATGGTTTAGAAAGAAGTGGAGGGAATCGGAGAGAGATGTTTTCAGAATTCCCAAATCATCGGCACAAAGATGATGGTGATGATGAAGGCGAGAATGTTCATCGGCAGTCCAATTTTGACGAAGTCCGCAAAGCGATAGTTCCCGACGCCTTGCACGATGAGATTGGTTTGATAGCCAATCGGCGTGGTGAAGCTGGCGGAGGCAGCCATGCAGATGGTGACGAAGAAGGGTGTGGGGCTCACGCCGAGGTGTTGCGCGATGGCGAGGCTGAGCGGGAAAGCCAGAGCCGCTGCCGCGTTGTTGGTCATGAGTTCCGTGAAAAGATTCGTCACGATGAAGACCACGGCGAGCAAGACGACAGGACCATGGCTTTGGCTCAGTCCGACGGCAAATTCCGCCACGGCGTCGGCGAGTCCGGAGTTTTGCATGGCGCGGCTGATGGCGAAGGCGCTGGCAATCGTGACGAGGATGTCCCAGGAGATGAACTTAGTGTATTTTCGAGCGGGGAACATGTTCAGCCACGCCATGATGACGGTGACGACGGCTGCACAAACGAACATGTCGATTTTGACGCCGGGGAAGGCTTCGCGGACGGCGGGCAGCTCGCCGATGGTCGCGCCGAGAATCATGAGCGTCGGCAGGATGACGGCGAGGACTCTTTTCCTCGGGCTGAGTGTCGGCTCCGGATCTTTTCCGTTGGAGACCATGAGGAAGAAAGAGGAGTCTCCCCAGTTTGCCATGAAGTCTTCATCGGCAAGCAGTTCCAGCGTGTCCCCCTCTTTGAAACGCTCGCGGCGCATGTCGTGCATGATGAAGGTTTCGCCGCCTCGCTTCAGCGTCAGGATGATGGCGCCATATTTTCTTTTGAAGTCAAAATCAATGATTCGCTTGTTGATGGCTGGGAAGCGTGCGCCGAGCACGACCTCCACGCGGTGCATGCCCTGTGTTGCTGCATAGCTTGGCGTGAAGTCCCGCTCTTTTCGCTCGTTGGGCAGGAGAAGGTCGGAGAAGAGCCAAAGATAAAGAAGTCCGAAGAGGGCAATGATGACTCCCACCTTGCCAAGTTCAAACATCGAGAACCCTTCAAAGCCGGCGTCAATGACCATGCCGTGGATGACGAGGTTCGTGCTTGTGCCGATGAGCGTGCAAACGCCGCCGAGAATCGTGGCGTAGGAAAGCGGAATGAGCAGTTTTGTCGCTGCCACCCCGTGTTGCTCCGCCCAGCGCTTAATCATCGGGGCGAAGATGACCACGACCGGCGTGTTGTTGAGAAAGGCGGAGATGAAGGAGACGGCGGGCAGCATCCTGGTCTCCACTTTTCGCACTCCCACGTCCTTGCCTTGCGGCAGCAACTTCCGGAGCAGGATTTCAAGCCAGCCGGAACGACGAATGCCTTCGCTGACGAGGAAGAGCAGTGCCACCGTAATCATTCCTTTGTTGGAAAAACCTTCCAGCATCTCCTTCGGCGTGATGATGCCGACACACATGAAAACCACTGCGCCGGAGAGCAGAATCAATCCGGGGCGCATGCGGTCTTTGATGAGCGCGAGCACGAGAAATGCGAGAATGACTAAGACAAAAAGAACTTTCACGGGGACTGTTTGAAGGGATGGGGTGGGGTGTTTTCAGCCGCAAATGTAGGGAAAAGTTCAGAGAATCTCGTTTTTGAGGCAGAGAGGATGTGAAGATGTGGTCAAGAAAGTGGAAGTTTGGACCGCTAAAAATTCATCTCTAAGAAATCCAACTCAACCTTTATTTAAAGAAGAACCCTTGACGATGAAGAAGGGGTTGAGGAGGTCTTCTTTGTTGTAGCGCACGGGTTGTTCTGTTTCAGCCTCCACGACCTGACATCCTGCGGCGAGTGCGATGGCTTGTCCTGCGGCGGTGTCCCATTCCATGGTGGGGGCGAGTCGGGGATAGACGTCGGCACTGCCTTCTGCGACCATGCAGATTTTGAGGGAACTTCCCGCGCTGACGAGTTCCACTTCGCCGTGTGCTTCCTTGAGTCGGTCAATGTAGGCTTTTGTTTCCGGCGAAAGGTGTGAGCGCGATGCCACGACGCGGAGTTTGTCACCTTTCTTGCGGCGGGCGAGCGGCAGTTCTTGGGGTTCGCCCCATTCTCCCGTCTCGGGATTCACTTCGCACTTGAAGGCGCCGTCGCGTGCGTTACCATAATATAATATGTGTAGCGCGGGCGCGTAGATTACTCCGAAGATGGGCAGTCCGTCTTCCACGAGGGCGATGTTCACGGTGAACTCTCCGTTTCGTTTGATGAATTCTTTGGTTCCGTCGAGCGGGTCCACAATCCAAACGTGTCGGTGGTGATTCCGTTCGGCATATTTCCGAATTTTCCCTTCCTCGCTAATCATGAGGTAGGGCGACTTTTTGAGTGCTTCGCTGATGATTTCGTGTGAGCGGCGGTCAGCGAGTGTGAGCGGCGAGTTGTCGGCTTTGCTTTCCACCTGCCATTCGCTTTGGGGAGAGTCATAGACTTCCATGATGGCTTTGCCGGCTTGGATGGCGGCTTGGAGTATGTCTTTTGTTTCCATTGGTTCGATGTGTGAAAGAATCATGTGTCCCCTTGCTTCGGCTCGTCGGTCTCGTCGGCTCGTCGGTCAGTTCGGGGATTTTTCTGTGCAAAAGTAAGTATTCTTTCGTCGTGTTTCCCGCAAGGCTCGCTTTTGAAACCACATTTTTGGGCTTTTCGTGAAGATAAAAGCGGGTTTCGTACACTTGACCTGTCAGAAGTCGCGTGTTGGGATTAAACCCTTTTCCGCGTTTCGGGTCAAATGAAATGTAAGCCTCCTCACTTGCAGGCGCCGCAGCGAGAAGGTTTCCCTTTAGGGGTGTTCTAAAAATTACGGGATAAGGAACGTTCAAAAGAAAGTGCTTACGTTTTGGTCGCTTTTCGCTTCTTAGCGCGCCCTTTTGTAAGTTTCGTCAGTCACATAGCCCGCTATGCTCCTTCCTCAACTGACAAAAGTTCATCTCTAAGAAATCAAAAATCAACTCAACCTAATTTTTAGAACACCCCTTTACACAAACCCTCTAAACCCTACATCAAATTTATGAAAAAGCTGATTTTTGTGCTTTGTGCCTTCCTCGCACTTGGTGTCTCTGCCAACGCACAGTCCGATGTTAAGAAAAAGTCAAAAGAGAAAATGGAACGCAGCGAACAAGTTCTGCGCCGCGCAGAGAAAATGGCGGAACGCATGAAGTTGGATGACGCCACGCGCGCCTGGTTTACCCCTATTTTTGTTGAATATTCCGACACGCTTCGCAAAGCCATGCGTCTGAGCAGACCGAAGGCGGAAGGCAAGAAAGAAAAATCTCTCACCGACGAAGAGGTTTTGCAACAAATCGAAAATCAGTTGAAGAGCGACGAACTGCAGGTGAGCATCAAACGCACCTATCTGGAAAAATTCAAAACGCGTTTAACTCCGAAACAACTGCTCTTGATTTTCAAACGTCCCGCTGCTCCCGGCGGTCAGAATCGTCCCGGTGGTGGACGTCCCGGTGGTCAAGGATTTCCCGGTGGCGGCTTCCCCGGCGGTAGCGGAAGCGGATTTGGCGGGGACTTCTGAACCCTCTGAGCACCGTGCGTGAAGTGCCGGTTGCTCCTTTTCCTTCGGAGGCGAAATCCGAAAGAATCATTCTCAGAACCATCACAAAAACTATCTTTTTTGAAGGGTGCGCGGACTGCGGTCTGTGCACCTTTCTCATTTGTCGCTTTTCCCGTACCCCCTCATGTTGTCTCTTTTCCCGCGCCCCCTTGTTTGGTCTCTTGCTTCTTTTTCTCGCGGGAGAGGTTTTTCTTCTTTTTCTTCTTGTCTTTTTGTGTATCTTTTGTCGGACAGCAATTTTTTTGAGGGTGTTCCATCACGGTTGCAGAAGAAGTGCTTATCCCCGTTTTGTTTTCTCAGCGACACAGAGACCCTCGGTGAACCCCAAAAACTACGATGAAAACGGCGATTTTTGCAATTTTCCGCCCGATGAGCCGAAAACTACGATGAAAACGGCGATTTTTGTATTTTCCCGCTCAACCCTGCATTCCCGTTTCCCTCGTTCCTAAGCCTACATGCCCCGCCGCGCAACCCTGCACAATGTAGGGTCTCATGTAGGTTTTTTCGCCCCAACCCTACACACCTAACCCATCTGATTATCAAATTTTAAGCCCGTCTTGTGTAGGGTTTGAAGAAAATGTATGTACCCTTGAAAAACGTATAGGTTTGAAAGCCGAAAACGCGCGAACGTGCGCGAATCCTTTCTTTATTGGGAATCCGTCACAAGCATCCACTGCCAAAACGCAAGACGTTTCTTCTGGATGCCTCTTATTCCATGTTTTTTAGAACACCCCTTAAATGAAAGAACGTCGCTTTGCACAACGAAAAAAAGAAATCCGTTGCCTTTTCTTTTTGTCTTGCTCTCGCCTTGCACTATCTTTGCAATGTTTTTTGCGAAGACAGGCTGCGGCTCGGCAAAAGTTTCAACCGGTTTGCCCTGCTGCACTCGTCTTTCAGGCGAAACGCATCAAAAGAACAATAATACAACTCATTACATAAATGGAATACAATTTCAGAGAAATCGAAAAGAAATGGCAGGCCAAGTGGGCGGCTGAAAAGACTTATCACGTCGAGCCGGATGCCTCCAAGGAGAAGTTCTACGTGCTCAACATGTTCCCCTATCCTTCAGGAGCGGGACTTCATGTCGGTCATCCGCTCGGCTACATCGCCTCCGACATCTACGCACGCTACAAACGCCTGAAAGGATTCAACGTCCTTAACCCTATGGGCTATGATGCCTACGGCCTTCCCGCCGAACAGTATGCCATTCAAACCGGACAGCACCCCGCGGTAACGACCGTCAAAAACATTGCACGCTATCGCGAACAGCTGGACAAAATCGGTTTCTCCTTCGACTGGGACAGAGAGGTCAGAACCTGCGACCCGCAATACTACAAGTGGACACAGTGGGCATTCCAGAAAATGTTCGGCTCTTTCTATTCCAACACCGAAGCCAAGGCTCTTCCCATCGAGGAACTCGTTCGTCACTTCGAGACTGCCGGTACCGCAGGGCTGGACGTGGCGCAAAGCGAGGAGCTGAACTTCACAGCCGAAGAATGGAAAACCATGAGCGACGTGGAGAAACAGCAGGTGCTGATGAACTATCGCATCGCCTATCTCGGCGAAACCATGGTCAATTGGTGTCCGCAACTCGGAACCGTGCTGGCGAACGACGAAGTGGTCGATGGCGTCAGCGAGCGAGGCGGTTTCCCCGTGGTTCAGAAAAAAATGAAACAGTGGTGCTTGCGCGTCTCTGCCTATTCGCAGCGCTTGCTCGACGGACTGGAAACAATTGACTGGACGGACTCGCTGAAAGAAACGCAGCGCAATTGGATTGGACGCTCGGAAGGTACGGAAATGCAGTTCTCGGTGAAAGACTCTGACTTGAAATTCACCATCTTCACCACCCGAGCCGACACCATCTTCGGCGTCACCTTCATGGTGCTCGCTCCCGAGAGCGAGTTGGTCGCACAACTGACCACCGACGCACAGCGCGCCGAAGTGGAAGCCTATCTCGAAGCCACAAAGAAACGCACCGAGAGAGAACGCATCGCAGACCGCAAAGTGAGTGGCGTCTTCAGTGGCTCCTACGCCGTGAATCCCTTCACGGGCGATGCCATTCCCGTTTGGATTAGTGACTACGTGCTCGCGGGCTACGGCACCGGCGCCATCATGGCGGTTCCTGCCCACGACTCTCGCGACTATGCCTTTGCGCGCCATTTCAACCTCCCCATCGTGCCGCTCATCGAAGGCGCCGATGTCAGCGAGGAAAGTTTTGACGCCAAGGAAGGCATCGTCAGCAACTCCCCCGCAGCAGGAAAAGAATCGCTCAAAGGATTCTCACTCAACGGATTGACCGTTAAAGAAGCCATTGCTGCCACCAAGAAATTCGTGACCGAAAACGGACTGGGCAGAGTCAAGGTGAACTATCGTCTCCGCGATGCCATCTTCTCCCGCCAGCGCTACTGGGGTGAACCGTTCCCCGTGTACTATAAAGACGGTATGCCGCAGATGATTCCCGAGGCTTGCTTGCCGCTCGAATTGCCTGAGGTGTCTCGTTTTCTCCCGACCGAAACGGGCGAGCCGCCCCTCGGAAATGCCACCCGTTGGGCGTGGGACGAAAAGAACGCCTGCGTCACGGACAACAGTCAAATCGACCAGGTCAACGTCTTCCCCCTTGAACTCTCCACCATGCCCGGCTTTGCAGGTTCAAGTGCCTACTACCTCCGCTACATGGACCCGCGCAACGACGACGCCCTTGTTTCGGAAGAAGCAGTCGGCTATTGGCAAAACGTGGACCTCTACATCGGAGGCTCCGAGCACGCCACGGGGCACCTCATCTACAGCCGCTTCTGGAACAAGTTCCTCTTTGACCTCGGCATCAGCTGCAAGGAAGAACCGTTCGCCAAACTCGTGAATCAAGGAATGATTCAGGGACGCTCCAACTTTGTCTATCGAATCAAAGACACCAACACCTTCGTCAGTCTCGGCTTGAAAGACCAACACGATGTGACCCCCATTCACGTCGATGTGAACATCGTCCACAACGATGTGCTTGACCTTGACGCCTTCAAGGCTTGGAGACCGGAGTATGCAGACGCCGAGTTCATCCTGGAGGATGGAAAATATGTCTGCGGATGGGCTGTGGAGAAAATGTCAAAGTCAATGTATAACGTCGTAAATCCCGACTACATCGTGGAAACCTACGGCGCAGACACGCTCCGCCTCTATGAAATGTTCCTCGGACCTATCAACCAAAGCAAACCTTGGGATTCCAACGGTATTGACGGCTGTTTCCGCTTCCTGAGAAAGTGTTGGAACCTCTTCTTCGACAAAAACGGCGAGTGGGCAGTCAAGGAAGAAACCGCAACGAAAGATAACCTCAAGTCGCTCCACAAACTCATCAAAAAAGTGACAGAGGACATCGAAACGTTCTCCTACAACACCGCCATCCCCGCCTTCATGATTGCCACCGGAGAACTGGCTCAGCAGAAGTGCGTTTCTCGCGAGGTGTTGGAAAAACTCGTGGTTCTTCTCGCTCCCTTCGCGCCCCATGTGGCTGAAGAACTTTGGGAGAAACTTGGACACACCACCACCGTCTGCGACGCCGAGTGGCCCATTTTTGACGAAAGCCATTTGAAAGAAGACAGCGTCACCCTCTCCGTCTCCTTCAATGGAAAAACTCGCTTCACCCTCGACTTCCCTGCCGATGCCTCTGCCGACGCCATCCGCGAAGCCACCCTCGCTTCCGAGCAGGCGCAGAAATATTTGGAAGGAAAGAACGTTGTGAAAGTCATCGTCGTGCCCGGAAGAATCGTAAACATCGTGATAAAGTGAAACCTTCACGCTCACACCTTTGACTCCCCATGGACTTTTGACAAAGACAATTTGTCTCTTTGATTCTTTGACCTTTGACTCATTGACTCATTTTCTCTCACCTCTCCAAAATGGAAAAAGTCGTTGCGAGGTTCAAAACCTCATTCTTTCAAGATTTTCGCGACTACGTCATCATTACGACCGGTCTGCTCCTCTATGCGCTGGGCTTCACCTGCTTCATGTTGCCCTACGAAATTACCACCGGCGGTCTCGCCGGTGCGGGTGCCGTGATTTTCTACGCCATCGGCTTCCCCGTACAGTACACCTTCTTCCTCGTAAACATCATCCTCCTCATCTTCGCCATCAAAATCTTGGGCTGGCGATTCTGCGTGAAAACGATTTATGCCGTCTTCATGCTCACCTTCTTGCTTGGAATGGTGCAGGAAGTGATGATTTATTGGGCAACAAACAATCCCGGACTCTTCCCCGCCATCAACGCGAAGAGCGGACTGCCACAAGTCGTCAAAGACAACGCCTTCATGTCCTGCATCATCGGGGCGGCGATTGAAGGCATCGGCATCGGAATGGTCTTCCTGAGCAACGGCTCCACGGGAGGCACCGACATCATTGCCTCTATCATCAATAAGTATAAAGACGTGACGCTCGGGCAAATGATGATGCTTTGCGACCTCATCATCATCAGTTCATCCCTCTTCCTGCCCTCCGGAAATGTGGAGAAACTGCTCTACGGCTACTGTACGCTCATCATCACCAACTTGCTCTTGGACTACGTGGTGGACCGCGGGCGTCAGTCCGTTCAGTTCCTCATCTTCTCCCGTCGCTACGATGAAATCGCGGCAGCCATCAACAAAACACACCGAGGCGTCACCGTACTCAACGGACAGGGATGGTACACGAAAGAAGAGCGAAAGGTGCTCGTCGTGCTGGCGAAGAAGCGCGAAAGCACCAACATCTTCCGCATCATTCAGGGCATTGACCCGGGCGCCTTCGTTTCTCAGTCAAAAGTCATCGGTGTCTTCGGAGAAGGTTTTGACCGAATCAAAGTCAAGGCTGAGAAAAAAAGCACGGAGAACTGACGAGCCATGAACGACACCTCCGCTACCGTAGTTCTGGTGCCTCAAGGTGGCTTGTGCAATCGGTTGAGAGTGCTGCTCTCCGGGATCAGCCTTTCTCAAGTTGTTTCTGCCAAAGTCTCCGTGGAGTGGGAAAGAGATGAGGCTTGCTACGCCTGGTTCAACGAACTCTTCCTTCCTGTGGACACGCCTTCCTTCCAAGTCTGCCGACGGCACTGGTGGGCGCGCCCCATCACGAGGAAGAACCTCCATTGGCCGCAGTTCGTTCGCACAATTCTCGGATGGGACGTGCAACTTTCAAACTATGTTCCCGCCAAGCCCGAGGAACTTCGCTCCCTGGCGGAGCGTCACCGCAAAGTCTTTGTTTCCGGTGGCAGCGTGGCATTTCCCTATGCTCCCTCTCTCCTTCAAACACTCCGACCGCTGCCCGAGATTCAAAAACGCATTGACTCCATCACACGCGAGTTTCCCGAAGAAATCATCGGCGTTCACGTGCGCCGAACCGACAACATCGTCAGTCGAGCGGAAAGCGATCCCGAAGACTTTGTCAAAGCCATGGAAGAAGAAGTCGAGAAACATCCCAACGTCGTTTTCTATCTTGCCACCGATGATTTCGCCGTCAAGAACGAAATTTGTCGGCGTTTCGGCGGAAAGGTTCTGACGCTTCCGACACCGACCTGCCGCAAAAGCCTCGCGGGCATCCAAAACGCAGTCGTCGATTTGTGGTGCCTTGCGCACACGAAACGGCTGATTGGTTCCTACTGGAGTTCCTTCACCGACACGGCGGCAGAACTCGGCGGAATTCCCGTCGCCATCGTTCGAAAGTCTGCACAATGAACTCAAGCGTATTTGCCGTCCTACATAAGGCGTGTTCTAAAAATTAGGTTGCAACCAAAAAATAAGCACTTTCTTTTGAACGTTCCTTATCCCGTAACTCATGGAACACTCCTTAATACATAATGTGTCATGAAAAAAATTGTTTTTGCTACCAACAACGCTCACAAGCTGGAAGAAATACGTGCCATCCTCGGCGACCGTCTGCAAATCCTTGGACTTTCCGAGATGGGCTGTCACGATGACATTCCCGAAACAGCAGACACATTGGAAGGAAATGCGCTCTTGAAGGCGCGCTGGGTCAGCGAGCACTACGGGGTCGATTGCTTTGCCGACGACACCGGACTTGAGGTCGATGCACTCGGCGGACGCCCCGGCGTTCACACCGCCCGCTATGCCTTCCCCGACCGTCACGACCCTGAAGCCAACACGCTCAAACTCCTCGATGAACTGAAAGACGCCGATACTCGCACCGCCCGCTTCCGCACCGCCATTGCTTTGATTCTCGACGGGAAAGAATACCTCTTTGAAGGAGTGGTCGAAGGCGAAATAGCCACGGAACAACGTGGCACTGAAGGCTTCGGATATGACCCAGTCTTCATTCCCGAGAATCTTGGCAAGACTTTCGCAGAACTCGGCGTAGAAGTCAAAAACGGAATCTCACATCGCGCTCGCGCCGTCGCAAAACTTGCCGCCTTCCTTCTCAAAGGTTGAAAAATAGTTTGCTAACGCCCAACGCAACGCCCACGCCCATGAAACCCTATCTGCTCATTCTCCTCACCTGCCTCCTCAATCTGTGCAGCCCCCTCCACGCCGGCGCAGCCGACACCGACTGGACCTATTATCTCTCCTATCATGATGCCACGCAAGTGACTCGTGCCGGGAAAGTCGTCTATGCGCTGATGGGAGACAACCTCGTTTCCTTAGACACCGAAGACAGTTCCGTGAGAGAAATTGACCGCTTCGCCGGACTCTCCGACAAAGGAATTGCTTTCATCGGTTATTCCGCCACGGCGAAGGCACTGGTGATATACTACAAGAACAACAACGTTGATTTACTCTTCGACAACGGAAGAATTGTCAATCTTCCGCAGATAAAAAACTATACGAACCTTGCGCTTACCGCCAACTCCCTCACTGTCTGCGGTGACATCGCCGTCGTCGCCACTCAACTAGGCGTCATTCTGTTGGACGTGAAGCGAGAGGAAGTGAAGGCATTCTATAACTACGAACGCACGGTCTTCGCCGGAGCCATCATGGGTGGCGACCTCTATCTTGCTCTTTCCGACAAAGTGGTGCGCGGACATCTTTCCGACAACCTGTATTATCTTTCCAACTTCCAGTCGCTCTTCGGCATGCGCGTGACCCAAATCCTTCCCGCTGCCAACGGAGTGTATATGGTGGTGCCCTTCATTGCCACCTGGACAGACAAATGGGCGGGCGTTTGCTATCTTGAAGCCACCTCCGGCACGGAGAAACCTACCATTACTCGGCTCACCGACCACGTCGTGAAACGCGGACGCACCGATGGCAGTCGCCATGCCTTCGTCTCCGCCTCAAAAGTCCTCGTTGCAGATGCAGAAAACCCCATGGAGTTGAAAGAATATGACTTGGCTGACGGTGGCAACGACGTAGTGCCATTCGGCAGCACGAGCCTTTGGGTAGCGCAGGGCAGTCTCGGCGCGCAAGCCTTTGTGCCTTCTTCCGACGAGACTGCACTCACGGCAACGGGAGAAACCATTTCGCAAAGCGGACCGCGCCGTGACCTTTGCTACAGCCTTCGCTATGCACCGGACAACACACTCTATGTCTGCGGCGGTCGTCCTGACTATACCGATGCAATAAAAAACGCAGGAAGCCTCTTCCGCTTCGATGGGAAAAACTGGGACGACATGGAAGAAGACACGGTCTTGAAGCGAACGGGCAATCTCTACACCAACCTCAGTAGTGTCGCCTTCTCACCCAAGAATCCCGCTCACATCTTTGCCACCGCCTATGGCACAGGGCTCTATGAGTTTGAAAACGGAAAGTTCGTGAAACACTACACGCCGAACAACTCGCCCATCAAGTCTGCGCTGGCCTCAACCTCCGGCTCTTTTTTGCGCTATGTGCGCACCGGTGGCTGCGCCTTTGACGAGGACGAGAATCTTTGGATTCTTCAGAACTACACGGACTCCGCTCTTCTCGTTCTCAAGCCCGACGGGCAGTGGAAGAGCCTCTATTCCCCTTCACTCTCAAGCGGCGTCGCCAACTCCATCGTCAAACCTGACAGCAAGGGACGCATTTGGTCGTCCGTGGAGTTTGAGACCGGTCGCTCTTCCGGTCTGAATTGTTTTGACTACGGCGGCACGATAGACGATGAGTCCGACGACTATGAGGTCTTCCGTTCCGGTGCCACCAACGAAGACGACACGTCTGTCTCCCTCGCTGAGGTCAAGGATTTCTGTTTTGACAAAGAAGGACAACTCTGGATTGGTTGTGCCAATGGAGTCTTCGTCGTTGAAGACCCCGACGAATGGTTTGACTCCTCGTTCAAGATTCTTCAACCCAAAGTGCCTCGCAACGATGGCACAAACTATGCGGACTATCTCCTCACCGGAGTCACCGTCCATGCCATCGCCGTTGATGGAGGTAACCGTAAATGGCTCGGCACCATTGACGGCGGACTTTATCTCGTCAGCGCTGACGGTTCGGAGATCCTGGAGCATTTCACCGCGGCGGACTCACCCTTGCTTTCCGATAACATCTTCTCTCTCGCCATCAACGAAGAAACCGGAGAATTGATGATAGGCACCGACGCCGGCTTGTGCTCCTATCGCACCGGCGTCTCTCGTGCCATGCCGACACTTTCAAAAAATCAAATCAAAGTCTATCCCAACCCCGTCCGTCCCGAATTCAACGGCATGGTCACCATCAGTGGTTTGACAGATGGAGCAGATGTGAAGATTGTCAGTGCCGGGTCGCAACTCGTTGCCTCCGGGACAGCCGTGGGAGGCTCCTTCCGGTGGGACGTGCGTGACGCCTCCGGTCGGCGCGTCGGCTCCGGCGTCTATTACGTCATGATTACCACCGCCGACGGCAGCACCGCCGTCGCCGCCAAGTTCGTGGTGATTTGACCGCCTTGCTTCCTTATATATAGTCTCTTCTCGCTTATATACCTTATATAAAGTCTCTTCTCGCTTATATAGACTTTCGTCTCTTTTATAGATTACATAGCCCCCACTTTTGGCGCGGATGCGATTCGTCGTGTCCGCGCCAATATTTTGGTTTGCGCAATATTTTTCTTTTCCCCCGAAAACCTTTCCCAATCTTCTTTTCGTGTAGTCAATGTTTCTGTTTTTACTATATAATATGACGAAAATGAAACTTTTTCTTGCTTCTGAGTCGAACTACAAACGAATATTTTCTACTTTTGCGACATAAACGTACTTATTTAAAAACTTTCTTTAATTTCTAATTTACTTATCAGTTATGAAAACATCCAAATTTTTCTTCGCGCTCTGCCTTTGTGTCGGCGCACTGAGTTTCGCTTCTTGTGGTGATGACGACCCTGTGACAGACGGTAGCGGTGGTGGCATTCCCGGCGGCGGTAACGGCGGTAGCGGTGTTGGCACCGGTACAGGCAACAACAGCAGTTTGGTGAAAAATGCCGGCGTGTTACTGACCTCTTTTGATTATGACAGAACTGATTATCTCAGTTATGACGACTTGAATAGGCTCACTCAAATTACTAAATCTGGTAGCGTTATCAAGTTTGACTATGAAAAAGGTAAAGTGACGCGTACCGGAAATGGTGAGCAGTGGGATTTCAATGTGTCTTTCACACCCGCGGGTTATATTTCCTCTATTTCCGGAAAATCATGGTACGAAAATTCAAATCATAATTATAGTTGGACTCTCAATGGTACAGTCGCTTATGCTTACGATGCTGCAGGGCATATTACTGCCATTACTGAGAACGGCACGGAAACAGGTGTGGATTACGGAGAGGCTTACACTTATTCCGGAACAATGACCACAATGTTTACTTGGTCCGACAACAACTTGGTGAAAGTTGTCCAAAGTGGTCGTGACAACGATGGTAACTCTAGCACTGTCACCTATGTTATTTCCTACGGCAGCCAGGAAAACAAATACATGCAGATGCCTTCTATTTTCAACTTGTGCGACATCTTGAACTCTGAAACTGCCTACGACTTCACGTGGGCTTTGGTTGGTTTGAACGGTGCAGGTACGGCTAAACTTCCCACTTCTATTGAAATCGATGAAACATTCGTGGAAGATGGTGAGGTGGATACAGACCACAACACTTATAACCTTAGCTATACGCTGAACCAAGACGGAACCATTGCGACTGAATCTCACACGCAGTCTGGTTATGGTTATCAATATACCAACACTGCTCGCTTCGGCTACACTCCCGTAGAGGCAACTCCGAATTATCCGCCTGCTGCCGCTATGAGCACTGACGGAAACAAGAGTCATAAATTCTTCACCTCCAAGATGCGTCAGCGCATGCAGACCCGTCGCGCCGCTCGTATGGCACGCTAATTAGAACCAATTTTCACTAACGTTTGCCCGAGGACTTCACCCGTCTTCGGGCTTTTTAAAGTCTCATTTCTGACCGTAAAACCCTTTATAATCCGTGATTTTTCGCGTTTTGTCGTTTTTTTTACCCGTTTGAGCAAAAAAAACAACATTTTTTTTGTAGGAATGCACTTCAACCTCTATTTTTGTCACCGAATAAGACCGCAGATTCACTTTGTTATCAGTAGTTTTACATCAAAAAAACGAAATCCGGAAACTCACGATACTCATCACCTTATTAATCTTATTTATACAATGAACAAAACTGATCTCGTAAATGCTATTGCTGCAGCAGGTCTGAGCAAAGCTGATTCCAAGAAGGCTCTTGATGCCGCTCTCAACGCCATTGGCGACGCTCTCAAGGCTAATGACAAAGTCGCTCTCCTCGGTTTTGGTACTTTCGCTGTCACCGAACGTCCCGCACGTCAGGGCATCAATCCCGCCACTAAGGAGAAAATTGAAATCCCCGCAAAGAAAGTCATCAAGTTCAAGGCTGGTGCTGAACTCGCAGAAGCCGTGAAATAAACTTGCAAACTATTCCGTGAACTCCTTCCGTTCACGGATTTTTTGTAAGGTGTTCTGAGAAAAATTGAAGGTTCTCAGAACACCTTCCTTCTTCATTTCTCTCGCGCGTACCATATATACTATCTCTTTTCTATATGGGAGATAAATCCGGTCGAGTCGCTTCCTTGATTTCGTGGAGAAAAGCTTTTCCACACCCAAGGCGGTTTTTCGGTTTTAACACTTCTTGCTTTTGGCGATGAAAAGTATTATATTTGTACAGAGATATGGGAGGAGCCTCGGCTCCTCCCTTTTTGCTTTACTTCCCCTTTAAAAACGGGGATTTTAGGAGCGCATCCGGGAAAAATTTGCCTTCCTCTAATTTTTCTTTCCCTTCCTCTAATTTTTCTTTCCCTTCCTCTAAGTAAAACTGCGCGCCGAATAGGCAAAATCAGGAGGCGATAAGTGTTCCTGAAGGTTTAAAATGTTAATGTCGAATCGCCGAAAAAACGCTCAAAATTGTTGGTTTTTTCGGCGCGCTCTTTCCTCTTTTCTCTCCAAGAATCCTCATGAATGGGTTCATCAAGGCGGTTTTTATTTTTTGGGGGGCACGAATTGTTTCCTGGAACACGAATTGTTCACGAATTGTTCAGAATTTAATGAGACATTTAATGAGACAATGAATGGGCATTAATGGAGAAATATTTCTTGCTAGGAGCGCACCAAAGAAAAACTGGGAGCGATTCGTGCGCAAACAGCCCTTCAAAACTGTCACCTGCGCTTTACAAACCGCAAGCCAAACCCTCCGCAATCCCCCTCAAAAGCAGAAAAACGCAGATTTTCTCAAATTTTTTGAGTCAAAGTCTTGCTCGGTTCAGAAAGTCGCCGTACTTTTGCACTCGCTGACGGAAAAAACGGGGATGCCCGTGAGTTCCGAGAGACA
>NZ_JADYUH010000055.1 GCF_021531665.1 Prevotellamassilia timonensis
TTGAAGGAAATGCATGTACCCTTGAAAAACGTATAGGTTTGAAAGGTGAATACGCGCGCCTCGCGCGCGAAGCTTATTTCATATTTTTTCCCGCGCTCCGTTTTGAGGGCATTATGGCACATTTTTTGCTGTAAGCCCCCTTTTTTGCACCGCAATGAGGGCGTGACCTGCGCCACCTTATGCGCCATTGACGCTGCGGTAAGACAGAGTGCGCCGTCTGCGAACGTCTTTGACGAAGTCCAGTGTGACATCTTGCACAGAAAAAGGTGAAGCCTCATCATCAATTTTTATCGGACAGCAACAATAGTCTTACTTGTTGTTTGAAGCGACTCAACCTAATTTCGGGAACACCTCCTTGAATGAAAGAACCGTGAGCAAGCCACAACATTTTGGGAGCGGGCGGAGCGTTTTCCGAGTTTTTTCCGTAAGTTTGCCCCCGACATGGGTGCGCACACTTTTCAAGATGTGACGAATGCCCTCCAAAAGTTGAACCCTCCATGACCATGAACTGAATGAAAAACTCAACAGAACTTCTTCAAGACCTTCGGACTCACGTGTCCCATTGGTTCGGACTGACGACCCTTTTGCTCTTCGCCTTGGTCGTTTCCCTCCAGTCCTGCTCGGATGACTCTCCCGGCTACGTCATCAAGCCCTCCCTGCCTTCCGATGGAAGCACACCCGTGAAACAGATTCGTTTCAACGGTTCGCTGATGGAATGCTATGACTGGACTTTCAACTATGTGGACGGAAGAATGCTGTCGGCAAAGAGCACGATGAGAAATCCGGACGCCTCGCTGGACAGAAAATACAACTATGATTTCTCGCTGGTCTATGGTCCCACCTCTGTCGCTCTCACAAATCAGACCAACCGCGTCAGCTTGTCAGCCACGCTCAACCTGCAAAACCACATCGAGAAGTTGCAGGAAGGAGAAAACAGATATTTCTTCTCCTATACCAACGGCTATCTCACCTCCTGGCAGAAAGAGGAAGTGGTGACAAACTCCGTCGGACAGACCACGATCTATCGTTCCTCCGCCGTGCTGACCTACACCGGAGACAATCTCAGCAAAATTGTCTATACGGGAGTCGATGAAAAGCCTTTGACTCTCCTCTTCACTCCTTCGACGGAGGCGAATCCCAACGGTTTGCTGCCGGCGGTGGGAACAAGAGAGATGGGCTGTTTAGGTTTTGAGTATCTCTACTATGCCGGCATGCTGGGACGCCCGAGTCGCAATCTCGTTCAGAAGGTTGAGTATGTCTATTCTGCCGGAGTTGGCACGGACTACAGCATCTCCTTCCGCTACAACACGTCCTCCGGAAAGACCGACCTCTGCACCTTTGAAACTTCCGACGGGCGCATCGGTTCGGTGAACTATTCCTACTAACCCTCCCATATTTCCCAAAAACTTTCCCCAATGAGAACCCTCTTAGTCCCTCTTTTCGTCAGCCTTTTCTCCTTCCTCGCCATTGCCACCCCCGCTTCGGCACAGAGTCAGGTGCGCTTCGGCTATGTCAAATATGATTCCATCCTCGTTTCAATGCCGGAATATGCCTCGGCACAAAAACAGATGGAAGAATTGAGGAAGAAGTATGAGCAGGAAGCGCTCTACAACGAGCAGAGTTTCAGAAGACAGTATGTGGAATTTCTGCAAGGTCAGAAGGACTTCCCGCAGAACATCCTGATGAAACGTCAGCGTGACCTCCAGGTGGCAATGGAACGCGGACTCAACTTCCGTCACGAAGCGGACAGTTTGCTGAAGGCGGCAGAAGAGGAAATGCTCTTTCCCATCCGACAGCGACTTGACAAAGCCATCCAAGAAGTGGGAATGGAGCATGGTTATGAATACATCGTAGATATTGACCGACAGGTCTATCCTTTCATCCATCCCCTCGTGGGAGAAAATGCCAATCCCTTCGTGTGCCGAAAACTGATGCTGCAGGAGACGCCCGTCATGCCGCTTGCTAAATAAGTAATCCTCAAAAAATAACCTGCATCATCTTTGAAAATCTTTTCGGTCCATATTTCCTCCCTCATCAGTCACATAGCTACGGCTATGCTCCTTCTTCGGGTGAAAATCTGACCTCGAAAATCTAATTCAAATCTGACGCAACTTATTATTTTCATATTACTAAGGAGGGTGTTCTGTAAATATTAGAATAAGGAGTATTCAAGAGCAAGTGCTCAACCAAATTCATAGAACATTCCAAAATCTCCTTCCCTCAGCCTTCGGGCAAGACGGGTGAGGCGGTTTTCGCACAGACCTTTTTCCCCCTTTTGAACCTTTGACCCAAACACACGTTCCCATGTCCTCTCCCATCGGCGTTTTTGATTCCGGCTACGGCGGATTGACCATCCTCCGACAAATGCGACAGCTCCTGCCGCAGTATGACTATTTATATTTGGGAGACAACGCCCGTGCCCCCTACGGCTCTCACTCGTTTGAGGTTATCTATAAATATACGTTACAAGCAGTTGAGGCACTCTTTGCCAGGGGGTGCAAGTTGGTCATTCTTGCCTGCAACACAGCCTCGGCGAAGGCACTCCGCACCATTCAGGAGCGCGACCTTCCCGGAATAGACCCCAACCGGAGAGTGCTCGGCGTCATCCGCCCGACAGTGGAAGCGATTGGACCGCTCACGAAGACACGTCACGTCGGACTGCTCGCCACAGCAGGAACCGTGAACTCCGGCTCCTACACCTTGGAAGTACACAAACTTTGGCCGGACATCACAGTCACCGGGCAAGCCTGCCCGATGTGGGTGCCCCTCGTGGAAAACTATGAGTTTGACAGTCCGGGCGCAGACTATTTTGTGAAAAAAAGAATAGAAGGAATCCTCAGAGTGGACCCGAAAATTGACACACTGATTTTGGGATGCACGCACTATCCTTTGCTGATGAACAAAATTGTGAAATACACGCCGCCCGGTGTGCGCATTGTTCCGCAAGGAGAGTATGTGGCTGAGAGTTTGAAGAAATATCTCGCCAAGCACACAGCCATGGAAGCACAACTTTCCAAACAAGGGCGCGTCCACTATCTGACCACGGAAAGCGCCGAAAAGTTCAGGGAAAGTGCCGCGCTCTTCATGCACGAAATGGTGGATGTCGAAACCATTTCGCTCTAAGGGACTGCCTATAAATGGGAGTAGGGAACGTTCAAACGGTGCCAAACCATTAAGGGGTGTTCTATAAATTACTCACGTTTCGCAAGTTGAATCAGAGAATAAGCACATGCGCCCCCGCCGCGCCGAAGGCGCACTCTGCGTGAATGCGACGGGCTGAAAGTAGTGCGGCTCCCGCCGCGCCGAAGGCGCACTCCATATCAATGATAACGGGCTGAAAGCCCAATCAAACCCGAAAAAGGAGGGTTTGCGACCAGCCCAGGGCAAGTGAGCGAAGCGAACGACACCCTGGGTAGGCGGTTATATCACGTTTCACGCCCTGCAAGGGCAAAAGCGTAGTTTATTCATCTATATTTCTGTCCTTAGTTTTTTAACGCGTCTGCCCCTGTAGGACGTCTCTATTTTTTATTTCTACACGTGACCCGGGGTGTCGTTCGCTACGCTCATCTCTTGCCCCGGGCTATGCGCTCGTTGGGCTTTCAGCCCGTTCGCGACAAAAGTAGTCGCGGCTCCCGTCGCCATCTTCGCGGGCGTATAGCCTTCCAGGCTAATTTTCCCTTGCTTCCAGCTATCCCCGGGCGTTGCCCGGGGTTTCTCACAGTATAGCCTTCCAGGCTAAGATACTTTTGCTGCACAGGTGGCTGCACCAGTAAGTGTGGCTCCGTTGTGTTTCATGTTTAGGGGACACAACAGCAGAAACAGCAAGCAAGACTATCCAGCATGGAAGGCTGTACTGTGAGTAACCGGGGGCAACGCCCCCGGATGGTGACAACTCACTCAGTATCAGCCTGGAGGGCTGTACGCCCGCGAAGATGGCGGCGGGAGCCGCCGCGCCGAAGGCGCACTCCATATCAATGATAACGGACTGAAAGCCCAATCAAACCCGAAAAAGGAGGGTTTGCGACCAGCCCAGAGCAAGTGAGCGAAGCGAACGACACCCTAGGTAGGCGGTTATATCACGTTTCACGCCTTGCAAGGGCAAAAGCGTAGTTTATTCATCTATATTTCTTAAGGGGTGAAAGAAAGGGCATGAATGGAGAAAAAGATGATGCAGGTTATTTTTTGAGGATTACTTAAAGCCAATTTTCGGAACGGATGAGGGAGAGTTTATTTTACGAATCGGCGATTATTTGCCACGAAACGCCCCGAATGTGAGGTGAAGGTGCGAATCCATAGACGAGGCAATGCAAAAAAAACTAAGAAAAAGTTGCAATTTTATGAAGATATAAAGAAACTTATATCTACTTTTGCGCGCGGAACTTGAAGAGATTCAGAGAGAAACACTTCTTGTTGAGTTTCGCGGTGTTGCTCAGAAACACTTCTTTTTGAGTTCCGCGGTGTGGCTCAGAAATACTTTTTTGAGTTCCGCGCGATATTTCAACGGCAACAAATTCTTAAATCTCTACATAAATGAAAAACTTCTACCTTGTTTGGAGGCATTGCCTCCTAATGGTTCTGGGGTGCTTCATCTGTCTTGGCGGACACGCCCAGCTCACAGAGTTGGTGCAGGGCAAGGTGTATCGCTTCGTGAACAGAATGTATCCCGGTTATTCCATGACTGCGGGCTCGATGACAACAGCCATCGGCGCCGCCACAGTCGAAAGTTCCAAATCACAGTTGTGGTATGTGGCTGAAGTGTCCAACGATGGCGGCGGCGTGCCCCGCTATCGCCTCCGCAGTTTCGGTAACGGCCGTTACCTGCAAGGCGCGGGTGCCAGCACGCAGTGGAAGCTTGTCGAAAACGCCACCACCGCCGACACCTACCTCTACCTCCGCACCGTAGGCACTACCTACAACACCTTGAGCTTGGATAACACTGATAACAACAAGAACAAGATGCACTGTGATGGTTCCAAGAACATCGTGGGTTGGAGCGTGGATGGACAAGCCACCCACTGGACCATCACCAAGGTGGACTTCAACGAGGCGGAAATTGAAGCCAACTGGAGAGCCATCGATAATTTTGTCTTCACGGACACACAGATTGCAGACTTCAAGGCCAGCCTTGCCGCCATCTTCACCGACGCCGCCTGCACGACGCTCAATGCAACCTATGCAGCCATGAGCCTCGACGAGTTGCAGGCAGATGCCCACTACACCGTCCTGCCTGCCACCCTGCAAAACATGGTGACCAAGGTGTGGAACGAACAAACTTCCACGCAAGACCGTGCCACTGCCTGGGGAGAGGATCACGTGGATGGCGAACCAGCCAAGGCATGGAGCGGCGACTACGCCAAACGCTACCGTGTGCAGAACTATGAAATCTACACCAACCGCGACTGCGTCAACTCTGCTCTCAAAATCAACATACACACCAACCTCAACAACCCCACCGGCATCATCACCAAGGAGCGTGACGCCTTATATATAATGGTGGACGGCGAAATCAAGGATGGTGCTTCGCTCTATCTCGGCAGCTACTCCGGACACGGACAGGCGGGCAACGCCACCGATGGCGTGCAGCTCCAGCAGGGTCTCAACGTGGTTCCCTGTTTTGTGGACAAACAGTGGACCTGCATCTACTACACCGCCAACACCATGAAAGCATGGGACGGCACGACCAACAAGGGTGCCCATCCCCTTTCCTACTATCCGGACCTCAAGATTCACATTGAGGGCGGTCACGTCAACGGTTACTACAACGAAGTGGGCGATGCACTCTATGCCCACGGACGCACCGGCGAAAACGTCACCCCCACCGGCGACAATGAGGAAGACTGGGACTACCTCGCAGCCCGCAACGTGCTCGACGACATCACCATCGTCGGCAAACGCATCGTCTTCCAGTTCAATTTTAAAAAACCGGTCAACGAAGACGGCACAGTACATGAAGGTACTGACTATTACTTCACCGCCGATAATAGCGGCAACCGTCGTGTTCGCATCACTGACTTCCTTGAACGCTGGAACCGCATCGTTTGGGCGCAGAACCTGACCATGGGTTTGGAAAGTGCCGCAAGTGTGGATGCTGCCAACGCGTTGTATCCCACCCTCGATGCCCCCTCCCGCGGCGTCTATGCCTATACGGGTGATGACGAAGAATATGCCTCCTCCTACGAGAACTACTATCGCATGCACTGTCTTGCCATCGGCATTCCCACCGGCTACATGTCCGGCGGCTGGACCAGCAGTAACTACAACTACGGTACGTTCCAAGCCATCATTGAGGGCATCACCACCAATGCCGGAAACACTTGGGGACCCGGTCACGAGATTGGTCACCAGCACCAAGGACCCATCAATATGAACGGTCTGACCGAGGTGACCAACAACCTCTTCGCCAACGTCTGCGTCTGGTATGACGGCAGAGCCACCAGCCGCACCAACAGCGGGGAGGGTGACCTCAGTTATGTGCTCAAGGCATACAACGAGGAGAATAGCGACTTCTTCACCAACAACATCTGGGCACAGACGCAGATGTACTATAAGCTCTGGCTCTACTATCATCTCGTGGGTCACAACAACAAGTTCTATCCCCGTCTTTTCGAGATGTTGCGCCGCGACCCCATCACCCGCACCTACAACCAGCTTGACGTGCAGGCTGATGAAAATGGCACCGTGGTGACGGGCAAGACCCCGCTGCTCCATTTCTACAAGAAGTGCTGCCTCGCCGCCGGCGAAGACCTCACCGAGTTCTTCCGCGCCTACGGCTTCTTCACCCCGATGAACAAACGCTACGTTGGCGACTACGCCAGCTCTGAATACACCCAGACGCAGGCGCAGATTGACGCCACCATCGACGAAGTCAAAGCCTTGCACTATCCCGAGAACCACACCGTCCTCTTCATCAACGACTGCACCGGTACCCCCTTCTACCAGCATGACGGCAAAACCGAGCGTTCTCGGTTGGGGGACAGCGGCACCTACTCCGACCTCGGCGCCTACACAGACTACAACGGCACCACTTCCAACGATGAAGTGACGGGAACCTACGAACTCACCGTTGCCAACGGAAATGCCACCATGGTCGGTGCCACGGGCGGTGCAGGTTTCTTGATTTATGATGAAAACGGCAAGCTCCTCTCCTTCTCCTCCGACTACACCTTCCCTTTGAGCGATGAGGCTCTCATCGCCATCGCCAAAGGTACTGCCACCGTGCAGGTGCTCAACGCTGAGGGCACATCCACCCCCGTGGTTTATGACGGCGGCTCCGCTGCAGTCAGCCTGCTCGCCGGCTTGCTCGCCGAAGTGAAGATTGTGGTGGATGCTGTCGATGACGGCGGCAATTCCGGCACTGACTACACCAAGGTCGGCTTCTACAAGAAATCCGAAGTCACCACCCTCCTTAGCCTCTACGAAGAAGCAAAGACCCTCTACGAAGAAGGCGCACAGTCCGGCTACGTCAGTGCCTACAACGCCCTCAAGACTGAGTTCGACGCCGTCAAGGCAAATGAATTTGCCCGAGTGGCACTGGTGGCGGGAAGCACCTGCGTGCTCGTCAATAAGAACGAGCCTACACGTTATATCAGCGAGACCGGCTCAAACACTGTTACCACCACCAACGTCACAGGCGGCGTGGTTGTGGCAAACGTGCCCGCAACCGGACAGTGGATTTTGGAAGCCTCCACCACCTCCGGTGCCTATAACTTCAAGAACGGCTCTACCACTAACTACTGGTTGGCACTCACACAGAGCGAACAGTTGACGACAGGAGCTGAGAAGAAGAGTTACACCTTCCTTGACAATGAAGATGGTTCTTGGGGCATCAAATATAGTGAAAACTCCCAGCTCATCCACAAAGCAGGAGGAAACAACATCGTGGGTTGGGGAGACACCTCCAACAAGAACTCCCACTGGTACATCACCATGGTGTCCAAACCTGAAGTCTTGGAAGCTTCCATGAACTTGGAGGACCTCGTGGCAAAGACCACCACCCTCATGAACAAGATGGCGAACGTCAGTGGAAAGGGCGCACAGGACATGAGCACCTTCCGCATCACCTCCAACGCCACCGAACAGGGACATGGCACCGCACTCATGGTCGATGGTGACCTCACCACCTTCTTCCACACCGTGTGGAGCGGCACCGAGGTCGACGAGAACCACTACTTCCAGATTGACTGCGGCGAAGGTCTCAGCCTCGAAGAGTTCACGTTTAATTACACCACCCGTCCTGCCGGCGACGGTGGCAAGGATGCTCCGACCCAATTTGTCATCACGGGCGGCAACACCACCGATGTCAATGGCGACGTGACCGACTGGACTCCCATCACCACGATCAGCGATGGACTGCCCAGTGAAAAGGCAACATCCTACACCTCCAACACAATTGGTGCTTCCGGCACTGCTTATCGCTACCTCCGCTTCACCGTGCCCACTGCTTCTGGCGGCACCTTCGGAGGCCAATACTACTTCGGTATAGCAGAATTTAGTATCTCACGCCCCGTGGCAAAGGTGAACTCCATCGTGGAGAAATATGCTGCCGATGCCCTTGGCGGCAACCAACTGACCAATGCCAAACTCATTGCTGCCGACGAAGCCCTCTACGCTTCCAAGCAGTTGCTCGCCAACGGTGAAGCCACCAAAAATGATTTGACAACGCAATACACTGCGCTCAAAGCTCAGTATGACATCCTGCTCGCTACCTATAATGCTGCCGAATCGGATGACCTCTCCGCTGCACAAGCTGCCCTGCAGGACGTGATTGACGACACCCAAACCCTCCTTAATCAGTGTGGTTCGGTGTCCATCGTCAAAGCCAACGTGCCGCTGCAGAGCACGGATGAAAATGCCTCCGGCTACCTCTACTGCAACGCTCCTTATCAAGCACAGCAGAATGGTGACTACAGTGTGCAAGGAACCGATGGCTATCACCTCCTTGACGGAAACAAGACCACCTATCTGCACACCAACTATGCCGCAAATGCCGGTCCGGGCGAAGACCACTATCTCCGCGTTTATGTGGGAGAAAGCGGAATTGGTCAGTTCCGCATGCTCTACACCACCCGAAATTCCGGCAACGGTCAGCCCACCAAAATGGTGATTGAAGGCTCCAACGACGCAACCGGCACCTACACCGAGATTGCTACCCTCACCAAAGACGATGCTTCCAACCCGCTGCCCGTGACCACAAGCACCGACTACACCAGCGATTATTTTGAAGGTGGAACCTACAAGTACCTCCGCTTCCGTATGTTAGGTAATACCGCATCCGATAGTAAATCTAAACCCGACGGTCACTACTGGTTCTGCATGGCTGAGTTTGCTCTTGAGAGGAAAGCTTCTACCACCATCACCAATAACCACAAGGGAACGGTGATGGATGATGAAATTCTCACCACTTACAACGCCATCGAGTCTGCGACCACGGCTAAGAATCTTGCCAAGACCGTGGCACAACTCAATGCCGCACAGGCTGAACTGCAAGCACAGTATGACGCCCTGCTGGTTGCCAAAACTGTTGTGGAAGGACACGGGTCGTTGAAAACTGCCATTGACAACGCCACCGCCCTCAAGAACAGCTGCTACGAAACCGACGTTCAGGGCAACACCGTGGTGAAGGCGGACTATATTTCCAACCCGAACTTCTCCCTCGAAGACCTTCAGAACCTGGAAAGAGCCATCAGCACTGCCATCACCGTCTTTCGTACCGCCGATGCCACCGATGATGAAGTGGAAGCACAGGAAACGGCACTCGCCGCAGCCATGACGCAGCTCAACCGCAGCTTCGACTACATGGCTCTCCCCATCACGCTGACCACCAACACGAACAACCCCGTGCTCTACACCATCCACTTCCAGCGCGACGCCACGCCCTACTACCTGCAATATCGCGGCGATGAAAGCCATGGCGACTATCGTAACCAGTACGACTACAACAAGTTGAAGTATAACGCTACGCTCGACAGGGGTAACATCTACCAGGCATTCTACTTCACCCGTGGCACAGTAGGCGCTCGCCTCTACATGAACGCCGCTGCCGACAACAAGGTGTTCTCCGTGATTACCGGTGACCTCGGCACAGGTGCGGGCAAGGTGAAAGCCTTTGCCGCAGACGAAGCCACTCAGACCTTCGACGCTCGCGAATGGACCATCTCTGCCAACGCCAACAACGATGGCTGGTTCAACATCGCTCCCGCGCCCAACGCTGCAACGCCCCTCTATCTCCACAACTGGAACGGCATCACGGAGAATCCCGACAACATCGGTTTCGACACCGACGCCGACAATGCCGGCTCGCTCTTCCAGTTCGCTCCCTATCAAGAAGCCGACAAGACAGCACTCAACAGTGCACTTGCAACATTGAACACTGCCTACGCTGCCTGCTTCTCCGATCCCGAGTGCACCATCATCAAGAGTGAATACGATGGCTCGCTCAACCTCACCCGTGAAAATCTCAATTCGGTGAAGGCAGTGATTGACGCAGCCCAGACAGTCTACGATAACGAATTAGCTTATCAGTCTTCCGTGGACGAGCAGACCGCCCTTGTGGAGGCACAGACTCTTGTTCTGCGGAATCTCGTGGCATACGCCGCCCTGCCCGTCAAACTGACCACCGACCCCGCTGCTCCGCACTACTATCGCATCTACGTGAACCGCAGCGGTCGTCCCCTCTGGCAGGCACGCACCACCGATGATCCCAGCAGCACCAAGGTGCAGCTCACCACGGACTACGACCTCGGTGTTGACCGTCAGGCATGGTACTTTACCGCTGCCTCCGAGGCTCCGAAAGTCTACATCGTGAACAAAAACACCACCGACCGCGTCCTCGCCTGCACCACCGGCGACTTCGCAGAGGGTGCCGGTAAACTCCAAAGCCTTGCTGTGGATTACGCAAGCGTGGGTGCCAACGAGTGGACCATCACGAACGAGGCTTCCCAGTCCGGCTGGTACAACATCACCACCGTGAAGACTACCACCGCAGAAGACGGCTCCACCACCAACACCACCTTCTACATTTCCAACCACGGTGGTGTGAAAAACAACATGGGCTTCTATAACAATTCTTCCGACGAAGGCTCTAACTTCCAGTTCGTGGAAATTGATCCGACCCGCAGTGCTGCCTACAACACGCTCTACAACTATTTCCACGATGAGACGAAAGTGGAGATTGACATGACGGCAGACGCACCTGCCTTCCCCGCAGATAAGATTCACGACACTGCCATCGGCTACTATAATTCAAGTTTGGCAAGTAATTATCTGAGTGCATATGGGGTGGCATACTACGCTTTGGAATATGCAGATTCCTATACCGATGACCAGTTTACAAGATTCTGCGGAAACCTTGTAACAAGCAACGAAGCACTCGTACCCAACGCGATTGACTTCGATGCCTACTACGTGCTTCGCAATGCCCACACCGGTTATTGCAACAACGCTGTGGCATACGCTAATGCGAACGACCATAAGGTTTACTGGCACGCTCAGGTGGCAGACGTCAATACCACCTACACCGTGGATTTGAACAATGGGTCTGACAATAAAGAAGCTTCTGACACTTATTGGAAACAATGGACCAGCACCGCGACGCCGAGTGTGACTTTTAGCGTAACCAGCAAAAACATTGCGACCTCAGAATCGAACCTTGTCATTTATAGTGGAAAAACTAATGCTCCGTTCAAACTGAATGCGCCCACCGGCTATGTGATTGACAGCTACTCTGTCACCTTCGCCAATAATGGGCATGATGTGGCGCAGACCTTGACCTTTAGCGATGAGGGTGTGGCTTATCAAACCACCAGGGCAGCTCAAACCTACACGGTGGCAAACAGTGGTAAGTCTTCCGTGACCATTACCTTGACCGGAACGAATCAAGGTGTCAAGCTCACCGACTTCACCGTGAAGATTCGTCCCTCTTTCACCGAGAACGAGGCTGTGAACGTCTGGAAGTTTGAACAGGTTGGAAACAACGCCTATCTCAAGAACCTGCACACCGGTACTTACTTGACCAATGCCGGCACGCAATACGGAGCACGCCAGCTTTCCACCACGGGTCAGCCCGTCACCTTCAACATCCTTGGTGATGGTCAGCTGAACATCAAGGTGAATGGCAGCCAAATGCATGCACAGGCTGCTGGTTCTGCGGTGGTGGCATATTCTTCCGGCAAGAACTCTGCTTCTGCCTGGTACGTCGAGAAGGTCGCAGCTCCCGAGGAAATCACGACCCGCATCAACATGACGCAGTATCAGAAAGCCAGTCTCTATCTCGCCTATCCCGCTATCATCCCCGAGGGCATCACGGCATACTATGCAGCAAGCGAAGACGATGCAACCATTGAAGGAACAAGCGGAGGCAGCATCTACCTGACGCCCTTTGAAGGCAACGTGCTCCCCGCGGGAACGCCTGTCATCTTGAAGGGTGCACAAGGTGCTTACAAGTTTGACCTCTCCACCACCGACGAAGGAACGTCACCCGCTTCCAACCTCTTCCAAGGAAGTGCCTACAAGAAGTTGGTACAGGGCGAAGCGAACTATAAGTACTACCTCTTCGGTGTGAAGACCGTGAACAGCGAAAAGAAGGTGGGTCTCTATTGGGCTTGGTTGGAATATCGCGCAGACGGCACCATCTCCACTGCCGGCACCGACAACGGAGGTTATTTCTACGTGCCCGCCAACAAGATTTATCTGCCTTGGAACACCGCCTCCGGTGCTGCTCCCGCCTTCTACTTCAACTTCGACGGCACCACCACGGGTGTGGATGGCATCGAGAACGTTTGGGACAGAAACACGGGAATCTATGACCTCCAAGGACGCCGCGTCAACCGCATCGAACAGAGTGGAATCTATGTCATCAACGGACAGAAACGTTTCGTCAAAGTTAATGGTAGATGACAAAGCATCATTCATCAAACAATCAGCACATCATGAAAGATAATAAGCAAATATCTGCACCATGCCGCAAACCTTACGTGGCTCCAACCTCTGAGTCCATCCGCCTCTTCGCAGAGGGTGCCCTCCTGTCGGGAACCAACCTTGACGTCGAAGGAGGAGGCACCGATGGCGACTTTGAACATCTCTCCGGAGGTCGTAACAAAGAAAATCCCATCTGGAAAAACATGAACTAATCCCCTGGGATTAAGACACCAATGCTGACAAGGGCTGCACCACCGTGGTGCAGCCCTTGCTGCAAGAAAAGAAGAAAGGACAAAGAGTCGAAGAGAGGAAGAGTCAAAGAGAGGAAGAGACAAAGAGTTGGGGAGTCAACAGTCAATAGTCAATGGTCAAAGAGTCAAAGAGAGGAAGAGACAAAGAGTTGGGGAGTCAACAGTCAATAGTCAATGGTCAAAGAGTCAATGAGTTGGGGAGACTAAGAGAGGAAGAGAGAAAGAGTCAAAGAGTTGTGGGGTCAACGGTCAACGGTCAACAGTCAAAGAGTTGGGGAGACTAAGAGAGGAAAAGACAAAAGGCAAGCAAGACTATCTTAGCCTGGAAGGCTATACTGTGAGTAACCCCGAGCAACGCCCGGGGATAGCAGGCTGCAAGGAAAGATTAGCCTGGAAGGCTATACGCCCGCGAAGATGGCGGCGCGTGCCGCTTTAAGTTGGCATCAAGTCACTCCTTCCCGCCGCTTCGTCTGCGACATAAGCCTGGTAGGCTCTCCGCCGTCTGTCCTGCACGTGAAATCAAAGCAAGAAAGTACGTCTCGCTCCACAAACTCCGGAACGAAATCATCACAAACTCCGGAACGAAATCGTCACAAATGCCGGAACGAAATCGTCACAAACTCCGGAACGAAATTGTCACAAATGCCGGAACGAAATCGTCACAAACTCCGGAACGAAATTGTCACAAATGCCGGAAAAGTTGAAGAAGGAGCGTGAGAATCAGAGATTTCTTCGTAATTTTGCCACGCAAAGAAAACGTGCGAATCCGCTCCTCTCGGAAACCCCTTCGGACAAGACCTCGGAACGGTTGCTCGCCACACTTATCCCATCCCTATTTCTCCATGGAACGCTACAAAAAACGAATCGCCGACAGCATTCTGCAACGCAAATTGCAGGGGAAAGGTGCGGTGCTGGTGGAAGGACCGAAATGGTGCGGGAAAACCACCACCGCCAAGCAGCAGGCGAAAAGTGCGCTCGACCTCGGCGACACCTCGGTGCTCAAACAGAGTGCACAACTGATTGAGATAAATCCCCAAAGTCTGCTGGACGGCGAAACGCCCCGTTTGATAGATGAATGGCAAACCCTGCCTTCCATCTGGGACAGCATCCGCAGTGAAGTTGACAGACGAGGCGTGCCTGCACAGTTCGTCCTCACGGGGTCATCCGTGCTCCCCGATGCCGACGAGACGATTCACAGCGGGACGGGACGTTTTGCTCACATCCGCATGCGACCGATGAGCCTTTTTGAATCCGGCGAATCAACAGGGACGGTCAGTCTGCAAGACCTATTTGAGGGAAAGGAACCGACGGTGCAAAAAAACGAACTGACCCTCGGCGACATTGCTTTCCTCACCTGCCGCGGCGGCTGGCCCTGGGCGACGCTGATTGACAAGGACGTGGCGTTGGACCAAGCCTTTGACTATGTCGATTCCGTGATTCACCACGACATCATGAGAGTTGATGGCGTAAAACGTAATCCGCAACGAGCGCAACTGCTGCTCCGTTCCTACGCCCGCAACATCTCCCAACAAGTGTCCTACAGTACGTTCAAGAAGGACATGCACGCCAACGATTCCGACACGCTGAATGAGGACACCGTGGCAGACTATATCAAAGCACTCAAGAAACTGTTCGTCGTGGAAGATCTCCCTGCCTGGAATCCCAACATCCGCAGCAAAGCCGCCATCCGAACGAGCGACACGCGTCATTTCGTGGATCCGAGCATCGGCACCGCTGTGTTGGGGCTCGGTCCGCAAGACCTGATGAAAGATCTCCGCACCTTCGGACTCCTCTTTGAAGACATGGTGGTGCGCGACCTGCGAGTCTATGCCGATGCACTGAACGGCGAACTCTTCCACTACCGTGACAGCAGTGGCTTGGAATGCGACACCGTGCTTCACCGCCGCGACGGCAGTTACGGACTTTTGGAGGTCAAACTGGGAGGAGAACAGAACATCAACGAAGGTGCCGCCAATCTGACCGCACTGGCACAAAGCATTGACACCAACCGCATGCCCGCCCCTTCGTTTCTGGCAGTCGTCATTGCCGTCGGACAGTATGCCTACCAACGTCCCGACGGCATCTACGTCATTCCCGTGGGTTGCCTGAGACCTTGAGACAAAGAGTCAAAGAGACAAAAAGACTAAGAGTCAAAGAGACAAAAAGACAAAAAGACAAAGAGAGGAAGAGACTAAGAGACTAAGAGTTGGGGAGTCAACAGTCAACAGTCAACAGTCAAAGAGAGGAAGAGTCAAAGAGAGGAAGAGACAAAGAGTCTGCGCGGTCTCCGTTTTATCCGTTTAATTCGTCAGATATGTGTTCAAAAATTAATTCATGAATAATTCGTGATCAATTCATGTCTAATTCGTGTTCAAAAAATCCTTTTAATTCTGCGTGAACTCTAAACGCCTTATTCCACAAATGCCGGAACGAAATCATCACAAACTCCGGAACGAAATCGCCACAAATGCCGGAATGAAATCGTCACAAACGCCGGAATGAAATCGTCACAAACGCCGGGAAAGTGAGAAAAGGAGCGTTTTTTCCGCATTTTTCGTAACTTTGCCAATGATTCTCCCTTTCATCTTCCATGAGCGAAAATAATCCTACCAACCAACCCGCGGGCGAGCAGCTTCCGGAGAACCCGGAAACCGCAGCCCATTCCGACTATCAACCCTCTGCCGTGCGAGACGCACAAGGCAACTACCAGTTGACGGGAATGTACCGCAACTGGTTCCTGGACTATGCCTCCTACGTGATTCTCGAACGCGCCGTGCCCCACCTCGGCGACGGACTGAAACCCGTGCAGCGACGCATCCTCCACTCCATGAAACGCCTCGACGACGGGCGCTTCAACAAGGTGGCGAACATCGTCGGTCACACGATGCAGTTCCACCCCCACGGCGACGCCTCCATCGGCGACGCCCTCGTGCAACTCGGACAGAAAAACCTGTTGGTGGATTGTCAGGGAAACTGGGGTAACATCCTGACGGGCGATGGTGCGGCAGCACCGCGTTACATCGAGGCGCGCCTCTCCAAATTCGCCCTCGACGTGCTCTTCAATCCCAAAACCACGGAGTGGAAATTGTCCTACGACGGACGCAACAAAGAGCCGGTCTCGCTGCCCGTGAAATTCCCACTCCTGCTGGCACAGGGCGCGGAAGGCATCGCCGTCGGACTCTCCGCCAAGATTCTGCCCCACAACTTCGGGGAACTCTGCGACGCCGCCATTGCCTGTCTCTACGGGGAGGAGTTCCACCTCTATCCCGACTTCCAGACCGGCGGCTCCATCGACGTCAGCCGATACAATGACGGACTCCGAGGAGGTTCGGTGAAGGTCAGAGCACGTATTGAGAAACTCGACAACAAAACCCTCGCCATACGTGAAATACCGTTCGGGAAAACCACCACCTCGCTCATTGACTCCATCCTGAAAGCCAACGAAAAGGGGAAAATCAAGATTCGAAAAGTCGATGACAACACCGCCGCCGAGGTTGAGATTCTCGTACATCTCACTCCGGGCACCTCAAGCGACAAAGCCATCGATGCGCTCTACGCTTTCACAGACTGCGAAGTCAGCATCTCTCCCAACTGCTGCGTCATCGACGACAAAAAACCAAAGTTCCTCACCGTGAGCGACGTCCTGCGCCGCAGCGCCGAGACGACGAAACATCTCCTGGAACAGGAACTGCGCATCCGACGCGGGGAACTGATGGAGAGCCTGCTCTTCGCCTCCCTTGAACGCATCTTCATCGAGGAGCGCATCTACAAAGACCGAGGCTTTGAACAGGCAAAGGATATGGACGCTGCCGTGGCTCACATCAACGGGCGATTAGAACCGTTCAAAAAGGATTTCTACCGCGAAATCACCCGCGAAGACATCCTCCGCCTCATGGAAATCAAGATGGCACGTATCTTGAAATTCAACAAAGCCAAGGCGGAAGACCTCATTGCCCGCATGAAGGACGAGGTGGCACGCATCGACCACGACCTCGAGAACATGACCGACGTCGCCGCCAACTGGTTCCGACTCATCAAAGAAAAATATGCGGAAGCCTATCCCCGCCGCACCGAGATACGCTCCTTCGACAACATCGAAGCCACCAAGGTCATCGAAGCCACCGAGAAACTCTACATCAACCGTGAGGAGGGCTTCATGGGTACTTCCCTCAAAAAGGATGAGTTCGTCGAGAACTGCTCGCCCATCGATGACGTCATCATCTTCTATCGCGACGGAACCTACAAAGTGACGCGCATCCAAGACAAGGTCTTCATCGGAGAAACGGAACGCTCCAAAACGGACCGACGCAAGAAGGTGGAAATCATTCACATCGCGGTCTTCAAGAAGGGAGACCAACGCACCATCTACAATGCGGTCTATCGCGACGGCGCCACGGGGGCATGCTTCATCAAACGTTTCAACGTGACTGCCATCACACACGACAGAGAATATGACCTGACCACGGGAACGCCCGACAGCCGCGTCCTCTATTTCACTGCCAACCCGAACGGCGAAGCGGAAATCGTCAAGGTGACCTTCCGTCCCAACCCGAAGCTCAAACGCATCTCCATGGACAAGGATTTTGGCGAGATTCTCGTCAAAGGACGCGCCAGCCGAGGAAACCTCCTGACACGACTTGACGTCCATCGCATCACGCTGAAGTCACACGGTGCCTCGACGCTCGGCGGACGCAAGGTGTGGTTCGACCACGACGTGCAGCGATTGAACTATGACGGCAGAGGCCAGTTCCTCGGCGAGTTCCACTCCGACGACCTCGTGCTGGTGATGCTCCAAAACGGTAACTTCTACACCACCGGCTTTGACCTGAACAACCACTACGAAAGCACGGGCATTCTCCGCGTTGAGAAGTTTGACGAACGCAAAATCTGGACAGCCGTCCTCTTTGATGCCGACCAGCAGGGCTTCCCCTACGTGAAGCGTTTCCCCTTGGAGCGCACCCCGCAGTCACGTCCCGCGAACTTCCTCGGCGAAAATCCCAACTCCCGCTTCGTTCTGCTCACCGACCAGGTCTATCCGCGCCTCCTCGTCACTTTCGGCGGCGCTGATGCCTTCCGCGAAGCGATGGAGGTGGATGTGGAACAATACATCGGCGTGAAGAGTTACAAAGCAAAGGGCAAGCGACTCACAACCTTCGAGACGGAGCGCATTGAAGAGTTGGAACCGCTCCGCTTCCCCACGCCGGAAGAAGAAACTGCCGATGCAGAAGCCGCTGAGGAGAACGAAAACCTCAAAACAGGCTCTGCGGTAGAAGGCGACGAGGAAGGCACTCCCGTGCAACTCAGTTTGTTCGACGAGTGAGGCGGCTCACGCTGAATTCGCAGAGTTGAAGTAGTTTCAGCCAGCAAGAAATGTTTCTCCATTAATGCCCATTAATTGTCTCATTAATCGAAGAGTCAAAGAGACGAAGAGTCAAAGAGACGAAGAGTCAAAGAGTCAAAGAGACGAAGAGACAAAGAGACGAAGAGACGAAGAGACGAAGAGACAAAGAGACGAAGAGACGAAGAGACAAAGTGATAAAAAGAAAAAGGGGCAAAGACAAAAACCAAGAAAACCCCTTGAAGAGTATGGCGGCTGCGCCGCTGCTGTGATGCTTCCGTTTTGGTCTTATAAGAGCAAGCTCTTAACGCCCAACCGACAGCATCCCCCGTGCCTTCTTTCAGAAGGCTGCCATTCTCTTCAAGGCGATAAACAGAAATAAACCGTTCAATGTTAGCACGATGAATTCGCCACCTACTCCGCCTTACTACGGCTCAGTCGCTGCGGCTTTGCACTTGATGAATGCACAGATAAGATGCGGTTCCTGCCGGGAAAAGATTTATGGGGTGTTCTATAAATTACGGGATAAGAAACGTTCAAAAGAAAGTGCTTACGTTTTGGTCGCTTTTCGCTTCTTAGCGCGCCCTTTTGTAAGTTTCGTCAGTCACATAGCCCGCTATGCTCCTTCCTCAACTGACAAAAGTTCATCTCTAAGAAATCAAAAATCAACTCAACCTAATTTTTAGAACACCCCTTATTTCTGTTTATCGTCTTGCGATGGATGCAACCCGACAGGGGGATGATGTGGCAGGCTGAAAATCCGGAGCTTGCTCGGAAATTTCCAGCCGGCACAGCATCAAAGGCTCGTCAGAGCCGTTTGCATCAAGCGCAAGAGGTTTTTCCGGTTTTTGTCTTTCATTCATTCGTTCAATTTCTGAACATTTCGCGCGTTCCGTGTTCCGAAACAAATTAATGGCTTTTTAATGAATCAATTCATGAACATTAATGTTTCTAAAAGGGTGCGCTGAGAAATATCCCACCCTCAGTGACTAAAAAGTGTGTATCCAAAATGTGCATTTTGACACACCCTTGATATCAGATGGACACGGCTCTTTCATTTAAGAATAAGATAGCGACAAAAGCTCCCTTACCCGATTCAGTTTGAATTGGGTAAGTATATTTAGTTTTATTTCAGGTCGTTATCTGTTTATTGAAATATATATTTTTTTCATTTTTGTTCTAAAAATCGAATCAGACAAGTAAAGCTCATCGAGATGTGTCTCATCAGTTCGGCCAAACCTTTTTTCTTGTC
>NZ_JADYUH010000056.1 GCF_021531665.1 Prevotellamassilia timonensis
GCGCACCTAAGAAAAACTAGGAGCGCACCCGGTTAAAATTAGCCTACTCCTAATTTCACTTAGGTGCGCTCCTGAGTAAACTGCGCGCCGTTGCAGTGTAGGGTTTGCGCGTCGTTTTGTGTAGGGTTTGCGCGTCGTTTTGTGTAGGGTTTTGAACGCCTCCATGTAGCGTTCTGTGTAGGGTTTACCCCCACCTTTCGTGTGGGGTTTTGAACGCCTCAATGTAGGGTTTTGTGTATAGTTTGTGTATAGTTTGAAGCGCAAACTATACATTTCGTAACGCGCGGAAAATCAAAGGAATGCAGGGTTAAATGTAGGGTTTGTGTATAGTTTGTATAGTTTTTTGTTTCCCCTTTTTATTACGTATAGTGTAGAGTTGAAACGGAGTTACGCAGAACCCTACACGGCGATGACGGCGCCGCCGCTGTGTAGGGTTTTGAGTGGTTCTTCTCCACTGAATCAAAAACTACTTCAACCTGATTGATAGAACACCCTCTTCAATGGAGAGCCGAACCGCGCGACGCAGGTACTTAAAATAATCCAAAAACGCGAGTTTCAGATTTTTTTCGTAACTTTGCAGGGCGGAAAAATGGTCTGCCAAAATGAAGGACAGACCTTTTCAAAGTGAGAAAAATTCTCACAACCAGTCACCGCTTCACCTAACCTTGGTCAAAAATCGCCCGACAGGCGAAACAAACCGACCGATAAAAAAACAACCAACGTTTGTAATGGAGTGTAAGAAGATCCTTTTCATCACCCAGGAGATTATCCCCTATGTTTCCGAAAGTGTGCCCAGCAAGCACGGACGCAAACTTCCCGCCGTGTTCCAAGAAAGCGGGAAGGAAATCAGAACATTCATGCCCCGCTGGGGAATGATCAACGAAAGACGAAACCAACTGCACGAGGTCATTAGACTTTCGGGAATGAACATCATCATCGATGAAACAGACCACCCGCTCATCATCAAAGTGGCATCCATCCAAGCCGCCAGAATGCAGGTCTATTTCATCGACAACGATGACTACTTCCACAAACGCTTGATGTTTGCTGATGACAAAGGCACACCCTACGCAGACAATCTGGAGCGCGCCGTGTTCTACGCCCGCGGCGTCCTGGAGACGGTCAAAAAACTGAGATGGTCGCCGGACATCATCTTCTGCCAAGGATGGATTGCCGCCGTGGCTCCCTTCTACATCAAAACTGCCTACCACGAAGACCCGCCTTTCGTCAACACCAAGGTGGTTTCCTCTTTCTACAACGACCTGCCGCTCATTCAGGACGCTGAACGCGCCAAAGAACTCATCTGCTTCAGAAACGCCAACGCCAAAACACTGAAAGAAGCAGGAATCGACCTCGCCGACCCCCTGGCGCTTGGAAAAATGGCGGTCAGATTCAGCGACGCCGTCGTCGAAGGTGAAAGCGGAGCACAACCCGAACTGCTCCAATTCGCAGACTCTCTGAACCTGCCCGTCCTACACACTCCCGACGATGAACAATTCGGAGAGGCTTACAAGAATTTCTTTGATCAAGCATTCAAGTGATGAAAGAATAAGCACTCCACATCTCGCTCATTATCAGCACTCCTTAAAACATCAATTCTTTCATCCACACAGAACTTGAAGGAATCACGGTATGAAATCTTTCCTCAAAATCTTCTCCCTCCTCTCCGTCGCATTCGCCTGCACCGCCTGCGATGACAACACCGCCATGATTGGCATGGAAATCATGCCCGACGGAACCACAGAAGCCGAACCCAAAACCTTCCCCATCGAGACACAGACCGTCGTCGTGGATGCCGTGCTTGCCAACACTTCCACCTGCTATCTCGGCTGCGTCGTGGACCCTGAACTGCAAGTGAGAACCACTTCTGACTTCCTCGCACAGTTCCACATCCCCGAGAACTTCAGTCTTCCGAAAAAAGAAAAAATGCTCACCAACGAGCACGGAGAAGTCATCATGGACTCCTGTGACATCCGAATCTATTTTGAGGAATACTACGGAGACTCTCTCGCTACCATGAAAATGCGAGTCAGAGAACTCAGCCGAGAGAAAATCATGGAAGAGGGAGTGCAATACTACACCAACCTGAACCCGCAAGACTTCCTCGGAAACAACCCCGCCGTGGACAAGTCTCTCACCTACGCCATCAAAGACCTCAGCAGACCGGACAACGAGACAAGCGGAACAACCTACTACCGACAAGTCGCCATCAAACTGGATTCTACCTACGCTCAAAGAATTGCCAACCTCTACTACTCAAATCCGGAATATTTCAAAAACTCCTATCAGTTCATCCATCACGTCTGCCCGGGATTCTATTTTGAACACACCGGAGGACTCGGCTCCATGCTGACCACAGCCATGATGGGCATGAACCTCTACTTCCGCTACCACTCCACCACCAACGAAGGAAACGACACCATCGTTGACGGCATGCAGAGACTCGCCGCCACCGAAGAGGTCATCCAAAACACACGCATCGCCAACAACTATCCCGACGCACTGAAACCGGAAGAAATCAACAAAAATCCCTACACCTTCCTCAAAACACCCGCGTCCCTCTTCACCGAAATCAACATCCCGCTGACTGAACTCATTGCCGGCACACACTACAACGACAGCATCAGTCAGGCGAAACTCTCCATCAGACGCTTCGAAAAAACAAACGAGACGAAATATCCCATGGCGCAACCCTCCACCCTGCTCCTCATCCGAAAAGACAAGGTGAAGGACTTCTTCGAACAAGGATTGCTCCCGGACAGCAAAACTTCATTCCTCGCCACCTGGAGCACAACCGCTAAAGTCTATCAGTTCGCAAACATCGCAAAAATGCTCACAGACATGAAAAACGAACTGGACGCAAATGCCGGAGTGACAAAAGAAGATGATGAAGCCACACGCACAGCGAAATATGAAGCATGGCTCGAAAACGCTGACCCCGACTGGAACAAACTCATGCTCATACCCGTCAAGGCTGACTACACCACCACCCCCTCCTACTACGGACAAACCATCAACTCTCTCCGAAGCGTACGCCACGAACTCGGACTCAGTTCCACCAAACTGGAAGGAGGAAAAGACAATCCGCTCAACCTCGAAGTCATCTACACACGAAAATCCGCAAAATAAGAAAAAATATAGCGGAAAAGAAAACAAACCGCGTCCCAGAGACGCAAGCTCAAAACCACAACGGGCTGTGTCTGCAAATCAAAACATCAGACGCAGCCCGCATGATATATATAATAAGGTATAGGGGTGTTCTATAAAACTATAAAACTATGAAATAAAGAGCGTTCAAAAGAAAATGTGTACGCGTTGGTCGCTTTTTCTTCTTGGCATCCCTTTTTGCAAGTCTCTCAGTCGCATGGTTCGCCATGCGCCCTCCACTGACAAAAGTTCATCTCAAAGAAGTCGGAAATCAACTAAGTAATATGAAAACAATAAGTTGCGTCAGATTTGAATGACATTTTCGAGGTCAGATTTTCACCCGAAGAAGGAGCATAGCCGTAGCTATGTGACTGATGAGGTAGGAAATATGGACCGAAAAGATTTTCAAAGATGATGCAGGTTATTTTTTGAGGATTACTAAACCATGATTTATAGAACACCTCTTTAAAGAAATCCCCATCATTAGAAAAACAACCATGAACGCACTAATTCTCGCGGCAGGACTGGGAACCCGACTGCGACCGCTGACCGACCACACGCCCAAAGCACTCATCGAAGTGGAAGGGAAACCACTGCTCTACCACACCATCGAACGCCTGAAAAAAGCGGGTGCCACGGAAATCGTGGTGAACGTGCACTATCTCGGAGAACAAATCATTGACTACCTCGCCCGCCGAGACTGGGGAATCCCCATCGTCATCTCCGACGAGCGCAACCAACTCCTCGACACCGGAGGCGGCATCCGCAAAGCGGCAGCCTTGTTCTCCAATCCCAACGCCCCTCTGCTCATTCACAACGTGGACATTCTCTCCAACGCTTCACTGACGGAACTGGTGAAACGGGCGGAGGAGGCTGACGCCGCCCTCTTGGTGAGTCGCAGAGAAACAAGCCGCTATCTGCTCTTTGACCAATCCCTGCAGTTGAAAGCCTGGACCAACCGCAAAACAGGCGAGGTGCGCACACCCTTTCCGGAACTCTGCCCGTGCGAACTCACGCCGCTGGCATTCTCAGGCATTCACGTGCTCGGTCTCGGTGCTTTGCAACGCCTGAAAGAAGAACCGGAAAAATTCTCCATCATTGATTTCTATCTGCAAAACTGCGACAGCCTCCGCCTGCTCGGACTGCACCAAGAAAATCTGCAACTGCTGGATGTCGGGAAACCGGATGCACTGGAGAAAGCCCCGGACTTTCTGAAGAAAATTTCCAACGAATGAGCCGATTAATTCTTGATTTAGGGCATTGACCTCGTTTACAAAATACACCAATTTTGTAATCATTACTAAATTCTATCGTTGAAAGTTTGTGCAAGACGTCTTTTCTTTGCACCTTTGTCCCGTCTAATATGAAAAACAACATTAACATCAAATTTATTACTATGAGAAAAATTCAACACTTGCTATCCTTGCTCGCTGCCGGGATGCTCTTGGCTGTGCCTGTCATGGCGCAGACGCAGACCATCCGGTTGACCACTGCCAAGCCGGTCGGAGAGAGTCTCTCTTTCAGTTTGAACCAGCTGAAGCATGGTGCCACCGTGGACTGGGGAGACGGCATACCCCAAGAGTACCCTGCCTCCACAGATCCCGTGCTGAAAATTCAAGGTGAAATCAAAGGTGGAACCATCACCATCAGCGCAGACAAACGCCTGAGCACCCTCATCTGCGCAGGCCAGGAACTGACGAGCATTGACCTCTCCGAGGCTCCCAACCTCGTCTCACTCTATTGCCAAGGCAACAAACTCACGGCATTGGACGTGACCGTGTGCCCCCAATTGAGAGACTTGAACTGTGCCGACAATCAAATCACTCACATGTTGATTGACGCCAACAAAAACAAGTACATTGAGAACCTGAACATCTCCAACAACGGCATGCAGAATGTCGCTAAACTGACCGGAACCTCTCCGTTCGTCTATCGCATCAATACGCTCCGCACCGCAGACATCAGCGGAAACAAATTCACCGGAAGTTCTTTCAGCATGAACAGCAATCTGGACATGTTGGTTTCATGCAACAACAACCTCAGCGGAAAATTGGATTTGAGACTCGCTCCGTCCATCACCTCCATCGTCTGCACGGGAAACAACTATCAACAAATCATCGTTCCTACCTCAGGTTTCGCTAAACTGAGACAATTCGTGGCAGACGGAAACAACTTGGAAAAACTGGACCTCGCGCTCAGCCCCGAATTGAACACGCTCTCCGTCTCTCAGAACCAACTGACCAGCGTGAGCCTGAACGAAGACGTGGAACTCTATTCCTACAACTGCGAAGGAAACAAACTGACCTTCGCCACACTGCCCGGAAAGGACACAAAAGCGAGAATCACTCACTTCAACTACAACAACCAAGACCCCAACATCGACATCACTTCCGTGCTGAAACAGAATGGTGAAAACTACTACATCAACATCTGCCAATGGGTTGACAGAAACAAGGAGGAATCTTGGTTAGACCTCCGCGAATATGCCAAAAGTCCGGAAGGAGACAGACTGACCTTTGCATACTTTGGACGCAAAGCCGGAGAAACTGAATTCTCTGAGATGAAACTGAAAAAAATCGGTTCGCAAACAGGAGACTACAACGTCCAATCACTCACCGGTCAAAACGCCGGCGCCAGCAGCTTCTTCAATCCCTTCGAAGAAGCATACGTGGAAATCACCTTCCCCGCCCTCTATCCCGGTTTGTCTTTCACCACCACACACTTTGCCATCGTTGATCCGACTTCCGGCATTGCAGACCTGACAGTGGACAGCAAAGACGGTCTGGCACTGCAACCCGGAAAAGGAAGCGTGACACTCCAAAGCGCAAAACCCCAAGTCGTGAACATCTACGACGCTGCCGGACGCAGAGTGGTTCGCATGAACGTCCATGGAAACGAAACCATCACCCTCCCCTCCGGAATCTATGTCATCAACGGAAAGAAAGTGGCACTCTGAACCACATGACCACTTCCACTTTTTCACAAAAAAAGAACATCTAATCATATGAAACGCATCAAATATCTTTCCTTGTTTGCAGCCATCGCTCTCGGAAGCCTCTTCAACGCTCCCGAAGCCACAGCCCAGAACAAGCTCGTGGATGGCAGCTTCCCCGCCATCATCACACCGCACAATCAAACCGTGAGCTATTTGGAGCGCACACTCTGCTTCCAAATCACTGCCAACGTGCCCTTCACCACCACCACCAACTCGGAATGGATTTCAGTGGAACAAGGAACTGAAGGAACGGTCTATGTGCACCTCCAAACAAACCCCTTGTCCGCAAAAAGAGAAGGCAGCGTGACTTTCTCCAACGAGGAACAAGGAATCGCAGAAACGTTGGTCATCACACAAACCGGAAATGAAAGCTTCAACGAACTTCCGCAAGATGACTTCGTCACTCCCACCGGAGGTTCTGCCAACACATCCCAATCCACGAAGCCTTTCTCCATGAGCTACGACGGAAACACCGCCACCTTCTGGCACAGCTCCTGGAATCCTGACTTCGGACTCTCCGAAAGCAATCCCGTCGTGCTCATCTATAACTTTGACAATGCAGAGCGCATTGACTATGTGAACTACATCACCCGTAGTGATGGAACTCCCAACGGATACTTCGGCAAGGTGAAAATCTACGCTCAGTGCGGAGACGAAGAAGCCTACACACTCATCTCCGAGTTGGACTGGCAAAAAACCGCCGGCGCCCATCGCTACGACTTCAACACTCCCCTCACCAACGTCAAATCCATCAAATTTGAGGTGCTCAGCGGAAGTGCTAACTATGCCAGCTGCGCTGAAATGCAATTCGGCATCAACAATCGCTCCACACTCTTCAGCATCTTCAAAGATTCCTCTCTCTCCGAACTCAAAGAAAGCGTGACACAGGAAGACATCAACGCCATCGAAGATGACTTCGTCTCATCTCTCGCACAGGCGCTCTTCAACGGAACCTATGACAAGAACTATCGCGTAGCTGACTACATCTGCCGCATCTCTCCGCAGGCATTCTCCAATGAGATGAACGCACCCGGCAAACTCTACGACCAGAACGCCGGCGTCACCGGCATCAGCATCAGCAAGGGTAAGCATGCCATCGCCGTCAGCGGTCTTGAAGAAGGACAGAGCGTCCCGCTCCACGTCATCGCCTGGTTCGAAGGAAAGTGCAGCGGAAACTTTGACGGAGGAAACCCCGTGGAATATGACTACAGCCTCTCCAACGGCATCAACATCATTGACTATCCCTTTGCCTACGATGGTCTCGCCTATGTTTGCTACTATTCTGACGTAAACTGGGACCTCAAACCCGCCATCAAGGTTCACTTCATCAACGCAGAGGTGAACGGTTATCTCAGCCTCGACAAAACCAACGAAGAAATGCACCAGATGTGCGCCGACGCTCCCAACGTCTGCATGGATGTGGTCGGAAACAACGTACACTCCATCTGGACCAGCCACGGCGTCAAGGACTACTTCCCCAATGAGAGATCCAAAGGACTCTATGGCAACTGCGTCGCCACTGACGGCACTTCCCTCGGCTATCGTCAGTTCATCCACGTCTTGGACTCCCTCGCCATCTGGGAACACGAAATCATCGGTCTGCACAAATATAACCGCACTCCCAACAACTTCACCTGTGCATACGTGAACTTCACTTACTACATGTTCCAAGGCGGACGCGGCGTAAGTTTCCACGTGGATCAGGAACCGCGCGTGCTCAGTTGCAAAACGCTTGTCTATAACGACGAAGACGCCATCTGGGGTCTCTCCCACGAATGGGGACACCAGCACCAGATGCTCCCCTACTTCTGCTGGTCCGGACTCGGAGAAGTCAGCAACAACATGAAGTCCTACTTCAACATCATGCGCATGGGCTACACCAACAACCGCATGACAGGAACCAACGACGGAACCGTGAATCCCAACAGCCAGTATGCAAACGCACGCAACATCTTCATCAAACACGACTATTCCAATGTCTATGCCAGCGAAGTGAAAGGCGCACCCGCATCGCTCAATAGCACCAAGCGTCACCTCGCCTACACCTACGCAAACGAATTGCAGAGCGCAAAAGCACGTGAGTTCGCACTCACCATGAAGGACAGCATTATCACTCAGTATACCGTGAATCCCGCCAAAGCCGTCTCCATCCACGAAGTCGGTGTCGGTGAAACGCTCTGCCCCTACCTCTTCCTCTATGACTACTTCATCCAGAACGGTGTGCCCGACATTGCACAAGACTGGTATGAAAGCCTTCGTCAAAACGATGAACCGAACGGCTCACAGGTTGAAAAACAAGGTGCTGTTGATAAATACGAACTCCTCGCCTCTGCCATGAACGGCAACAAGAACAACAAATACGATGAGTTCGCAGAGAAATATCCCACAAGCTGCTGGAACACGGAAGGCTACCTCGTCAAAGGAAACCACTGGTATCAGAACTCCGCTCCCTTCATGATGAACTGGGTGCGCAAGGTTTCCCGCATCACGAAGTACAACCTCCTTCCCTACTTCGAACGCTGGGGCTTCTTCCGCCAAGTGGCCATGCGCATCGGCGACTACGGCAACAAGTGGATGATTATCACTCCCAAAATGTACGACGAGTTCAAGACTGACATGGATGCCCTCGTCGAAAGCGGAGAAATCCAAGCCATGCCCGAAGGAATGGTGGAAGCCATCTCCAACGTACAGGCAAAACTCCAGCCCAAACCCGTATTCCCGAACTAACACTCACTTCCGGAACTTCACCGGAAACGAACCTCAAACAAAGACTGCGTCAGCAAAAGCCGACGCAGTCTTTTTTATTGTGGACCGATAAAACGAACTCCAAATAGTTCAGTCAAATAAGAGTCAGGAAGGTGAAAAACAAGAGTCAGGAAGGTGACAAACAAGAGTCAGGAAAGTGACGAACAAAAGTCAGGAAGGGGACGAACAAAAGTCAAGAAGGGGACAAACAAAAGTCAGGAAGGTGACGAACAAAAGTCAGGAAGGTGACAAATAAGAGTCAGGAAGGTGACGAACAAAAGTCAGGAAGGTGACGAGCAAAAGTCAGGAAGGTGACGAAATAAAGGGAAAGAAAATGACAAAATAAAGGGCAAGAAGACAAGATGATTCCTACTCCCCTACTTCAGTCTCCAAGCGCAGATGCCGAGGAAGGAGGAGCGCCGGGTCAGATAGGCTTGTAAAGTTTCGGGAGTTTCCAAAACCTTGTGGAACTGCGAGGAGGCGTGGAGCAAATGAATCCTGCCGTCCTTTCCCCACACGGCAAAACCAACGTGGGCATAGTCCAACCCCGCTTTGGACGTGACCACGCCAATCACGTCGCCGTCAGCAATGCCCTTCAACCTCGATGCCGAAAGACCCGTGTGACGCTGGGGCAGCATAACGCCATCGGCAGGCGTTTCGTGCTCCATGAGACGAATGGAGTCGGTGCGCTCCGGACGATTCTTCAAAAAAGGATAGGAGTCGGGGTGGTCGCTCATGTAACTCACGACAAAACGATGTTTTTCCAACAAAGACTCGGGAAAACTGACCGGCGTCATGAAACCGCGTCTCACTTTGTCGGCAGTCCACCAAGAGAAATAGTGAAGACGAGAAAGCACGGCGCAATGACCGTCACGATAGCGCAGGTTGCGGAGATGCCCGCAATAGTCCGCAAACGACACACTGCCGCTGCGGCGCGTCATCACCAAGGCACAGACGGTCTCAACGAAAGTGGTGCAATCCAACTGACGGAGATTCACCACCAATCTTTCCTCACCGGGCTTCTCAAGTGTGGCACCCACATAGGGCACACCCAAAAACTGACGTGCGATGAAAAGCACGTCAGACGTTTCATCGCTCGGCTGACGAAGTTTCAAGAGTTCGACGACACGGAGTGAATCGGCGCGAGTGTAGTCCAACTCCACCGCACTTTCACTCGATGAAGAACCATTGAGGACTTGTTCACTCGTAGAGTTCGCCGCGCCTTCTTCACCTCCCTCCGACGCATGAGCGGATGAAGGTGTCGCATTGCACGAAGAACAGGAAACCGTTAAAAACAAAGAAACAAAGAGAGGAAAGTGCATAGGAAGTGTTATAGGTGTTATGAAGAATCAAGACTTACTTGAGACGGCTGCGGAAAGCGCACAATGACACGTCTCAATGAGTGAAGATTGAAGTGTCCCCCCGCCTCACCTGCCCGAAGTGAATCTCTCGAGCCATGCTTTTCCGGAGCGTTTGAAGCCGTTGTGAGCTTCTTTCAAAAAGCGTTCCGGGTCACGAATCCATTCGTGGAAAAGGCGTGGGAAGAGACGTGCGCCCAACACCGAGGTCGGCGTGAGGCGGAAGCGTCGTTTTGATTCGTTCACCACCACGTTCAAACCTTGGCGCACGAGACGGATGTCAATCTCCTTTCCCGTCATGAAGGCATCGCCGTCAAAATGAGCCGGTCCGTCCTCTTCACGAAGGATGTGAAGATGGTCCGTGCGAAGCGTGCGAACGTGACTGCTCTCCGGCAGCGTCCCGGCAAAAAGTTGCAGAATCACCTGAGGCGATTCAATCGTGCTGAAAGGCTTCATGATGACCACATCAAGAAGACCGTCTTTCATGCTGGCATAGGGCGCAATCAGTGCGTCGTTCCCATACTGCGAAGCATTGGCACAGGCAATGAGAAAGGCAGGACAGGTGGTCGTCTCGCCGTGATTCGTGATGGTATAAGTCTGCGGCTTGTAGGAGAAACCGGAAAACAACGTGTTTTCCACATAAGTCTTGAAGCCGCGCTTCCCTGCCTCGGCAAATTTTTGGGAAACATAGGCGTCAAAGCCGATGCCGCAAGTGCAGAAGAAAGGATGCTCGTTGATGCGACCGAAGTCAAGAGTATGAATCACAGCGCGGTTGATAATCTCAATCGCTCCCTTCGGCGCCAGCGGAATGTCAAGATGACGCGCCAGCCCGTTTCCGGAGCCGCAGGGAACGATGGCAAGCGCCGTGTCCGTGTGAACCAGGGCACGCCCCACCTCATTGACCGTTCCGTCTCCTCCAACGGCGACGACAACGTTCACCCCTTCCTCGACAGCGCGACGCGCCAATTCCTCGGCATGACCGGCATGTTCTGTTTGAAGCACACGTGGTTCTTCAAAGACCTCTCTGTCCGTGAGTTCAAGCGCCAACTCCGCCACGCGCCGTTTGCGTTGCGTGCCGGAAATGGGATTGACGATATAGACGATGGACTTTTTCATGAACCTTTGGGACTTTGCTTTGAAAAGAAGTAAGGGACGTGCTGAGAATTAGAACACCCCGTGAATCAGAGAGTCGGAGCGAAGTTAAGAAAAAGTGAAGTTGGAAGCAAAAGACTGAAAGTTTTTTTGTACTTCACACTGTGCAAAGGTAATTACACAGGCAAGAAAGTGTGATTTTGGAAATTTTTATCGTACTTTTGCGGAGTGGTATGTGCGCACCACACTTGCGCCACCCACTTTTTCTCCGGATTCAGCGGGCATCGAGACGCTACGCCGCACCTGTCTCGCGAAGTTCTTTCTTCTGAACAACTCCTTCAGGGAAATATCCTAATCCGCTGAAAAATAATAAAGAATATATACTCTTAACACAAACATATCTTATGGAAATCACCGGAAAAATCATCGTAGCCAACGAGCCGAGAGGCGGCGTGTCCGCCCGCACGGGTAACAGTTGGAAAATGCAGGAGTTCGTCCTGGAAACCATGGAGCAATATCCCCGCAAATGTATGTTCAGCGTCTTCGGCGAAGACCGTCTGCGCGAATTCAACATTCAAGTGGGCGAGGTGCTGACCGTCTCTTTTGACATTGAAGCACGCGAATATAACGGTCGCTGGTACAATGACGTGCGCGCTTGGAAGGTGCAACGTCCCGACGCCGCTCCTGCCGCTCCTGCCGCTCCCGCTGCGCCTGCTGCACCTGCTGCACCTGCTGCACCTGCTGCACCTGCTGCACCTGCCGCACCCGCTGCTCCTGCCGCACCCGTTGCCGGCACAGTAGACGATCTTCCCTTCTGACAACTTTTTGCGACCCTTTGGGAACAGCGCTGTCTGACCGCGTTCCCAAAGGGCTGTTCTTTTCTCCCTCTGCCTCAGAGACAACCTTCTCGTGATGTTCACCTTCAAGACTATCACCAAAATTCTGAAATGGCTGGCGGTGGGTTTCCTGGCAATCAGTGTGTTGTCCGTGTTGGTTTACCGCTGGGTGCCGGTCTATGTCACTCCGCTGATGTTGATTCGCTGCGGCGAGAGCATCATCGATGGCAAAACACCCGCCATTCATCATCGTTGGGTACCGCTGGAAGAAATGAGCAAATACATGCCGGTGGCAGTCATTGCCTCGGAAGACGCCAACTTCCTCTCTCACCACGGTTTTGACTTTGACGCCATTCGCTCCGCCGCCAAAGACATGAAAAAAGGGAAACGCCGAAGAGGCGCCAGCACCATCAGTCAGCAGACAGCCAAAAACGTCTTCCTCACCCCCTCCTCCACGTGGCTGCGGAAAGGACTGGAAGCCTACTTCACCGTGCTGATTGAACTCCTCTGGTCAAAAGAGAGAATCATGGAGGTCTATCTCAACAGCATTGAAATGGGACCTCAAATCTATGGCGTTGAAGCCGTTGCGCTCCGCCACTTCGGCTGCCAAGCCTCAGAACTCACCCGAGCAAACTGTGCGCTCATCGCAGCCACACTTCCCAATCCACTCAAATTCAGTTCGCTGAAACCATCGCGATATATGCGTAAACGACAGAAGCAGATTGAACACGAAATGCGATTCGTGCCGCTTCTGCGCTAACGGATGCTTATGGACAACAATATTTTCGTTGAATTTGCCAGTCCCTTCCTGCTGGTTATCAAAGGACTTCTCGTGGGCATCATCGCCTCCGCGCCGATGGGACCCGTGGGCATTCTTTGTGTGCAACGCACCATTCGGAAAGGTCGAATCTTCGGCATCGTCACCGGTGCCGGCGCCGCACTGAGCGACATCTTCTATGCCCTCGTCACCGGACTGGGCATGTCGTTGGTGATGGACTTCATTGACGACAAAGAGAATCTGTTCTGGTTGAAACTCATCGGCAGCATCATGCTCTTCATCTTCGGTATCTACATGTACCGAACCGACCCGAGAAAATGTCTCCGCCCCTCCTCTTCCGGCAAAGGCACTTTGATTCACAACTTCACCACCGCTTTTCTCGTCACGCTTTCCAACCCGCTCATCATTCTTCTGTTCATCGCCTTGTTCAACATGCTGACGTTTGTCATTCCCGGCAACTTCTTTGGACAATGCGTGGGCTATCTTTCCATCGTCGCCGGAGCCATGCTCTGGTGGCTGGGGTTGACCTACGTCATCAACCGCATGAAACAGAACTTCAGCAACCGAGGCATCCTCGTGCTGAACCGAACCATCGGCGTGATTGTGCTCATCTGCTCGGTGGTCTATGCCGGCATGACGCTCTTCAACCTCTCGTTCTATTAAGGGGTGTGCTATAAATTACGGAATAAGGAACGTTCAAAAGAAAGTGCTTACGTTCTCAACCTAATTTTTAGAACACCCCTTAAACGGGATTTCCACCTAAAACTGAGCGGCACGCCCTCGCTTGGTCCTTTGAAAATTCACTTTCCTCATGATAATTGCGCGAAAACTTCGCCAACAGAACTTGGCTGAATACCTGCTCTACATGTGGCAGGTGGAAGACATCCTGCGTGCCTTCCACACGGACGCCGACACCATTGCTGAACAATATCTCTCCCGATTTCAACTGAAAGACGAAAAGACGATGGAGGAGATGAAGCAATGGTATGCCGACCTCTGCCGCATGATGCACGAAGAGGGCGTGACAGAACACGGACACCTGCAAATCTGCCAAAACGTGCTCATACAACTCAAAGACACGCACCGCCTCGCCATGAAATGCGGGAAACACCCTGCCTACGCCGCAGCCTATCACCGCATCCTGCCCTTCATCGTGGAACTCAGAGCAAAGAACAAGCAAGCGCAAGACACCTCAAAAACCTCGGAACTTTCAAAATCGTCTCCCGCCTCACTCCCGGAGATTGACACCGCCTTTGAGTTCCTCTACGGCATCATGCTCTGCCGCCTGCAACACCGTGAAATCACGCAACCCACACAGGACGCGGCACAGCAACTCTCCCACTGGCTCGGCATGCTCTCCGAACTCTTCTTCCGACAGAAAGAACACCCCGAACAGTTTGAGGACTAATCTTGAACCACAGCCACACCGCATCGAACCCTCTACACATTATATATATGAAAACCATTCTTGTCACAGGATGCAACGGACAGTTGGGCAGTGAACTGCGCGAACTGGCACCGCAAGAAAACGAAGACGTCAGGTTCATCTTCACCGACAAAGACGAATTGGACATCACCGACCGAAAAGCCGTGAACCTCTTCATGGAACAACACGCCGTGTCGGTCGTCATCAACTGCGCCGCCTACACCGCCGTCGATAAAGCCGAGAGCGACGAAGCACTCTGCGAACTCCTCAACCACACCGCACCGGAGTATCTCGCCGAAGCCGCCGCCGCCGTCGGTGCCACCATGATTCAAGTCTCCACGGACTATGTCTTTGACGGCACCGCCTGCACCCCCTATCGCGAAGACGACCCGACCAATCCCCAAACGGTCTATGGTCGCACCAAACTCGCAGGAGAAGAAAGCGTCATTCGCAACTGCCCCGGCTCCATGGTCATCCGCACCGCCTGGCTCTACTCCACCTTCGGCAACAACTTCGTGAAAACGATGATTCGCCTCGGCAAGGAGCGCGACACACTGGGCGTCATCGCCGACCAAATCGGCACCCCGACCTACGCTCGCGACCTTGCCAAAACGATTCTTCTCATCGTTGAAAAAGGCATCGTACCGGGTGTCTATCACTACACCAACGAGGGCGCCTGCTCATGGTATGACTTCGCACAGGCAGTGCACCGCCTCGAGGGCATCCGCTCCTGCCGGGTCAAGCCGCTGACCACAGCCGACTACCCCACCCCGGCGCAACGCCCGCACTATTCCGTGCTTGACAAATCCAAAATCCGACAGACCTACGACATCACCATCCCCTGGTGGTTTGATGCGCTGAAAGAATGTTTGAAATAATTATAGACGACAAGCCAAATCCCAAAAGTTGTCTCCGTTGTCCCCCGTTGTCAAAGTTGTCTCCAAAACCCTTTGACTCTTTGACTCTTTGACTCTTTTTCTCTTTGACTCTCTGTCTCTTTGTCTCTTTGACTCTTTGACTCTTTGTCTCTTTGACTCTTTGACTCTTTGACTCTTTGTCTCTTTGACTCTTTGACTCTTTGTCTCTTTGTCTCTTTGTCTCTTTGACTCTTTGTCTCTTTGACTCTTTGACTCTTTGTCTCTTTGTCTCTTTGTCTCTTTGTCTCTTTGTCTCTTTGTCTCTTTGACTCTTTGTCTCTTTGCCCCCCTATTGCCCCTTAGTACATGAACCAAGAAATATCTCGCAGACGCACCTTCGCCATCATCTCTCACCCTGACGCCGGAAAGACCACGCTCACCGAAAAACTTCTGCTCTTCGGTGGTCAGATTCAAGTCGCCGGTGCCGTCAAAAACAACAAAATCCGAAAGACAGCCACCTCCGACTGGATGGAAATCGAAAAGCAGAGAGGAATCTCCGTCACGACTTCCGTCATGGAGTTTGACTATGAAGGCTTCAAGGTGAACATCCTTGACACCCCGGGTCACCAAGACTTTGCCGAGGACACCTTCCGCACCCTCACCGCCGTGGATTCCGCCATCATCGTGGTCGATTCCGCAAAAGGCGTGGAAGCACAGACGCGAAAACTCATGACCGTCTGCCGAATGAGAAAAACGCCCGTGCTCATCTTCGTTAACAAGATGGACCGAGAAGGCAAAGACCCGTTTGACCTTCTTGACGAACTCGAACAGGAACTCCAAATCAAGGTGCGCCCGCTCTCCTGGCCCATCAACCAAGGAGCACGATTCAAAGGCGTCTATAACATTTTTGAAAACAGTCTCGACATCTTCACACCGGACAAGCAGAAGGTGACGGAAAAGGTGTCGGTGGACATCCACAGCAATGACTTGGAAGCACACGTCGGCGATGCTGATGCGGAACGCCTCCGCCAAGACTTGGAACTCATTGACGGCGTCTATCCCGCCTTTGACGTGAACGACTATTTGGCGGCAGACACTGCCCCCGTTTTCTTCGGCTCCGCCCTCAACAACTTCGGCGTGAAGGAGTTGCTCGACTGCTTCGTCAAGATTGCGCCCTGCCCCCGTCCCACCGTGGCAGAGGAGCGCGAAGTCAATCCCGAAGAGGCCAAGTTCAGCGGTTTCATCTTCAAAATCACCGCCAACATCGACCCGAACCACCGCTCCTGCATCGCCTTCTGCAAGGTCTGCTCCGGACGCTTCGAACGAAACAAACCCTATAAACTCATCCGCACGGGAAAAACGCTACGCTTCTCCTCTCCCACCCAGTTCATGGCGCAGCGCAAGACCACCATCGACGAAGCCTGGGCGGGTGACATCGTCGGTCTCCCCGACACGCAGACCTTCAAAATCGGCGACACACTGACCGAAGGCGAAGACCTACACTTCCGCGGCTTGCCCTCCTTCTCTCCCGAGTTGTTCAAATACATTGAAAACGACGACCCGATGAAGACGAAACAGTTCAACAAAGGGCTCGCACAACTCATGGACGAGGGCGTCGCTCAACTCTTTGTCAACAGTTTCAACGGACGCCGCATCGTCGGCACCGTGGGACAACTGCAGTTTGAAGTGATTCAATATCGTTTGGAGAACGAATACAACGCCCGCTGCCGCTGGGAGCCGGTTCATCTCTACAAAGCCTGCTGGATTGACAGTGACAACCCCGCCGCGCTGGAGGAGTTCAAAAAGAGAAAGTATCAGTACATGGCAACCGACATCGAAGGTCGCGATGTCTTCCTCGCTGACTCGGGCTACGTGCTGCAAATGGCACAGCAGGATTTCAAGGACATACGCTTCCACTTCACCAGCGAGTTCTGAGAAGTCTGCGTCAGCGAAATCAAACGTCCGAAACATGAGAATCGGAATGCGCAAGCCTTCTGTCAAGAAGGCATTCATGGCAAGAACAAAGGGGTATGGCACGCGAATAATCAAGCGTGCCATTATTCCTTGGTATGGAAAACGCGGCATGGGCTGGGTACATCCCATGCGAGCCATCTACAACCGCATCTACTATCGCCTCACCTTCAGCATCTTCGACCTCTTCAAGTCCGACGCGCCTCGGCAACGGCGCAGAAGAACCGTTGCCCCTGCCGGTAGTTCAACCCATCAAGGTGCCTTCGACGGATGTCTTGAGTTCCTCATTCTCCTCCTCATCGCCGCCGCCATCATCATTTTCCTGTGAGAAAAACACGCCGTCAAAACTACGTGCTGCAAACGGCAGACTTACTGCCTAAATCGTTTTTCCATTGCTGTCCGACAAACGTCTTTTGAAATTTGCTCACAGTCGGCAGGGCTGTGAGCGTGGATCGTGGATCGTTCAAACTCCCCTTGCCACGACTTCTGCCATGGTCCAGGCGGCTTGCAGATTGAAACCGCCGGTGACGCCATCGACATCGGTGACCTCGCCCGCAAAAAACAAGCCTTTCTGCGTCTTGCTCTCCAACGTCGCACTGTCCAGGGCAGCGAGCGAGACGCCGCCCGCCGTCACAAACTCTTCCTTGTGGGGCACGCGTCCCGTCACCTTGTGCGTGTCTGCCGTAAGCACGGTCACAAGTTTGTTGTACTGTTTCTTCCCCATCCCGCTCCAACGCGTTTGCGGATGAATGCCGGCACGCGCCACCATGAACTCCCACATTCGGGAGGTGAGAACGCGCTGCGCGGCATCGCCATCAAAAGCGGGTACCGTGCCGATGACCAATTTGTTCGGATGGCTTTGCGCAAAGTCGCGCAACGCCTCACGCACCTGTTCCTCCCCTAACTCACCCATCCAGTTGATGACCAAGTCGGCGCAACAGGCTTTCTCTGCCAGAAAGCGGGCGGCGTAGCTGCTCAGTCTCAGCGTGGCGGGACCGGAGATGCCGTTGTGGGTGACGAGCACGGTGCCGCGGGCACGGCATTTGGTACCCGGAAGGACCAGTTCGGCGTCTTTGACCACGGCACCGGACATCTGCTCCAAACCGGCGGGTTCGAGTTTGAAAGGGAAAAGACTCGGCACGGGCGGCACAATCTCCATGCCCAAGCGCGCTAACCACGAAAAGCGGCGCGCACCGCCCGTGGTGACAACCACGGCGTCGAACACGCCTACGCTGTTCTTCGCTTCGGCAAACACTTCCCACTTTCCATCCTCTCTTTTTTCGATGGCGGCGACGCGCGTTTGGAGTCGCAGGTCCAAACCTCGACGCAGCACTTCCACAATTTCCATGGCGTTTTGGCTGACGGGAAAGACGCACTCGTCCTCCTGAGTGACGAGGCGCACACCGTGCTCTTCAAACCAGGACATCGTGTCCCAATGGTTCCAAACGTGGAACAGGCGTTTCATCAGTTGGTGTCCTCGCGGATAGACCTCACGCAAATCTCGCACGAGGGCAAAACTGTTGGTCAGATTGCAGCGTCCGCCGCCCGTGACGCTCACCTTCGCCAAGGGTTTGGAGTGGGATTCGAAAACGGTGACCTTTGCTTCGGGGCGCAGTTCTTTCAGTCGCTGCGCACAGAAACAGCCTGCCGCGCCGGCACCGATGATGGCGATGTTCTTCATGCGGGAATGGATTAAGGGGTGTCTGAATTTATGGGATAAGGAGTGTCATCAAAGCACTGCGATGGCAAAGATACGGAAAAGATGGAGAAGGAGCGGTGGCGGTCCACTCGGGTTTCAGTCATGTAGGGTTTGCACGCTTGTCACCGCTTCCTCTATACGTATAAAAAAGGGGAAACAAAAAAACTATACAAACTATACATTGAACCCAACACAAACCCTATATCCATCTGATTTTCCGTGCGTTATGGAATGTATAGTTTGGGGCGCAAACTATACACAAACTATACATTAAACCCTACATTGCAACTAGAGAGACAAAGAGACTAAGAGACAAAGAGACTAAGAGACAAAGAGCTAAGAGACAAAGGGCAAAAGACAAAAGGACCGCCTTTTTGAAACATTAATGTTCATGAATTTGATTCATTAATAAGCCATTAATTGGTTTTGGAATACGAAACGCGCGAAATGTTCAGAAATTTATGGGACAATTAATGGGCATTAATGGAGAAATTGAAAAGCCCTTCCCTTTAGGGAGGGGTTGGGGTAGGCTTTTGAAAAGCCCTTCCCTT
>NZ_JADYUH010000057.1 GCF_021531665.1 Prevotellamassilia timonensis
GAACGCTTCCATGTAGCGTTCTGTGTAGGGTTTACCCCCACCTTTCGTGTAGGGTTTTGAACGCTTCAATGTAGGGTTTTATGTATAGTTTGTGTATAGTTTGAAGCACAAACTATACATTTCGCAACACGCGGAAAATCAACGGAATAAAGAGCAAAATGTAGGGTTTGTGTATAGTTTGCATAGTTTTTTGCACACCCTTTTTATTACGTATATAAGTACAAGCGAACCACACCCGAAACCCTACATTTTTGTGATAAACTTCGTCAGCCACAGAGCAGGCTATGCTCCTTCCTCAACTGCCCAAAAGTTCAGTTCGAAGAAATCAAAATCTACACAACTTAATCGATAGCCCCCTGAAATGTTTTTGAATCGTCATGTTCAAAAACAGAATCGTGTTCTATGAAACAACTCAATCTGAATCATAGAACACGCTTAACCGAAAACGCAAGATTTTGGAGGACAGTAATAAATAAAAGGAAAAAGAAAAGGGAAAGGGAAGGAAAAAGAAAAAGAAAAGGGAAAGGGAAGGAATAAGAATGGTTTCACGCCATCACTCCCCCAAGAAATCGGGAATTTCCACGGGCACGCCGCCGCGAGCGGCAGAAATCTGAGAAAGTTCGCAAAGACAGGACCACTCGGCTGCATCATAGACATCCAAATCCAACGGAAGTCCATGGTGAAGACAATGAATCAGGCGGCGGTCCATCACATAGTTCATCTCGTTGGGCACACCCTTCTTGTGCCCCTCCGCCCACAACTGCGACGCGACTGATTCGGAAAACTGCTCTTCCATGACCTTCAACGCCTCTTCACCGCTGAAAGAGAAGGGCTTGACTTCTCCACACGTTTCATCACCGCCCTCCTCCATCCATTCGACGACGGGAAGCGGATATTTTTGCACAAAGCCCTTTGTGCCGCACACCGTTTGCAGACGACTGTAGGGGCGCGGCGTGGTCACGTCAAGTTGCAAGAGAATGGTGACGCCTCCCTCGGTCGTGAGGAGCGAGGAATTGACCTTACCAATCCATTCTTCGCCCCGTCGCACGCCGCGAGCGGTGACTGAGGTGATGGTCTTGAAACGGTCTTTTCGGTGAATGCCAAGGAGTTGCGCAATCGGACCAATGCCATGGGTGGGATAAGGGTTACCGCCATGGGTGGAATAGGACTGCGCCATCCAGTGACGTCGGAACATTTCGCTCTCCCCACGTTTCACCTCTTGTTCTGCCTCCGCGATGCGGTGGATGTAGGCTCCCTCGCAGTGAGTGATGGTGCCGAGTTTCCCTTTTTGGAACATTTCAAGGGTTTGGAGCGCAAAGAAATCGTAGCAACAATTTTCCGTCATGAAACAGTGGCGCTGCGTCGCCTCGGCTGTGCGGACGAGGCGGAAACACTCCTCAACGGTTGTGGCGGCAGGCACTTCGACAGCCACGTGTTTCCCGTGTTCCATGGCATAGACCGCCATCGGAGTGTGGGTGTTCCATTCCGTGCAGACATAGACCAAATCCACATCCTCCTTCTCGCACACCGTCTTCCAAGCCTCGGCTCCGCAAAAGGCAACCGCCGCCGGTCGTCCCGACTGCGTCAAGGCAGCATTGGCTGTCTCCGTTTTTTCGGAGTCGAGATCCACAACATAACGGATTTCAGCGTGAGGAATGAAAGCATATCTCCGCAGAGTTTTCATTCCGCGGTCACCCAGTCCAATCAGTGCGATGCGCACCAGGGGAATGGGTTCACAGGTCAAAAGCAGTGCTGAGGGCATGACGAGTGTATGTTTTTCTTGGACGGACGAAAAGGAGGCGTTTTGGAAAGCGCGGAAACAAATGCAGAAATGCAAAACAGTGGAAGCCACCCTGAGGTACTTCCACTGTTTGTATTGTTTATCCCTGAAGGGGTTATTACTTTCTGCTCTTGCCGTAGCGGCTCATGAACTTGTCCACGCGACCGGCAGTGTCGACGAGTTTGGACTTTCCGGTGTAGAAGGGGTGAGAAGTGTTAGAAATTTCGAGCTTCACCACGGGATAAGTTTCGCCTTCGAATTCAACGGTTTCAGTGGTTTTGCAGGTGGAGCGAGAAAGGAACATATCGCCGTTACTCATGTCTTTGAACACAACGGGACGATAATTTTCAGGATGAATACCTTGTTTCATTGTTGCTATAGCTTGTTGGTTTGTACAAATTTGTGTGGTAACAATTTGTGTAATGGGCTGTTTGTGGGTGCAAAATTACAAACTTCGGAGAAACCGACAAATATTTTGTAAGATAAATTTTCAAGAGCCTTGCACAAGAAACGCGCGCCCTTTTGTAAGTTTCGTCAGTGGAGGAAGCAAAGCGGACTATGTGGCTGGCAAGACTCACAAAATCACTCAGACAATCAGAAAGCAACCTAAACACAATCCCCTTCTTTTGAATGAAGTTTATACCACCGTCTCAGAACGTCCTATATTATACCTATATCATCCTATATATACCTATATATTATATAAGGTGTGGAAACGGCACACAGCAGAGCGACAATGACAAAACTTGTTTTCACCTGCTCCACCTCTTCTTTCCGCCACCCACTGAATCTTGCTTATTGACCATTGACCATTGACCGTTGACCATTGACCGTTGACCGTTGACCATTGACCCTTGACCCTTGACCGTTGACCGTTGACCCTTGACCCTTGACCCTTGACTGTCGACTGTTGACCGTTGACTGTTGACCGTTGACCCTTGACCGTTGACCCTTGACCGTTGACCATTGACCGTTGACTGTTGACCATTGACTGTTGACCGTTGACTGTTGACCCCTTGAAAGAAAATGAAAGAAATATGTAACAGAGTATTTGTCAGTTATGAAGAAAGTTGTACTTTTGCACGCCGATTATTATCACGACGAGCCTCAAAAGGGCTCCGACTCCTTGTGAAAAGGCGTCAGTTCTATTGGCCTGGAACGATGTCCAAAAGAAAAGCAAGGGGATAAGTTATAGTAGTTACTTTATTAAAAATCAAACAAACAAAGTGGACACTTTAAGTTACAAGACCATTTCTGCCAACAAAGAGACCGTGAACAAGGAATGGGTTGTGGTGGATGCCACCGACCAGATTCTGGGTCGTCTTTGCACAAGAGTGGCAAAGCTGCTCCGTGGCAAGTACAAACCGAACTTCACCCCTCACGTGGATTGTGGAGACAACGTGATTATCATTAACGCCGACAAGGTGCGTCTGACCGGAAAGAAATGGACAGACCGCGTTTATCTGACCTACACCGGCTATCCCGGCGGTCAGAAAGAGCACACCCCCGCCTCCATCATGGCAAAGAAGAACGGTGCCGACAAACTTCTCCGTCGCGTCGTGAAGGGCATGCTCCCCAAAAACAGACTTGGCGCCAAACTGCTCACCCACCTTTATGTTTTTGAAGGCGCAGAGCACAACATGGAAGCACAGTCTCCCAAAGCAATCGATATTAACCTTCTCAAATAAGTCGCAGAAATGGAAATGATCAATGCATTAGGCCGCCGCAAGAGCGCCGTGGCACGTATTTACGTCACTGAGGGTACCGGCAAAATCACCATCAACAAGAGAGACCTCGCCGACTATTTCCCCTCCACCATTCTGCAGTATGTCGTGAAGCAGCCTCTGAACCTGCTGAACGTGGCTGAGAAGTATGACATCAAAGTGAACCTCTTCGGAGGCGGTTTCACCGGACAGAGCCAGGCTCTCCGCCTCGCCATCGCACGTGCCTTGGTGAAAATCAACGCCGAAGACAAGAAGGCTCTCCGCGCTGAAGGCTTCATGACCCGCGACCCCCGCGCCGTGGAACGCAAGAAACCGGGACGTCCCAAAGCACGCCGTCGCTTCCAGTTCAGCAAACGTTAATCGGCTTGTTTGCAAACTGGCACGTTTAGTATCTAAATCGTTCGGACTCTTTCTCTTCTCACACTGCGAAGACTACCGCGGCGATTGGTTGCTAATTCAAAACAACTCACAAGAAAGTAAACGAAAAAAACAAACAGAAAAATGTCAAGAACATCTTTTGAAACTCTTCTTGAGGCAGGCTGTCACTTTGGCCACCTCAAACGCAAATGGAATCCTGCCATGGCTCCCTACATCTTCATGGAGCGCAACGGCATTCACATCATCGACCTTCACAAGACCGTCGCTAAAATCGACGAGTCCGCAGAAGAACTGAAAGCCATTGCCAAGCAGGGCAAGAGAATCCTCTTCGTAGCTACTAAAAAACAGGCCAAGCAAGTGGTTGCAGACAAAGCCACTTCCGTGAACATGCCCTACGTGACCGAACGCTGGCCGGGCGGCATGCTCACCAACTTTCCCACCATCCGTAAGGCTGTGAAGAAGATGGCTAACATCGACAAACTCATGGGCGATGGCACCTTCTCCAACCTTTCCAAACGCGAAATCCTGCAAATCTCTCGTCAGCGCGCTAAACTCGAAAAGAACCTCGGTTCTATCGCTGACCTGACTCGTCTCCCCGCAGCACTGCTCGTCATCGACGTTTGCAAGGAACACATCGCCGTGAAGGAAGCACGCCGACTCGGCATCCCCGTCTTCGGCATCGTGGACACCAACTCCGATCCCAACTCCGTGGATTTCGTCATCCCCGCAAACGACGACTCCAACAAGAGCGTAGAGGTCATCCTCGACGCACTTTGCGGCGCCATCGCTGAAGGCGTGGAAGAAAGAAAAGCAGAAAAGGTGGACACTGAAGCTGCCGGCGAACAGGAAGCACCCAAGGCTGCTCCCCGCAAACGTGCCGCCAAGGCTCGTGCCGAGAAGGAAGAAGCTCCCGCCGAAGTTGCTGAAGCAGCAGCCAAAACGACTGAGACTGCCGCAGAATAATTTCTTCTGACAACATCATCAGTAAAACGGGTTCTTGGTCGTGGGAAAAACAAACACATTTGTGACTCTTCATGCCAAGAACCCTTTTTCTTTTCAAATTTCAATTTAATAATATTACCACTCTAAAATAATTTTACGACAATGGGAGTAGGATTAGAAGATATCAAGAAACTCCGCACCATGACCGGCGCCGGTCTGGGCGACTGCAAAAAGGCTTTGGCCGAAGCTAACGGCAACATGGAAGAAGCCATCGAAATCATCCGCAAAAAAGGTCAGGCTGTGGCAGCCAAGCGCTCTGACAGAGAAGCAGCAGAAGGTGCTGTGCTCGTGAAGTCCGCCAACGGCTTCTCCGCCATCATCGCCTTGAAATGTGAAACTGACTTCGTGGCAAAGAACGCTGACTTCGTGAAACTCGCTCAGGACATCCTCGACGCTGCCGTGGAGAACAAGTGCAAGACGCTCGAAGAAGTGCTCGCCCTTCCCTTCGGAGGTCACACCGTGGCTGAAGCCGTGACCGACAGAAGCGGTATCACCGGTGAAAAGATGGAACTCGACGGCTACAACTTCATTGAAGGCGAGAACGTCTCCGTCTATGACCACATGGGTCGTCACATGCTCTGCACCATGGTTCAGACCAACAAACCCGCTGAAGAACAGGCTCACAACGTTGCCATGCAGGTGGCTGCCATGAACCCCGTGGCTCTCAACGCCGAAAGCGTGCCCGAAAGCGTGAAGGAAGAAGAACTCAAGGTTGCCATCGAGAAAACCAAGGAAGAACAAGTCAAGAAGGCTGTCGAAGCAGCACTCAAAAAGGCTGGTTTCAACCTCTACATCGCTGAGAGCGAATCTCACCTTGAAGAAGGCATCATGAAAGGCAACATCACCGCTGAGCAGGCTGACGAAATCCGCGAACTCAAAAAGACCGTGGCTGAAGAGAAGGCTGCTAACCTCCCCGAACAGATGATTCAGAACATCGCTCAGGGACGCATGAAGAAGTTCTTCAAGGAATCCTGCCTCTTGGAACAGGAATACATTCAGGACGCCAAACTCTCTGTGGCTGACTACCTTAAGTCTGCTGACAAAGAACTCACCGTCATTGATTTCAAGCGCTTCACTCTCCGCGCTGAATAATCTTCCCTTTTGAACTTTCCCAAAACAAAAGATTGTGCCGCGACTGGTTCGCGGCACTTTTTTCTGTTAAAAAACTGTTTCAGACCAGATATTCTGAAAATTAGACCTATTTTTGCAAGCGTGGGCGCAAAGTTCACGCTCTTCCTTTGTCAAACCTTTCATCCAATATCCTTCTCCACATGTTTATCTCTCGTTTCCTCTCCAAAAGTCTTCTCGTTTGCACCGTTTTTCTCACTGCTGCCCAACTTCCGGCAGACGCACGAAAGAAAGACAAAGACAACGGACGAGGCATGGCGGAGTATGAAGCCGTTCAGCCCGACCGACTGAGCAAAAAATCTGTGGCGGAACATTTCATGACACACGCGGCAGCCGTCTTCCTGCCCACCTCCAACGCTCGAATCAACAATGCCTACAAGGAGGGCATTGACGTTTCGCACCATCAAGGATATATTGACTGGGACGAAGTGGTACGCAATTCCCAAATCTCCTACGTTTACCTCAAAGCCACCGAAGGAGCTTCCATGGTGGACAACACCTACGCTCGCAACCTCGCCGAAGCACGCCGCGTCGGCCTCAGCGTGGGAAGTTACCACTTCTATCGTCCAACCATTGACTGGAAAAAACAATTTGAAAACCTCACCTCAGTGGTTCGACGCGACGAGCAAGACCTTGTGCCCATCATTGACATCGAACACCGAGGCTCTGTGAGCGAAGAGACATTCATTGAAGACCTTCGATGCTTCATTGAGAAGGTGACAGAGTTCTACGGTCGCAAACCACTGCTCTACACCTACAACAACTTCTACAACCGTCATCTCTCCGGTCTTTTCACCGACTATCACTTCATGATTGCACGCTACCGCAGTGACAGTCCCGTGCTGAACGATGGCATGGAATATATCATGTGGCAATACACCGAAACCGGCTCCATCCCCGGCATCAGAGGAAACGTGGACCGCAGTAAAATCATGGGTGACTTCTCTCTGAATCAAGTCATGATGTAAGCATAAAGGAGCCCACTCGTTCCGTGCTTCAACTTAGACATCTATATCTTTCTGCTCGTCTTTCCCAAATATATTCAAGACATGGATTGCACGCTCGTCATTCACTACGTTCGTCACGAGTTCTCAGAGGAAGCCCTGGGAAAAGACAATTTCAACTTGGCGCAACAGGCACGCCAAGCCACTTTCACCGCCTACTCCCCCTACTCTCACTTCTGCGTGGGTGCCGCCGTGCTTCTTGACAACGGCGAGACGGTTTGCGGCAGCAATCAGGAAAATGCCGCCTTCGGAGCGGGCACCTGTGCCGAGCGCACCGCTTTGTTCTATGCCCACGCACACCAACCGGACGTTCCCGTGGCTGCCATCGCCATTGCCGCTCGCAAGGAAGGAGAAGATTTCACGCTCACGCCCATCAGTCCCTGCGGCATCTGCCGCCAAGCACTGGTGGAAGCAGAGACTCGCGCCGGACATCCCATCCGCGTCCTGCTCTGCGGCAGAAACGAGGTGTGGGAATTTGCCACCGTCAAGGACATCCTTCCCTTCACCTTCGAGAGTTTTTGAAAGAAAATTCTACATTTCAATCAAACAGCACACATCCGCATTCGGCGTTCAACCGAATGCGGATGTGTTTTTAGAATTCAGAGCGGCAGAGTCGCGTTTCAGATTTGAAGATTCAGTGTGACTCCCAGAATGACGAGTGCTCATGCGCACCGTCCCAACCTTCTGCGGGTCGTTGCGAGGAGAGTTGATCCTCTTCTGACACTTCATCCTTCACTCCCGGTCCGCCGGAGAGAGCAAGCAATGCGGAGGGGACAAAACGGAAGGAGATGATTTGCGGAGAGAAATATGGTTTGCGGTGTTTCACGTTCATCTTATTTCTGTTTATCGTTTCCGTCGCGGCGGACAAATCCTACTTTTTCGTTTTCAGCGCGGCGGACGGTTCCCACTTTATTTCACAATGATTTTCTTTCCGTTCTTGACGTAGATGCCTTTGGGCAGATGTGAGCCGTTGAAGCGTCGTCCGTCAAGTCCATAGACCGTGTCGTCCTTTTGGATTTCGGTCTTCACGTCGGTGACAACGGTAAGTTCAGAGTCTTCCAGAATGAAACCACGCGTCATGGAGGCAGAAGAAGTCAGCGCCAGGAATGCTTTTCCCGCCTTGTTGGTGAACGCCGCCCCGTTTTCGGCAGCCCAGAAGAAGCCAAGCGTTCGGTCAGTGCTGCTGCGATAGGCAAGTTTATAGTATGCCGTAGCGCCCTCCACGTCAGTCAGCGCGTCGGTCAGCGTGCCGTGCAGAAGATTCTCGGTCGGAGCGGATTCAGAGGAAGTAGCCACAACGGCTTCGTAGGTATCTGCAGAACCGTTCAGCAGGAGAGCGGTTTGGGCTGGCACGACTTCACCGGAGGGATAGCGATAGTCCACCATTGCCTTTCCGTCCTTTGTGTCGGTGATGATGCCGCCCCTCACGCCGTCCGGCATTTGGAAGGCTTTGTCGGTGAAGAAGGTCACATAGCCGGCATTGCTGATGGTGAACGACACCTTCTCTTCCTCGAGCGGCACGAACTGGAAGTCGGTGGAGACAATCACGCCATTGCTGTTGTTGCAGCGATATGCCACGGGGTTGCTGGCGTAGTCATAGACTGCGGAGAACGTATTTCCCGTGCGACTCAACTGCGCGGCGGCGGGGAAGAGATTGACAAGCGTGTAACTGCCCCAGGTGTAGCCGCGCTCCAACTTGATGTCGGGACCGGGATTTGTGAAGCCCTCAAGATAGGGTGTGCGTCCCGCCTCGTCTTCCAGATATACACAGTTGTCACCAAGAGTCAGAATGAGCGGCGTGGCTTCTTCCACGGAGGAGGTGAAGGATTCGTTGCCCTCCGCATCGCGCTTATAATAATAATAAGGAGTGGTGGCAGGCATCGCCTGATAACTTCTCAAGAGATACTTGCCCTCTCTGAGCGGCATGACAATTTCATCGTCGCCCAAGTTGTTCAAGTCTTCAAGGGCAGATTCGAGCGCATCGACCTTGGCGAGCGTCAGCGACTCTTCCTTCAGCGCACCGTCTTCGGTGAACACGTCTTCATAGGCACGGACAAACGCCTTCCACGCTTCTGTGGAAACTTTGGGATATGCCATCTGCCCCTTGTGCTCATAGAGGTCTTTGGCTGTCGCCGTCAGGTCTTTGGCTTTCAGCGTGGCGCGTTTTTCATCGGTCAGCACATCAGGCAGCATGAAGATTTGGGTGTAGGTATAGGGTGTACCGTTCACATTCGCCGTCCAACTTCGTCTGACGATGTTGCCTTCGCGTTCTTCTTTGGCGGTGGAGGAATAGAGCGTGGAGGGCGCTGTTTTTCTGTAGGCTTTCAACGTCGGCATTTCTCCGATTTCGTCTTCCGATGCCACGTTCACGAATGGTTCGGGAGCGTTTTGGAACAACACTTTCGCGGTACTCTCGCTCAGTTCGAAGCCGCCGGAATAGACCACTTCGCCGCCTTGGACTGTATAGGGCACCGAGGGACTTATGCCATAAACTGCTTCATTCTTTACTTCGACTTTGATGCAACCACCGCTGATGGAAGAAGGATAGCCGCGATAGGCAGTCTTCCCGATTTCCACGTAGGGGAAAGCACCTGTCCACTCACCGGTGTTGGGAACGTCGTCCGCCAGCACGTAGGGGAAGGTCTGCCCAAAGTCCTTGGAAAGCAGGATGCGCACCTTACTGTCCGTGCCGTAGAGTTCCGTCTGCGGCGTCCAAGTCAGTTTGAGTTGATTGCCCCAATAGAACTTGATGAAATTGGTGGGCGAAGAAATGCTTGTCTGAAAGGGCGACCCCGTCACAATTCTGAGTTTCAGCCTTTCGGAGTCGTAGAGCGAGCGCTGGTGCACGGCACCGAGGAAGGTGTAAAGTCCCGGGCGGGAGTCGTCGGAGTAGAGTTCATACTGCGGATAGGTGGCATCAGATGCCAGCGAGGCGGGATTGAGATAGTAGGGTTGGAACATGACGCAGTCCGTGACCTGAGACTTATAGGCTGGAATCAACGCATTGCTGCCCTGCATGGAAGTGATGTCAAAACCATGCACACAGGAGGCGACGGGTTCGGCGAAATGGTTCTTCAACGGGAGATAGAACTGGAAGTTGGAACCTTGCGTGACGACATATTCTTTGCGCAAGCGTTCGCGGTCAATCTCCGGCTGCCCGCCTTCTTCCGCATAGACCCACGGCATGTTGGTTGTCTCCGCGTTTCTTGTGAAATCAGCATGGAGGTCGCTGCGTTCTTCGGAAAGATAGACATTGAGGTTTTTCATCACGCTGCGGATGGCTTTCAGTGCCGCCATTCCCATGAAATCTCTCGGATAGCCGTAACTCATCACACTTTGTCCCGTACCGGGTTCCGTGCAGTCGCCGTTTTCGATTTGGTGGGAGTGACCCGCGCCGAGCAGGTGACCGATTTCGTGGGAAATGGTGATGTGTGAGGTGGTAGCCCATCCGGCAGCCTTCATCGTGGGGAAAGCACCGCCGCCCTGATATGCCTGCCCTTGCAGACTGCCCTTCGGGTTGGCGACGAGGAGACCGAGGTCGTAGGCGTCTTCGCCAATCAGTTTGTTGATGAGGGGCACGGCGTTGGTGATGATGATGGAACCTTCGTTGTTGCGAAGCGGCAGTTCTGCGTCTTCAGCGAGACAGATGAGATTCGGGTCGCGCACCACACGCATTTCAACTCCGACATCGTCGCGATAGATGGAGTTCAAAACGCGCTCTGCCTCGTCCCACCAGGCATTGACGGTCTCGAAGTCTCCGCTGTTGAAACCATACGCCACCTCGTAGGTCAGACAAAGCGCGACACGCATGACATAGACCTCACCGGTGTTGTAGATGACGGACTGAGAGGGTGAAGAAGGGCGCGGAGCACGCGACACGGACTTCAAGTCTGACTGACGAGTGCCGTTGTCCTGAAGCATCTGACGGAAGGAGGCTGCCAGTTTGCCTTCGGGCAACGCCAGACAGCAGTCATCTTCGTGGTCATGAGACTGTGCGGAAGACGGCAAAGCCGATAACAGAGCGGCAAGAAAAATTCCCAAAGGAAGAATCTTTTGAAGAAGCATGAATAATTTTCTCATTGAATGGGTGAATGGGGAGGTATAAATGACGGGATAAGGAACGTTCGAGAAAGTGCTTATTTTTTGGGTTGCTTATTAATTTTTAGAACAGTCCTATAGTGTTTTTCTTTTTCGGGAGCAAAGTTAAGCAAACAAATTCACATGTCCCTTACACTTCGCCCTGTTTCGTGAAATGCGCAGCCTTTGAGGTTTTCCTTTGACGTCAGTCTCTCCGGAACGCAACACGACCGACAACTTGCGCTGTCGGTCGTGCTTTTAAACTTTCCCTGCGAACAGGGTTTTAGGAGGGAGGTTCACCCTTTATGCTTTCACGCGGTTGAGGTAAGAACCGTCGCGAGTGTCGATTTCGATGATTTCGCCTTCGTTGATGAAGAGGGGCACACGCACTTCCACGCCGGTTTCGAGTTTAGCGGGTTTGAGGGTGTTGGTGGCGGTGTCGCCTTTGAGACCGGGCTCAGTGTAAACAATCTTGAGTTTGGTCTTCACGGGCATTTCTGCGAAGAGGATGGTTTCAGTGGAAGCGTCGCTCACCACGTCCACCACGTCGCCTTCCTTCATGTATTCCACACCGGTGATGAGGTCGTGGGAAATGACCACGTCGTCCCAAGTTTCCTGGTTGAGGAAGTGATACTGGTCGCCTTCAGCGTAGGAGTACTGGAACTGGCGGCGTTCCACGCGCACGTCTTCGAGTGCTTCGCCGATGTTGAAGCGGCGTTCCAAAACACGACCGCTCACCACGTCCTTCAAGGTGGTGCGCATGATGGTGTTACCCTTGCCGGGCTTTACGTGAAGAAAATCGATGCAGAAGTAGAGTTTACCGTCCAAGCGGATGCAGGTACCCTTCTTGATGTCTTGTGATTTGATCATGAGTGATTACTTAAAGTTTTTGTTTCTCTTTTCGGAGCGCAAAATTACGTATTTTTTGATTACTAAAGAAATATCTTTCCTTCGTCGTGACAAAAATTTAATTCCAAACGTGCATTTTTCGTCCTTTTCACGTCCTTTTCTTCCCCAAAGAAGCCGGTGAAAAGGGAGAAATTAGGCATTTTGCTTTGCTCTTCAAGCGCGAGACACTACTTTTGTCAGTCGTTAAGGTTTCACACCTTATAGCCTTGAGGGGTGTTCTAAAAATTAGGTTGAGTTGATTTTTGCTTTCTTAGAGATGAACTTTTGTCAGTTGAGGAAGGAGCATAGCGGGCTATGCGACTACGAAACTTACCAAAGGGCGCGCTAAGAAACGAAAAGCAACCAAAACGTAAGCACTTTCTTTTGAACGTTCCTTATCCCGTAATTTATAGAACACCCCTTGAGCCTCTTTAACTCACAGTCAACGACTCTTGACCATTGACCGTTGACGGCGCGAAACGCCTACCCTTTTCCTCTTATGAAGTATTCTTTTATCATTCCCGTCTTTAACCGCCCCGACGAAACGGAGGAACTGCTGGAGAGTCTCACTCAGCAGAGTTTCAAGGACTTTGAAGTACTCGTTGTGGAGGACGGTTCCGACCTGCGCTGCGAAGATGTTTGCGAGAGATTTCGCGAAAAACTTTCTGTCAGATACTTTTTCAAAGAGAACTCCGGACCGGGCATGACCCGCAACTTCGGAGTGGAGCGAGCCACGGGCGACTACGTCCTTGTGCTTGACTCCGATGTGGTGCTCCCTCCGGACTATCTGGCTGCTGTGGAGCGCGAACTCACCGCTGCTCCCTGCGATGCCTTCGGCGGACCGGACCGCGCACACCCCGACTTCACTCCGACGCAGAAGGCGATAAACTATGCCATGACCTCCTTTTTCACCACCGGCGGCATCCGCGGCGGCAAGAAAAAACTGGACAAGTTCTATCCCCGTTCCTTCAACATGGGCGTGCGCCGCACCGTCTATGCCGAACTCGGAGGCTTCTCCCCGATGCGTTTCGGCGAGGACATTGACTTCTCCACCCGCATCTTTGAAACCGGTCACAGTTGCCGGCTCTTCCCCGAGGCGTGGGTGTGGCACAAGCGCCGAACGGACCTCAAGAAGTTCTTCAAACAGGTTCACAACTCGGGCATCGCACGCATCAACCTCACGCGGCTCCACCCCGGCACACTGAAACTCGTTCATCTCCTGCCCTCCGTCTTCACCGCCGGATTGGCTTTTCTGCTTTTGGTGACGCTCGCCGGTTTGGCTGCAGGCTGCCTCCACGCGCTCTGGGCACTGACCCCTCCCCTGCTCTTTGCCCTTTTGGTCTTGGTCGATGCCACCCGCGCCGAACGGAGTTTGTCGGTGGGTGTGCGCGCCGTGGCTGCCTCCTTCGTGCAACTCTGTGGCTACGGCTCCGGCTTCCTTCGTGCCTGGTGGCGCCAATGCGTCAGAGGCAAATCGGAGTTTGAAGCCTTCAAAGGAAACTTTTATAAATAAGGGGGGGAGCGTTCTGTGAATTATGGAATAAGCCGTGAAGCAAAGGCGTTTCCACTCCCTCTCATTGATTGATTCTTTCATCTCCTCAAAACTGCGGATTCAGCGTGACCACCTTGAAACTCTCCATCACTGACCTCAGCATCGAAGACCGACCGCGCGAGAAACTGGAAAGACACGGTGCGGAAGCATTGACGACAGCAGAACTGCTCGCCATCCTCATCGGTTCGGGAAACTCGGAAGAAAACGCGGTGCAACTCATGCAGCGCGTGCTCCACGATGCCCAAGACAGCCTTGCTGAACTGGAGGCGAAGAGCATCAAAGAACTCTGTGCCTACAAAGGCTTCGGACCTGCCAAAGCCATCACCATCCAGGCGGCGTGCGAACTGGCAAAAAGAAGAATGAAGGAGCAACACAACCCGAACCAAACGCGCTACACCAACTCGGACCTCATCTATCAGTTCTTCCTCTCCTCCATGAAGGGGAAAACGGTGGAGGAATGCCGGCTGCTCCTGCTGAGCCAAAGCCTCGGTTTCAAAGGATGCAAACTCCTGAGCCGAGGCGGACTGACGGGCACCACGGTGGACGTGCGACTCGCACTCAAAGAAGCCCTGCTCGCCGGAGCCACCTGCATCGCGCTCTGCCACAACCATCCCTCGGGAAACCCGAAACCGAGCCTCGAGGACGACAGACTGACACAAAAACTCAAAGAAGCAGCACGAATCATGGACATCAAACTCATCGACCACATCATCCTGACTGACCACACCTACTTCAGTTACGCCAACGAAGGAAAACTCTGAAAAAAACACACCATATTATATATATATAGCAAAACATGACACAAGAAGAACGTTTGAAAATAGAAGAACGCATCGTTGAAGTGCTCAAAACAGTCTATGACCCGGAAATTCCCGTGGACGTCTATAACCTCGGACTCATCTATCGCATTGACCTTCATGACGACGCCACCCTTGACGTGGACATGACACTGACCGCGCCGAACTGCCCCGCCGCCGACTTCATCGTGGAGGACGTGCGCCTCAAACTTGACGGCGTGCCGGGCGTCAGCGAAGCGAAAGTGAACCTCGTCTTTGAACCCGAATGGGACAAGGACATGATGAGCGAGGAAGCCAAACTCGAACTCGGCTTCCTCTGAACACGAAGCAAAACTTAGGCGGGCTGTTCTTTGAATTAGGGAAAGTTTGAACTTGAACGCTCCCCATTCCATAGGTTTCATAGAACTCCCCCTTCCACGTTTCCCCAACTCCGACAAAATGAAAAACATCTATTTCCTCTCCGATGCACACCTCGGCAGCCTCGCCATCGAACACCGACGCACCCAGGAGCGTCGGCTCGTGAACTTCCTTGACTCCATCAAACACAAGGCGGAGGCGGTCTATCTTCTGGGAGACATGTTTGACTTCTGGCACGAATATCGAACCGTCGTGCCAAAAGGCTACACTCGTCTGCTGGGGAAAATCAGCGAACTGACCGACCTCGGCGTTGAAGTGCACTATTTCTACGGCAACCACGACCTTTGGCAGAACGACTATTTTGAAAAAGAGTGCGGCATGACGATTCACCGCAAGGAAGAGGTGGTGGAACTCTACGGAAAAACCTTCTTCCTCGCCCACGGCGATGGACTCGGCACCACGGAACGCGGCTTCCGCTTCATCCGCGCCATGTTCCACAACCGAATCTGTCAGAAACTCTTCGCCGCCGTCCACCCCCGCTGGGGAATGGCGTTCGGACTTGAATGGGCACGCCGCTCTCGCCTCAAACGCACAGACGGAAAAGAGCCACCCTATCAAGGAGAAAAGAACGAAACGCTCGTCTGCTTCGCCAAGGAATATCTCAAAACTCACCCCGACATCAACTTCTTTCTCTTCGGACACCGACACATTGAACTGGACCTCATGCTCCGACGTGAAACACGTCTGCTCATCCTCGGCGATTGGATTTCTCTCTTCACCTACGCCGTGTTTGACGGAGAAAACATGTTCCTCGAAACCTTCATCGAAGGCGAAAGCAATCCGTGAAAAGGGGTGTTCTAAAAATTAGGTTGAAAACGTAAGCGCTTTCACTTGAACATTCCTTATTCCATAATCTATTAGAACACAACCTCCTAAAACCACCATAATGAACGACAATTTTCTCACCGCCGCCCACATTGTGAAGCGCTATGCCGCCCACACCGCCCTTGACGACGTCAGCATCAACGTGCCGCGCGGCAAAGTCTTCGGACTCCTCGGTCCCAACGGCGCAGGAAAAACCACCCTCATCCGAATCATCAACCGCATCACCGCACCCGACAGCGGAGAAGTGACCTTTGACGGTCACGAGTTCCGACCGGAGGACGTGATGAGCATCGGCTATCTTCCCGAAGAGCGCGGACTCTACAAAAAAATGAAAGTCGGCGAGCAAGCCATCTATCTCGCACAACTCAAAGGCCTCAGCCGTGCAGAGGCGAAACACCGCCTCGAGGTGTGGTTCAACAAATTTGGCATCATGCCCTGGTGGGACAAAAAACTCGAAGAACTCTCCAAAGGCATGCAGCAGAAGGTGCAGTTCATCATCACCGTGCTCCACGAACCACCCCTCCTCATCTTCGACGAACCCTTCTCAGGCTTCGACCCCGTGAACGCCGAAATGCTCAAAAGAGAAATCCTTGCCCTGCGCGACAAGGGACACACCGTCATCTTCTCCACCCACAACATGTCGTCAGTCGAAGAAGTGTGCGACGAAATTGCCCTCATCAACCACTCGAAGGTCGTGCTCTCCGGAAAAGTCTCTGAAGTCAAAAAACAATTCCGAACCGGGCTCTACGAGGTGTCCTCCACCGACGAAACACTCACCGCCACAGAGGGATTCACCGTGGAAAACCACACCGGCGCCGGAGGACTTCACACCTTTGTGCTGCGAAAGTCAGACGAACTCTCCAACGCCGAACTCATCCAACGCGTGGCAGCGCAAATCGAACCAAGAAGTTTCTGTGAGAAAATGCCCACCATGCAAGAAATTTTCTTGAAAGTCGTCGAACCTCAAAACAACACCTCCCATGAATAAGTTCCTCCTCATCATACAGCGCGAATTCACCATCCGCGTCAAGAAAAAGTCTTTCATCATCCTCACCATCTTGATGCCCTTCATCTTCGCCGCCCTCGTCTTTGTACCAATTTGGCTGGCAAGCATCGAAGACGACGAACAGAAAACCGTGGCTCTTCACGATGCCACAGGACTCTACGCCGGCGAATTCAAGGATGATGCAACCTACCGCTTCGTACCCATCGCCGACCCGAACAACTCGGCATACTATTCCGACACCACCTCCGTCGAAGCCGTCATCGTGATTCAAAAAGACCTGACGAAAAAAGAAAACGGAGTCACCATCTTCTCCCACAAAGAAGTGGCAGCGGGATTGTTGAGTTACGTGGAGAACGTGCTCAACGAACGAGTGCGACGAGACAAACTGGCTGCCACCGGCATACAAGGCATTGACCGAATCATCGAAGACATCCAGTCGGAAGTCACCGTCACCACCGTCAAACGCAACGCCGAAGGCGACACACGCTCCTCAAACACCGCCATCGCCATGACTGCGGGCTTCATCTTCACCTTCATGATTTACATGTTCGTCATGAGTTATGGCGGCATGGTCATGCAGAGCGTCATGGAGGAAAAAACGAATCGCATCGTGGAACTGATGGTTTCTTCCGTGAAACCTTTCCAACTGATGATGGGAAAAATCATCGGCATCTCGCTCGTGGGATTCTTGCAGATGGCAATCTGGGGAATCATGCTGGCTGCCATCCTCTTTGCCGCGGGCAGCATCTTCGGACTCTCCGCCACACCCGCACCGGAGACAACCGCCATGATGGCAAACGGAATGCCCACACCGCCGACCTCAGGGGGAGATGAAATCTATGCCGCCATCACAGGGCTGCCTTTCTTGGAAATGGGAATCCTCTTTGCACTCTATTTCGTCGGCGGCTATCTGCTCTACGCCTCCTTCTTCGCCGCGGTGGGTGCTTCGGTGAACGAGCAGGAGGACTCCTCGCAGTTCATGATGCCCGTGGTTCTCATCATGGTGTTCGGACTCTACGCCGCCATGGGAAGCGCTGAAAACACAAACGGCCCGCTCGCCTTCTGGGCTTCCATGTTCCCGCTCACCTCTCCCATCGTGATGATGGTGAGAGTCCCCTTCAGCGTACCCCTTTGGGAGGAACTGCTCTCACTGGCTCTGCTCTACGGCACCGCCATCGCCTTCGTCTGGCTCAGCGCCCGCATCTATCGCGTCGGCATCTTGATGTACGGCAAAAAGCCTTCGCTGAAGGAAATGTGGAAGTGGGTGAACTATTAGGAGCAAACAAAGAAAAGAACGCAGAAAGTTCCTTGCTCGGAACACCACAACTTGCCATCACTCGGGGAACGCCCGAAAATCTTTCGTCACCTTCCCCCTGAAAACATCACAAACCCTACACAACGGCGGAGTTCAATTCGCCACTGTGTAGGGTTCAGTTTTAAGGGGTGTCCTAAGAATTAGGTTGCGTTGATTTTTGATTTCTTAGAGATGAACTTTTGGCAGTTAAGGGGTGTTCTGAAAATTAGGTTGAGTTGATTTTTGCTTTCTTTGAGATGAACTTTTGGCAGTTGAGGAAGGAGCATAGCGGGCTATGTGACTGACGAAACTTAAAAAGGGCGCGCTAAGAAACCAACCAAAACGTAAGCACTTTCTTTTCAACGTTCCTTATCCCGTAATTTATAGAACACACCTATATCTATATACATAAATAAAAGGGGAAACAAAAAAACTATACAAACTATACACAAACCCTACATTCAACCCTGCATTCCGCTGATTCTCCGCGCGTTGCGAAATGTATAGTTTGTGCTTCAAACTATACACAAACTATACACAAAACCCTACATTGCAACTAGAGAGACTAAGAGACTAAGAGACTAAGAGACTAAGAGACAAAGGGCGAAAGACGAAAGGACCGCCTTTTTGAAACATTAATGTTCATGAATTGATTCCATTAAGAAGTCATTA
>NZ_JADYUH010000058.1 GCF_021531665.1 Prevotellamassilia timonensis
CATGTGCGGTGCATCAGCGCCGCAACAAAGCCCTTCCCTTTAGGGAGGGGTTGGGGTAGGCCCCGCCTCTTTGACTCTTAGTCTCTTTGACTCTTAGTTCCCATGTAGGGTTGCATGTAGGGTTTGTGTAGGATTTTCGCTTCAAACCCTACACAGTACAACGTGCGGAGAATCAGAGAGATACGAAGAGGATGCAGGGGTTTGTGTAGGGTTTGCAGGATTTTTTGTTCGCTTATATTTATGTATGGTAGGTGCTGCGTGCCGGTGCATACGGTCTATCGTAAAGTTTATCCCTTCCCAACAGCACGCATTTTTAGGTAAAAAAAGACGAATCACACGAAATTAGCACACCTCACCACACGTTTGAGCCAAAAAGGGGGAGAGTTTTGCCGGATTGCTTTGGCGCACAGCGCAAAAAGGCATAACTTTGCACGGTTTTTAGATAATATCCCCTGACAAGCCACTCAAACTCATGGACTCAAAACTCAATAATAAAAATGGTCTGACCTCGCCCGAGGGAACGACCGAACATACCCCGAAAAAGAAAAAAAACGCACTCGTCGTCGGCATCATCGTTGTCGTCGTCCTTCTGCTCATCGGCGGAGGCGCAGGCTTCGTCGTTCTGAAAAACTCACAAAACGAAGGAGAACAGGAACTCTTCGAATCGCTGGAAGGCAACGAAAACCCTGAAGACTATCAGGCGTTTCTTGAAAAATATCCCGACGGCGACTATGCTCCCCTCGTGCAAAAGAAACTCCAAGCACTCCAAGACGCACTGGAGGACTGGAACCGCATCGCGCTCTCCGAACGTGCCTCTGATTTTGAGAAATTCAAAGAACTTCATCCCGACTACGCCGGCTTCGCCCATCGCTGCGATTTGAAGATTGACTCCCTGGACTTTGTCACCGCCCAAAAGGCTGGTACGCCCGAGGCGTTCGCCGCCTATCTTCAAAAACACCCCGAAGGACGCTACGCCTCAGAAGCTTCCATCGCAGAAAGCACTGTGAAAGAGGCAGAAGTGACACCGGAGTTGAAAGAAGAAATCATCGGTGTGCTGAACACTTTCTTCTCCGGTTTCCAAGAGCGCGACCAAGAGATGATTTGCTCCAACATCACCCCCAACATGACTCGCTTCCTCGGACAAACAAACGTTTCCAAAGCAAAGGTGCTCAGTACGATTGAAGGAATGTTCACCGAAGACATCGAGGCTGTGCGCTTCGTCGTGGGACGCGACGCCGAAGTTGAATGCGTTCCCGCCGCTGAAAAAGCAGAAGGAGAAAAGGAGTATAAAGTGACTTTCACCGTGGACCAATACATCGAACGCAACAACGAAGGTAAGACCTTCAGTACCTACAAAGGAGAAGCATTCCTCACCGCCGCCATGCTCATCCGCTCCCTCACGATGCAGGAACTCTCCAGAAAATGACGGCGCGACCTCTCCACGACTCTGAAATACAACCACACAATAAATACAAAAGAAAAATGCTGACCATCCACTCCTACGAAGAATTTGAACAACACTTGGGACAGGAACTCGGAAAATCCGACTGGCTGCAAGTGGACCAAGAACGCATCAATCTTTTTGCCGACGCCACCCTGGACCACCAGTGGATTCACGTAGATCCCGAAAGAGCCAAAGAAGGTCCCTTCGGACAAACCATCGTCCACGGCTATCTCACCCTCAGCCTTCTGCCCTACCTCTGGGAACAGGTCATCAAAGTCGAGAACATCAAGATGCTCGTGAACTACGGCATGGACAAGATGAAGTTCGGACAAGCCGTACTCTCCGGACAGAGCGTGCGCCTCGTCGCTAAACTCCACAACATCAGTAACCTCCGAGGCATCTGCAAGGTGGAGATTAAGTTTGACATTGAAATCAAAGACCAAAAGAAACCGGCACTCTCCGGCATCGCCACCTTCCTCTATCACTTCAACTGAGCCGCCGAGAGCCGCCAAAGCTAACGCCAACGCCCAATCATGACGCTCGAAGAAGGAGCCTATCTCACCATCCGAGAAGTCGGCAAAGGAATCTACACCGAAAGCCGTTCCAAATTCCTCGCCTTCGCCCACCCCGTGCGCAACGAGGAAGAAGCCACGGCAATCCTCGCCGACTATCGGCGTCGGTATCACGACGCGCGCCACGTTTGCTTTGCCTATGTCGTCGGCAGCGGACAAAACGCAGTCCAACGCAGTTCCGACGACGGCGAGCCCTCCGGAACCGCCGGTAAACCCATCCTCAACTGCATCCTCTCCCGAGAACTGCAACAAGTGGCTGTCATCGTGGTGAGATATTTCGGCGGAGTGAAACTCGGCACCGGACCGCTGGGAAAAGCCTATCGGACTGCCACACAGGAAGCCTTGGACAACACGGAAATCATCGTCCGACACCACACGCTCCCCCTTTCCTTCCACGTGACCTACGAAGACGCCGACAAAGCAGAAAGAGCACTGAAACTGGTGGAAGCGGAGGACATCCAACGAACCTACGGCGGAGAAAGCATCCGCTTTGACGCACAAATCATTTCCGGAAGGAAAACCACACTCGAAAGCGCCCTTGAAAACTTCTCCAAAGATTTCCGAGTCACGGAAACCGAGAAGTGAAAAACAAACGCGCAGAAGCCACCACGCTTGGCGCACGAAGGCGGACGAAAAAGTGAAAAATGAGGAGAGCCACTCCTTATTATATATAAGACATCAAATACGAAAAACGAAAAGTTTTCAAACCATGTACAGAAGTATTGACTGCGGAAGTCTCCGACTCGAGGACAAAGGCAAGAAGGTGACCCTCGCCGGCTGGGTTCAAAGAACCCGCAAAATGGGAGGCATGACCTTCATCGACTTGAGAGACAGATACGGCATCACACAGCTCGTATTCGACGAACAAAAAGACAAGGAACTGTTCGAAACCGCCAACAAAACCGGACGCGAATTTGTCATTCAAGTAGAAGGTGTCGTGGAGGAACGCTTCTCCAAAAATCCCAACCTTCCCACCGGAGACATTGAAATCATCGTCAGCAAATACACCCTGCTGAATCCCTCACTCACACCGCCTTTCACCATTGAAGAAAACACCGATGGCGGTGACGAGTTGAGAATGAAATACAGATACCTTGACATTCGCCGAGAAGCCGTTCGCAAAAACCTCGAACTGCGCCACAAGTTCTGCATCGCGGTCAGAAACTTCCTCGACAGCAAAGGCTTCCTCGAAATCGAAACGCCCGTGCTCATCGGCTCAACACCCGAAGGCGCAAGAGACTTCATCGTGCCCTCCCGAATGAACCAAGGACAGTTCTATGCCCTGCCCCAGAGTCCGCAGACACTCAAACAACTCCTCATGGTGGCAGGCATTGACCGATACTTCCAAATCGCCAAATGCTTCCGCGATGAAGACCTGCGCGCAGACCGCCAGCCGGAATTCACGCAGATTGACTGCGAAATGTCCTTCGTTGAACAAGAAGACATCCTTCAGACCTTCGAAGAGATGACAAAATACCTGTTCAAGGAAGTGCGCGGCGTGGACCTCGGCGAAAAGCCCTTCCTGCGCATGACCTGGCAAGAGGCGATGGAGAAATATGGTTCCGACAAACCCGACCTCCGCTTCGGAATGGAAATCCAAGAAGTCACCGAACTGCTGAAAGACAAAGGCGAGTTCAGCGTCTTCAATTCGGCTTCCTACATCGGCGGCATCGTGGCTGAAGGTTGTGGAAACTACTCCAGAAAACAAACCGACGAACTCACCAACTTCGTCAAGACACCACAAATCGGCGCACAAGGACTCCTCTGGGTCAAAATCGCAGAAGACGGCAGCACCAAATCCTCATTCGACAAATTCTACACCCCCGAACAGGTTGCCGCCCTCGCCGACAGCATGAACGCAAAACCCGGAGATCTCATCCTCATCCTCTGCGGAAGCGACGCCATGAAGACTCGCAAACAACTCTGCGAACTCCGCCTTGAAATGGGTAACCGCCTCGGTCTGAGAGACAAAAACAAATTCTCACTCCTCTGGGTCATTGACTTCCCGATGTTCGAGTGGAGCGACGAAGAGAACCGTTTGATGGCGATGCACCACCCCTTTACCTCTCCCCGCCCCCAGGACATTCCTCTTCTCAAAGACCATCCCGAGAAAGTCCTGGCAGACGCCTATGACATGGTCTGCAACGGCGTGGAAGTCGGCGGCGGCTCCATTCGAATCCATGACGCCGTTCTGCAAGCACAGATTTTCGACGTGCTCGGCTTCACCAAAGAACAGGCTGAAGCACAGTTCGGCTTCCTCATGAATGCCTTCAAATTCGGCGCACCACCTCACGGTGGACTCGCCTATGGTCTCGACCGCTGGGTTTCCCTCTTCGCCGGACTCGACAGCATCCGCGACTGCATCGCCTTCCCGAAAAACAATTCCGGACGCGACGTCATGCTTGACGCACCCTCCGAAGTCAGTCCCCAACAACTTGAGGAACTCGGCATCACGCTTGAAAAATCCGAATAAAAAACCTCCGAGAAGAGACTGAAGAAAGACAAAACTGAAAAAATCACAAGCAGGTTCGTCTTTATTCACAGAAAAATAGTAATTTTGCACCCGCTATGCAATGTAAAAGTCCCCTTCTCATCTGTCCCAAAGATGTGGCATCCGCCGGAAAGAGTCTTGAGATTCATCTGCAAGATGCCTTCTTCGCAGACCTGGAGCAAGAAGAAATCAAAGGAGGCGACTTGAAAGTAGTGCTTTCTGTGAAGAACACAGCGCCGGACTATTTTGACGTGAAACTTTCAGCGGAAGGCAGCGTCGTCACACTCTGTGACAGATGTCTCGAAGACCTTCAACTCGAAACCAAAGTCGAAGAAACACTGAAAGTCAAAGACGGAGAATGGGCAGAGAGCGATGACCCCGAAACCCTCTGCACCGAAGCCAACGGAAAAATAGACCTCAGTTGGAGCACCTACGAACTCATCTTCACCTCCCTCCCCGGAAAGAAGACGCACAGCATCGAAGAGTGCAACACGGAAGCAGTCAAATTCATCGCAGGTGAAATCTGACGCCAACAAGCACTCACAAAACAAAGACAATACAACAAAATCAAATAACATTTACAAAAATGGCACATCCTAAAAGAAGACAATCAAAGACCCGTACTCTCAAACGCAGAACCCACGATAAGGCAGTAGCCCCCACACTGGCAATCTGCCCGAACTGCGGCGCATGGCACATCTACCACACCGTATGCCCCACTTGCGGTTACTACCGTGGTAAACTCGCCATCGAAAAAGAAGTTGCAGAGTAAAAAACACTTCTCTTCCCGCCGACTGACACACAACTTCACAGAACGGAAAGGCGGGGAACATACAATCAAGTGATTCAACACAACAGTCAAGGAGCGGTGCGCTTCCGCCCCGTTCCTTGACTTTATTTTTAATTACTAAGCGACAAAACAACACGTCGCAGAAAGTGATTCTTCATGGAAAAAATCAACGCCATCATCACCGGAGTCGGAGGATATGTCCCCGAATACGTGCTCAACAACGAAGAACTCTCCAGAATGGTTGACACGAACGATGAATGGATTATGACCCGCATCGGAATCAAAGAACGCCGCATCCTCAACGAAGAAGGACTCGGAACCAGTTATATGGCTCGCAAAGCCGTGAGACAACTCCTTGAAAAAACAGGGACAGACCCTCAAGAAGTGGATTGCCTCATCATTGCTACCACCACACCGGACTACCATTTCCCCTCCACCTCCAGCATCGTCATCGGTAAGCTCGGAATGAAAAACGCCTTCGCCCTTGACATGCAGGCTGCGTGCAGCGGATTCCTCTTCGCCATGGACACGGCTGCAGGCATGATTCAAAGTGGAAGATACAAGAAAATCGTGGTTTGCGGTGCTGACAAAATGTCCTCCATCGTGGACTACACTGACCGAGCCACTTGTCCCATCTTCGGCGACGGCGCCGCCGCAGTGCTCGTGGAACCCAGCACAGAAGAAGGATTCGGATGGCAAGACAGCTTCCTGAGAACAGACGGAATGGGACTCCCCTTCCTCTGCCTCAAAGCCGGCGGCTCAGTGTGCTCTCCCTCCTACTTCACCATCGACCACCGCATGCACTACCTGCACCAAGAGGGACGCACCGTCTTCAAGTTCGCCGTCACCAACATGAGCAACGCTTGCACCATCGTTGCTGAACGCAACAACCTGAACAAAGACAACATCGACTGGATTGTGCCTCACCAGGCAAACGTCCGCATCATCGAAGCCGTGGCTGAAAGACTGGAAGTGCCCGAAGAAAAAGTGATGCTGAACATCCAGCGCTACGGCAACACCTCTGCCGGTACGCTGCCCCTCGCACTCTGGGACTACGAAAAGCAACTCAAGAAGGGCGACAACATCATCTTGACTGCCTTCGGCGCAGGCTTCACCTGGGGAGCTGCCTATCTCAAGTGGGCATACTAAAAAGATACGAACCTTCCGAAAAGTCATACACAACAAGGTCTTTGAGGGCAACAAAAGTCCTTGAAGACCTTGTGTTCAAAAACAAAAGCCACATCCTCACCACCACACCACATGGCAGATCAAAAGCACAAAGCCGGTTTTGTCAACATCGTCGGAAATCCCAACGTCGGGAAATCCACGCTGATGAACCTCTTCATGAAAGAGAGAATCTCCATCGCCACGTTCAAAGCGCAAACCACGCGACACAGAATCATGGGAATCCTCAACGAAGAAGACATGCAGATTGTCTTCTCCGACACACCGGGCGTGCTCAAACCTAACTACAAGTTGCAAGAGGAAATGATGGCTTTCTCCGTCTCAGCACTCCAAGACGCTGACGTACTGCTCTATGTCACCGATGTCATCGAAAAACCGGACAAGAACAACGACTTCATTGAAAAAGTGTCCAAAATGGACGTGCCGGTCTTGGTGCTCATCAACAAAATTGACCTGAGCAACCAAAAAGACTTGGAAACACTGGTCGAAACCTGGCACAACTGCCTCCCGAAAGCGGAAATCATTCCCATCTCCGCCAAAGTCAAGTTCAACACGGACGCCGTCATGACCCGAATCAAGGAACTGCTTCCGGAGTCCCAACCCTATTTCGGCAAAGACCAATGGACGGACAAACCGGCGCGCTTCTTCGTGACGGAAATCATTCGCGAGAAGATTTTGCTCTACTACGACAAAGAGATTCCCTACGCCGTCGAAGTCATTGTGGAGGAATACCACGAATCGGAGAAACAAATCCACATCAAATCGGTCATCTGCGTGGAAAGAGAAAGCCAAAAAGGAATCATCATCGGACACCAAGGCGTCGCTCTGAAACGAGTCTGCACCGAGGCGCGACGCACACTGGAGAAATTCTTTGAGAAAAAAATCTTCCTCGAGGTATTCGTCAAAGTCGATAAAGACTGGAGAAGCAACACTGCCCGCTTGAAGTCCTACGGGTACAAGTTGGACTAAAACGTTTCAGACTTCAAGTTTCAAGCTTCAAGTTACAATTACTCACCCCACAAAACATTGCACACGTGTCAAAATTAGTAGCTATAGTAGGACGGCCTAACGTCGGTAAATCCACCTTGTTCAATCGTCTGACCGGCACTCGTCAAGCCATCGTCAGCGAAGAGGCGGGCACAACCCGCGATCGCCAATATGGCAAGTGCGAATGGGGACACACCGAGTTCTCTCTCGTTGATACGGGCGGCTGGGTCGTGAACTCCGACGACATCTTTGAAGAAGAGATTTGCAAGCAGGTCATGCTCGCCACCGAGGAAGCAGACCTCATCCTTTTTGTCGTGGACGTCAAAAACGGCGTGACAGACCTCGACGAAGAGGTGGCAAAGATTCTGCGCGGAACGAAAGTGCCCGTCATTCTTTGCGCCAACAAAACGGACAATAATATTGAAAGATACGAAGCCGCTGAATTCTACAAACTCGGCATCGGAGACCCCTACTGCGTGTCTGCCGCCACAGGCAGCGGAACCGGTGAACTGCTGGACGTGATTTTGGAGACCATCGGAAAAGAACAAGAGGACTCCGAATTTGACGACCTGCCGAAATTTGCCGTGGTCGGAAGACCGAACGCAGGAAAAAGCAGCATCATCAACGCCTTCCTCGGCGAGGACAGAAACATCGTCACCGACATCGCCGGAACAACCCGCGACAGCATCCTCACCCGCTACAACAAATTCGGGTTTGACTTCTACATCGTCGATACCGCCGGCATCAGACGCAAGAACAAAGTGACGGAAAACTTGGAGTTCTACTCCGTCATGAGAGCCATCCGCTCCATCGAATACTCTGACGTTTGCATCCTCATGCTTGATGCCACACGAGGAATTGAAGGACAGGACCTCAACATTTTGCAAATCATCCAAAAGAACCAGAAGAGCCTTGTCGTCGCAGTCAACAAATGGGACCTCGTCGAAGACAAGTCTAAGGAAGCCATTGCTCACTATGAGAACACGATTCGCCAACGTCTCGCACCCTTCACGGACTTCCCCATCATCTTCACATCCGCGCTGACGAAACAACGCATCTTCAAGGTCATCGAAACCGCAAAAGACGTCTATCTCAGCAGAAAGAACCACGTCAGCACCTCAAAACTGAACGAAGAGATGCTGCCGCTCATTGAAGCCTATCCCCCACCCTCCATCAAGGGCAAATACATTAAGATTAAGTACTGCTCACAACTGCCGAACACGCAGATTCCGACGTTCATCTTCTACGCCAACCTGCCGCAGTATGTCAAAGAGCCCTACAAGCGCTTCCTCGAGAACAAGATCCGTGAGCGCTGGAACTTCACGGGTACGCCGATTCAGATTTTCATCCGTCAGAAGTGATTTTTCCTTTTTCCGAACTCCTATTTTCTCATTCATCCATGCTTCACTTTTTCCGTAAGCAAAGAACTTTCCGTCCGGCGCGGGCTGTGGCACAAGCCATGCTGCTCGGCGTCATCCTTTCCTTGGCAAGTTGCGGTAGCCGCTCCGATGCTGCGGAGGCAGAAAACCCAAACGGTTTCTCCGACGAGCAGGCTACGCAATATTATATGCTACGTGCGAACGGTCAGTTTGACGCATACGTGGCTGCCATGCAGTCCTGTGACAGCACGACCGAAGCCTATCGCTCGCAAATGGCGCGACTCTTGAAGCACCACGAGGCGCAGATTCTTCAGACCAAAGGCGGCACAACCGGCGCTGAGGTGCTGCGGAAGTTTTTCCACAAAAACGGAACCGTGGCAGTGGTCTTCCTCAACGTGACCTTCAAAGACGGATCCTCCGAGGAAGTCATCCAAACCATGGTCTTCGACGGAGAGAACTGGAGACTGAAATAACGCCGACGCCCTGCCATTTGGCACATATCTTATAGAAATCAAGCGGAATGGGCGGTGTGTCATAATAGCCAATCTGCTTCGTTGCTATCGGATTCGGGTTTGGTCATGTACTTCAGTACACTCCCTGCACCCTCATCCTCAGCGCCTTGCATCTTAGCCATTCTGACGCACCTTCGAGGGTGAAGCCAAAATGTGCATTTTGACACACCCTCATTTTATAGAAATCAAAGTGAATGCCGTGCCTTTTGGCACGGCATTTGCTATAGTTTTCACGAAACTTTTAAAACACCAAACAAATGAATCAGAAAGGTAATATCGGAATTACAACCGAAAACATTTTCCCCGTCATCAAGAAATTCCTCTACAGTGACCACGAAATCTTCCTTCGCGAAATCGTCAGCAACGCTGTGGATGCCACCCAGAAACTGAAAACGCTTGCCATGAAAGGTGAGTTTAAAGGTGAACTGGGCGACTTGACCGTGCGCGTCAGCATTGACAAAGAAGCGGGCACGCTGACCATCAGTGACCGAGGCATCGGCATGACCGCAGAAGAGATTGACCGCTACATCAACCAAATCGCCTTCTCCGGCGCCAATGATTTCTTGGAGAAATATAAGGAGGACGCAGCTGCCATCATCGGTCACTTCGGCTTGGGCTTCTACTCTTCCTTCATGGTTGCCGACCGCGTGGACATTCTGACTCACAGCTATCGCGAGGAAAGCCACGGTGTCAAATGGACCTGCGACGGCTCACCCGCCTTTGAAATTTCTGACTGCGAGAAAGAAGACCGTGGCACCGACATCGTCCTTCACATCAGCGAAGACTGCAAAGAGTTCCTCGAAAAGAACAAGATTCAGGAACTGCTGAGAAAATATTGCCGCTTCCTTCCCATTGAAATCGCCTTCGGCAAAAAAACGGAATGGAAAGACGGAAAAGAGGTGGACACGGACAAGGACAACATCATCAACGACCCGAATCCGCTTTGGACAAAACAACCTTCTTCGCTCAAAGACGAAGACTACACCAAGTTCTATCGCGACCTCTACCCCATGTCCGACGAGCCGCTCTTCTGGATTCACCTCAACGTGGACTATCCCTTCCACCTGACCGGCGTGCTCTATTTCCCGCGCATCAAGAACAACATTGACATCCACCGCAACAAGATTCAACTCTACTGCAATCAGGTCTTCGTCACCGACCAAGTGGAGAACATCGTGCCGGACTTCCTCACCTTGCTCCACGGCGTCATCGACTCTCCGGACATCCCGCTGAACGTCAGCCGTAGTTACCTCCAGAGCGACAGCAACGTGAAGAAGATTTCCACCTACATCACCAAAAAAGTCGCAGATCGTCTCCAGTCCATCTTCAAATCTGACAGAAAAGACTTTGAAAGCAAGTGGGAAGACCTCAAACTCTTCATCCACTACGGCATGCTCTCGCAGGAAGACTTCTACGAAAAAGCAAAGAACTTCTCGCTCTTCACCGACGTCAAAGGGGCTCACTTCACCTACGACGAATATCGCGACCTCATCAAAGCGCAGCAGACTGACAAGGACGGAAACCTCATCTATCTCTACGCCACAGACAAAGAGGAACAATACACCTACATAGAAGCTGCCGAAGCAAAAGGCTACAGCGTGCTCCTCCTGGACGGACAACTTGACACCGCCATGGTCGGACTCTTGGAACAGAAGTTTGAAAAATCTCGTTTCACCCGCGTGGACAGCGATGTCATTGACCGACTCATTGTCAAAGAAGAGAAGAAAGACACCGTCGTTTCCGAAGCAGACAGCAGAAACCTGAGCGGAATCTTCACCGCAGAACTTCCGAAAATCGACAAGGCGGAATTCCACGTTGAAACTGCCGCACTCGGCGAAGAAGCTTCTCCCGTCATGATTACGCAGAGCGAATACATGCGCCGAATGAAAGACATGAGCAAGTTCCAGCAAGGAATGTCGTTCTACGGAGAAATGCCGGACATGTATAACCTCGTGCTCAACGCTGACCACAAACTCGTCAAGGAAGTTTTGGAAGACATGAACCAGAACTTGAGCGAAAAGCTTCAACCCATTGAAAATGAAATCAAAGGATTGGAGGCACGCCGCGACGCTTTGCACGCCGCTCAGAAGGACAAAAAGTATGACGAACTGACCGACGACGACAAAGAACAGAACAAACAGGTGGATGAAGCACTCGCCGCTCAAGAGGACGCTCGCAAAGAAGTTTGGGCGAACTACGGCAAACAGAATCCCATCGTTCCGCAGCTCATCGACCTTGCCCTGCTCCAGAACGGACTGCTCCGCGGAGAAGCTCTCAGCAAGTTCATCCGCCGAAGCGTGGATTTGATTAAGGGGTGAAGCAGACCGCATTCCACAAGACAAACTAAGCCTGAAAGGCGTGCTCGGAGAAATCCGTGAGCACGCCTTTTTTCTACTCCGAAAACGCAACCTGCCCACATCGAAAATCCGTTCATGCCGGAATATGTATCTCACGTAAAAAAAGAAAGAATCTCAAGCAGAGCAAATCATTGAATGGCATGCTTTTTGCGAGATACTTAGTGCCGGCAAAATTTTCCTTAAACCTTCACTGAAAAACATCAAAATGAGAATTTATTTATCCCTCATCGCATCTTGAGATGCACAACCGTAAGTGACAAATTAAAGAATCAACAACCACTTAATTAGAAAAACAATGGAGACTACAATTGATTCAATCATTATACTTGTTATTATATTCGTCGGAGCAGTAATGATGAACAAGGCGGAGAGTTATACTACATGGAAAAAGAGAAAGAAAAAGGAAGAGGAGGAGAGAGACTATGAATTAGAATTTTTAAGGGCGTTCCATGAAAGTATAGACAAAACCGGACCTATGAAGAAGGTCCTGCAGGAACTTGGCTACCAGCCTAAATTCTGTAATAACAATACGCTCATCGCGAGATATCAAGGAGAGAATGTTAAAATACAAATTGAATACGCATCTCAATCCACCATAATAAGTTTGAATAAAACCATGTGGATGAATTTTGAGACGCAAACGCCCAATCTACCCAGATTCATTGGTTCCTTCAATAAGGAAAACTACCGCATTAGAACGAACGTCGTTTATACGGAACCGAATGAAGACGATTTGATCGGTTGTCAGTGCAAATGTTATTTTGTCTTTCCCTCGACAGATCTTGAAAATGGAGAAATCGTGAGAAAGATATTTGAAGATTACTTTAAGATTAAGGAAGTCGTACGCGATCAGCTCTCTCAACAAGTAACGAGGGAAAAGTCGGAAAGCAATACGATTCACTCAACGTCTTCAAATCTTAGCAAGAAGAAAAGTGAAGAAGTTGATAATACCATTGATATCAAAAAGATATTAGAATCGCAAAAGCCAATTGAATCGCAAAAGCCATCAGAACCACAAGCGTGAGTTTGCGCTTTTTGCATGCCGGAAGTACCGGTCGGCACAACGCAACAAGATTGCAGAAAACACAAAAGAGACTGCCTTTCGGACAGTCTCTTTTGCGTACACTCTCAGGGGTTCGAACCCTGGACCCACTGATTAAGAGTCAGTTGCTCTACCAACTGAGCTAAGAGTGCAAAAAAGCGGAGTACACTCTCAGGGGTTCGAACCCTGGACCCACTGATTAAGAGTCAGTTGCTCTACCAACTGAGCTAAGAGTGCAGATGTGCATTTCTTTTTTGCGAGTGCAAAAGTATCATTTCCTTTCGTTCTGACCAAACAATCCCGCAGTTTTTTTCGCGAAACGCCCCACAAAGCGTCCCTTTTCATCACCCGCCGTCCATCATCCACCACCCCAATTGCACCAAACGCTGCACGCCGCAAGGAGGTGTGTTCAGAGGGCAAAGCGGCGAATCACAGAGAAAAATGAGGATTTTCTGAGAAGAATCACAGAAAGAATGACCGCAAGAAGACTCAGACCGAAGAAAACGCCTTTAAAACTTTGATTTTACCAACCCAAAAACGTAACTTCGCAGCGTAAACGTACTAACTCTCATATTAAACATATTTCATTATGACAATTGACACTTGTGATTTCAAGGGTAAGAAAGTGATTGTCCGCGTGGACTTCAACGTACCCTTAGACGAGAACGGAAAAATCACCGATGACACCCGCATCCGTGGCGCACTGCCCACCCTCAAGAAAGTGCTGGCAGACGGTGGCGCACTCATCATCATGAGCCACATGGGAAAACCCAAAGGCAAAGTGAACGCCAAGTTCTCTCTCAGCCAAATCGTGGACGCCGTGAGCGAAAAACTCGGTGTGAAAGTGCAATTCGCTCCCGACTGCGCAAAAGCTGCTGACGCTGCCGCAGCGCTGAAGAGCGGCGATGTGCTTCTGCTTGAAAACCTCCGCTTCTACCCCGAAGAGGAAGGCAAACCCGTCGGCATCGACAAGGCTGACCCCGCCTATGACGAAGCAAAGAAGGCAATGAAAGAAAGTCAGAAAAAGTTCGCTGCCACTTTGGCATCCTACGCTGACATCTACATCAACGACGCCTTCGGCACAGCTCACCGCAAACACGCTTCCACCGCTGTCATCGCTGACTCCTTCGACGCTGACCACAAGATGCTCGGCTATCTCATGGAGAAAGAAGTGCAGGCTGTGGACAACGTGCTCAGCAACATCAAGCGTCCCTTCACCGCCATCATGGGTGGCTCCAAAGTTTCCACCAAGATTGGCATCATCGAAAACCTCATGGACAAGGTGGACAACCTCATCCTCTGCGGCGGCATGACCTACACCTTCGCAAAAGCCATGGGCGGCAAGATTGGTACTTCCATCTGCGAGGACGACAAACTTGACCTGGCTCTCGACATCATGGCAAAGGCAAAAGCCAAGGGCGTGAACCTCGTGCTCGGCACTGACTGCGTGGCTGGCGACGCCTTCTCAAATGATGCCAACCAGCAGATTGTTCCTGCCAACGACATTCCCGACGGATGGGAAGGCATGGATGCCGGTCCCGAAACCCGCAAGCTCTTCGCAGCAGCCATTGAAGATGCCAAGACCATTCTCTGGAACGGTCCTGCCGGCGTCTTTGAGTTTGACAACTTCACCGGCGGCTCTCGTGCCATCGCTGAAGCCATCGCAAAAGCCACTGCCAACGGTGCCTTCTCTCTGATTGGCGGCGGTGACTCCGTGGCTTGCATCAACAAGTTCGGAATGGCTGACAAAGTTTCCTACATCTCCACCGGTGGCGGTGCTCTGCTCGAAGCCATTGAAGGAAAAGTTCTCCCCGGCATCGCTGCCATCAAGGGTTGAACTCCGCTCTTGAAGGGGGTGTTCCATAAATTTGGCTGAATTCTTAGAGAAGAACACACCCTAAAGTGAAATCATTTATGAATTGACATTGACGGAGTCAGACATTTCAAGCTTAGCCTGAAATCGTCTGACTCCTTTTGAAACTACTGATGAGACTTCTTTCCTTCCTCTTCGCCTTGGGCATGCTCCTTTCTGCCTGCACCGGCGAATCTTCAAAATCCTCAAACGAAAACTCCGACGGTGCAACCGCCGATTCACTGCCCGCGCCCAAAGACACACTACGCCTTGTCCTCTCCCCCAACCACGATTGCTTTCCGATTTATGTGGCTGAACGCAGCGGCATCTTTCGCCAACTTGGCTTGAAAGTGGAGATTCGTTCCTGCGCTTCGCAACTTGAATGCGACCAAACACTGGCAACGGGAAAAATCGATGGCGGATGGACCGATGAGGTGCGCCTCTCCCACACCCCACAGATACGAGGCTACGTCACCGTCCTGCCGGGCAAGGCGGAATGGACGCTTTTCGCCAACCGCACGCTGCGAGTGAAAAAAACACAGAAACTGAAGGCGAAAATCGTGGTCATCTCACGCCTCTCCGCCGAAGAGCAGTGGCTGGAACACGCACTGAAAGAAGGAAAACTGACAAGGAAAGACATCTACACACCACAAATCAACAGCCACGCGCTGCGCTTGTCCATGCTGAACGCCGGACAGATTGATGCAGCCATGCTGACCTGGCCCTATTCCGTCGCTGCGGAGAAAGCGGGACACCACAAACTCTTCCAGTCCGTCCCCAACGAAAAACCCGCCGGCTGCCTCCTCCTGAAAGAAAGTCTGACGAAAAAAGATTCAAAGAAAAAGGAACTGCTCCTCAAAGGCATCCGCATGGCGAACGACTCTGTGAAAAAGAAAGGACTGAAGCACTACAATCACATCTTGGAAAAAGACTATCAAATCTCGCTGCCCTAAGTAATATGAAAATAATAAGTTGCGTCAGATTTGAATGACATTTTCGAGGTCAGATTTTCACCCGAAGAAGGAGCATAGCCGTAGCTATGTGACTGATGAGGGAGGAAATAGGAACCGAAAACATTTTCAAAGATGATGCAGGTTATTTTTTGAGGATTACTAAGTTCTCCCCTCTTACCCTCTTGAACAGCGGCAAAGCCGCGCTGAACCCTTGCGGCACAGCCACTCTTGCTCCTTTTCGACCGAAGCGTCCGCCACCTTTTTTGACCATTTTGCCCATTCTCCCCAATGTCCACTCATCAATATTTGCTGTCCGACGCCCAGCAACACCTCACCGCACGACGTCTCTTCCCCGCGCTACAAACACTCCACGGAGCAGCCATCATGCTCAAAAACGGAGAAATCGCCGAACTCATTCAACGGGCAGAAGAAGACTATCGTCTCATGCTCAACTATCTGACCCAAGGGGTGGAAGACCCGGAACGCTCCGCGCTCTATCAGCGTCTGTTCCAGGCGGCGCAGATGTGGCACTCGGAACTCAGTCGCGAAGGTTTGCTCCAAGACGAACCTGATTCGTTCTTCGTCATCACCCACAAAACGTTGCACGCTGCAGACTGCGGCGTCGCCTCGCGCACGGCATTTCTTTCCGAGAAGGTACTACGCGCAGACTTGACGCTGCAGGACCTCCCGACGTTGTTCGACGCGCTTTGGACTGCGCCCCTGCTGAACAAGGAACTCTGCGAAGAAATGGAAACGTGGATGCAGAAAAATGACAAAGAAGAGGACGTTCATGTGAGGTGCGTGGCACTTTCCGCGCTCACGCTCAGCAGCATGCAATTCTTCGACATCTTCAAATGGAAACTTCTGCTTCGGCTCGCCACCCACGACGACCCACGTCTCAGAGTGCGTGCCCTCTTCGGTTGGACATGCTCCACCCTCATTCACGCCGACAAACTGTCATTCTTCCCGAAAGAACTTGAAGCCTGCCGAGAACTTCTGACGGACAGTCAGTTCAGCGAGGAAACCGATGCACTGCAAACGGCACTCTTGCTCACCCTCGAAACCACAAAAATCGAAAAAGACTTGCAAGAGAACATCATTCCGCAAATGATGAAGCATTCGAAGCAGTTACGCACGGACCGCTCACTCGGATTGGACGACATTGAGGAGCAATTTGCGGAAGTCGAAATGAATCCGGACTGGACTGACGAGAATCAGAGTGAACTGAAAGAGAAAATGAAACATTTCCTGGATCTGCAAGGCAGAGGCGCAGACCTCTACATGGGCTCCTTCAAAATGTTGAAAACACGATTCCCCTTCTTCCACAAAGCCGCAAACTGGTTCGTCCCCTTCACCAAATTCCATCCGGAAATCAATCAAGAGTCAGAGAGTAACCCGCTGGTGCAGATGATGTTGCACAGCGCCGGTCTCTGCGATTCGGACAAATATTCCATCTGTCTCATGTCGGAAAAACTCGGGAACAGCTTGCCCAACGGAATTTCACAAAAAATCGGCGAACGACTTCAAATGAGCGACATGCCCATTCCGGAAGAAAAAGAAAAAACGCTGGAAGAAGAACTGCGCTCCTATATCCAAAGTTTCTATCGTTTCAGCCAAATCTTCATCCACAGAAACGCCTTCCCCAATCCGTTCAAACAGGACCTCCTTTTCGCCGACTGCAAAGCACTGAAACCTTGGGCAGAAGACTGCACACGATTGAAGCGATGGGCGGACTATGTCTTCCAATTCAAGAACTACGCCATGGCGCTTGCGCTCTACGAACGCATTCCTTCTGCCGACCGCGACGCGGAGATTCTGATGCACCGAGCCTACTGCTTGGAATGTATGCACCGCTTGGAGGAAGCACGCAACGCCTACGCCGAGGCAAGACATCTGGCGCCGGAATCTTCCTGGGCACTGGACCGATGGGCAAACTGCTGCCGACAAACGGGAGCCTACGAAGAAGCCTTTGAACTCTACTCCGAACTGGAAAAAGAACTACCGGAAGACGCCGCGGTGGCAATGAAACAGGCGGAGTGCCTCCTGCGACTCCAGCGCGAAGCAGAAGCACTGCCCTTCCTCTTCAAAGCGGAATGGCTCAAACCGGACGTACTGCTGACACACCGCGCCATCGCCTGGTGCTCACTGCTGCTTGGAAAATATGACCAGGCTGAAAAATACTATCAAAAGATTCTTCAAACGCCCAAGCACTCCGCCACCGACTGGCTGAACGCCGGACACACCGCACTGCTCACGGGAAGAATCGAAGAGGCGGTCACACGCTACAAAAAAGCGGTGACACAAAAAACGAATGGCACAGGAAAGACGGACGAAACAGGAACAACCACCTCCACGCCCTACGATTTTCTGACCGAGGACGAGCCGCTCCTGCTCCGCGCCGGAATCTCGCCCGAATTGATTCACATGGTGACCGACTGCGTGTTGCTGTGAGAAAGCTTTTGGGAGTCACCCTGCTTTAAAGGCACAAACAGAAAGTCATGATTACGCCTCAAAGCGGGACTGCTCGGATTTCACGTCTGAGCAGTCCCGCTTTGGTGAGACCTGGCAGGAACAGAGACCGAGCCGGTTCATGCAGGAGTTTTCAAAAAAGACAATGCTGCTTATGCTTTTACGTGCCGTGACTACGATTTTTCTTAGGCTTCGTCACGCCTTCCTTAGGCTCCGTTATTTTTTTCTTATATTGCTGTCCGGTAAAACTTTTTGAGACGATTAAAATTAGGGCTGAGTACCTCGCTTGGTATTCAGCCC
>NZ_JADYUH010000059.1 GCF_021531665.1 Prevotellamassilia timonensis
CGGTTACTCACAGTACAGCCTTCCAGGCTGGATAGTCTTGCTTGCTGTAAACCTCGACACACTAAAATGCAGAGTCGGCGCATAGTGGATCTGAAAAAACGGTGATACCGAGTCATTTTTGGTTGCCTTAAACATAAAGCGCAGCATAGCCACATTTGTTGGCGCTGCCACCTGTGCAGCAAAAGCATCTTAGCCTGGAGGGTTTTACTGTGAGTACCCCCGAGTGCGAAGCGATATTGACCGCGGCGAATCTTTGCCCGTGCCGCTACCACCTATGCAGCAAAAGTATCTTGGCCTGGAGGGCTATACCGTGAGTACCCCCGAGTGCGAAGCGATATTGACCGTGGCGAATCTTTGCCAGTGCCGCTACCACCTATGCAGCAAAAGTATCTTAGCCTGGAAGGCTATACTGTGAGTAACCCCGGGCAACGCCCGGGGATAGCAGATGGCAAGGAAAGATTAGCCTGGAGGGCTATACGCCCGAGAAGATGGCGGCGCGAGCCGCGACTCCTCCTTTGTCTCGTCACTTTCCTTTTAAAATTGGGGTCTGGGAGCGCACCTAGGAAAAACTGGGAGCGCACCTAGGAAAAACTAGGAGCGCACCTAAGAAAAACTAGGAGCGCACCTAGGAAAAACTAGGAGCGCACCCAGTTAACCTAAAATTAGCCTTCTCCTAATTTAACTTAGGTGCGCTCCTAAGGAAACTGCGCGCCGTTGCAGTGCAGGGTTTGCGCGCCGTTTTGTGTAGGGTTTTGAACGCTTCCATGTAGCGTTCTGTGTAGGGTTTACATTCACCTTTCTTGTAGGGTTTTGAACGCTTCAATGTATAGTTTGTGTATAGTTTGTGTATAGTTTGAAGCACAAACTATACACAACGCAACACGCGGATAATCAGAAGAATGCAAGGTTTGTGTAGGGTTTTGTGTATAGTTTGTATAGTTTTTTTGTTTCCCCATTTATTTACGTATATAGGAGCGTTGTGCCGGCAGCCGTCATGGGGCATCATAGAAATTGCCGCTCGCTGTTGTGTCAGGAGCGGCAAATGTTTTTAAAAAATGTAGGGTTGGACGAATGAGTCGTTGGAGGAGCAGGTTTATCTCGCGCTTTTCATGACGCGTTGGATTTCGCGTTTGTCCTGTTGTTCTCTCAGTGAGGCGCGTTTGTCATATTCCTTTTTTCCTCGGCAGAGAGCAATTTCCACTTTGGCGAGTCCTCGTTCACTGAGATAGATGCGAAGGGGGACGATGCTGAAACCGGGGGAGCGGGAGTCAGCGACGAGTCGGTTGATTTCGCGGCGGTTCAGCAGCAGTTTACGGTCTCGGCGAGCGGAGTGGTTGAGATAGGAGCCTCGTTCGTAGGGAGCGATGTAGGAATTTTTCATCCACACCTCTCCGTTGTTGATGTAGCAGAAACTGTCGGTGAGCGACGCCTTGCCCGTTCGGATGCTTTTGATTTCCGTTCCGGTCAGGACGATTCCTGCGCTGTAGCGGTCGAGAATCAGATAGTCAAATCGTGCGCGGCGGTTTTGAATGTTCACCGAACTTGATATTTTGAGTTTATTTTGGCTCATGGGAGGTAGTTAGTTTTTGATGGTCACAAACTGTGAGATTTGTTCGTTCACGTGGTCAGCGATTTGTTCGGTGATTTCTTCTTCGTGGATGACGAAGGCATCGTCCAGGTCGTCGAAGTCCTCGAAGTTTTCATACATTGCCATGAACTCCTCGTCGGAGCGTTCTTGTGTGATTTCCGCCTCGTGTTTTTTGTAGAGCGTGTGACCTTTGTTGATGAATTTTGCGAAGTCCGTCAGTCCCCAGAGTTTCATGACGTGGGCAAAGGGGTTACGATAGATGAACGGACCGTAGCCGTTGTAGATGAGTTGCACGTGTCCGCCGTCCAGCACCTCGCTGCGGAAAATCCAGTATGCCCAGAGCGTGATTTGTTCCGGCGTGAGGCGCGCCATGGTGTCGCCGTTCAGTTCGCCCGCAACGGATTCACTGATTCTGTTCACGATGAGTTCGAGGTAGTCGAAACTTCCGCGTTCGCGTGCTTCTTGAAGTTCGGAGGAGGTGGCGGATGCAAGAGGGTTCATGAGTGTGTCGTTAAGTTTTTCTGTCGTATATATATATATTAATAAGGTATAGGCTTCTCGCTTCTGCGACCTATATAATAAGGTATAGGCTTCTCGCTTCTGCGACCTATATCATAAGGTATAGGCGATTCAGCGGGCGGGAGTGATGCGCACGGTTTTGCCTTTGATTTTCACTTTTCGCTGTGTGGCAAACGCTTTTGCGGCTTCGGAGGCAATGGCGACATAGGTGTGTCGCTCGTTCAGAGAAATCATACCGATGGCTTCAAAGGGAACGTCGCACTGTTTACAGAGCGCGCCGACGATGTCGCCGTTGCGGAGTTTCTCCTTTCGTCCGCAGTCCAAATGTAGCAAGGAGAAAGCGGTCGGTGGTGGGAGTTGCGTGGCGGTCGGCAGCGGTGATGGCGTGAGGTCCGCGTCCGGAAGCATCGCTCGGAGGTCGTCGGAGGGAGCAAGCAGAAAGTGTGCCACGCCGGCTTTGCCTTGGCGTGCGGTACGTCCATTCCGGTGAATGACCTGCTCGGCGGTGCGGGGAAGGTCAAAGTGAACCACGTGTGCCACGTCGGCAATGTCCAATCCTCGGGCTGCGAGGTCTGTGCAGACCAGCGTGCGTGCTGCGCCGCATCGAAAGCGCAACAAGGCGCGTTCGCGTTCCGCCTGTTCCATGCCGCCGTGATAGAAAGCAAGGGAAAGCCCCGTGCGACACAGTTGGCGACGGAGAAGTTCCACTCCCTCGCGGGTTTCGACAAACACGATGGAGGACTCATCGCCCAGTGTGCAAAGCAGGTGCAACAGTACTTCCGCTTTGTCCGCTTCCTCAGGCAGAAGATAGGTGCGGAACGAAAGCCCCGACAGCGTTTCGGTTTCGTGAAGGAAGTCCAGTCTGACGATGTCCCGTTCACTCATCTTTTGCAGGAAACGTGGAATCTCCGGTGTGTCGGTGGCAGAACTCAGCCAAACATTTTGAATGCGGAGAAATCTTTGGGCAATCTCGTTCAACGTGTCCCGGAAGCCAAGTTCAAAACACTTGTCAAACTCATCGACGAGCAGGAGGGTGGTGGTGTCGGGCGAGAAAGTCTTCCGTGTGAGGTGGTCCAGCAAGCGTCCCGGTGTGGCGAAGACCACTTTCGGTTGGCAGTTCGTCAGTGCAGCCTGTTCTTCGGGAAAGGAGTGACCGCCGCGGAGACAGACCGAAGGAAAGCCGGTGTGCATGGCGTTCCAGATGGTTTGATGCTGAAGAACCAGTTCGCGAGTCGGTGCCAGACACACTGCCGCCGAGTCTTGTTCCGAAAGACGTTCCAGAAGCGGGAGCAGTACCGCCAGCGTCTTGCCCGAGCCGGTGGGAGCGAGGAGCACCACAGCCCCTTTTGCCGTGCGGCAAGTTTCCCACATTTTTTCTTGCAGGGGCAGGAGTCGTTCAATGCCCAGGTTTTGCAGGAGAGAGTTCAGTTCCTTCATTGTGCCGTGTCGGCGTGGATTTGTCGGATGCCGCCGTTCAACGGGTCAAGCACCACGGTGGTCATGCGTTTGTTGAAGAGTTCGCCGCCGAGGTGTTCCACGCGTCCGAAGCAAGGCAGGGCGAGGGTGAGGCTGTGCATTTCTTCGTCGCCTTTCCAAAGTTTGATGTTCGCTTTTCCCGGCACGATGTGGCGCAGGTCTTCTTTCTCCTTCTTCGGCTTGGCACCCGGTGTCTCCGTCACGGCGGGCAGGCTGTGGAGGTCTGTGACAGACAGCGAGAAAGGTTCGCCGGCGGGGTCGTCAGCATCGATGAAACCAAGATAGCGTGAGAAAGCAAAAAGCGGGAATTTGTTCAGTTCGCCGCTGAGTTCCACGTCTTTCACCACCACGTGTTTCTCCATCGTGGTCGTACCGCTGAAGAGCGAGAGCAAGCCTTCTTCCTGTTCGTCAAGACTGGCGAGCATCAGTTTGAGTTGTTCACCGTCCTTCGGCATGAACTCCGCCTGTCCTTTGATCAAGAGCGAGCGATTCTCGCGTATGTCATAGATTTCAGATGCTGCGAGTTCCGCCATTTTTGCTTTGCTGCCGGCGGAGAGGATGGCTTCCGTTTTGAAGTTGTTCCCCACGATTTGTTTCGTTGGGATGGGAGTGACGGAAGGTTGGGGCAGGGTAACGGTGTCGGCGACTTGTGCGTTGATGGCGAGCAGTCGTCCGTCGGATGTGAGGCTCACGAAGGGAGCACTGGTTTTCGGGTTGAGTTTGATGGTATATGCCTGCTTCGTGTCGGCGGTGCCGTAGGGGATGAGTGTGATTTTCGTGATTTTCCATTCGTCCCACGGTGTGAGCGCGACGTCGTTGAGTCGGAGATATGCTTTGGCGTAGTCAGCATATTCTCCCGGCACGTGTTTTGTGCAGGTGGCTTCCACGGCGATACAGATGCGCGCTTTGGGAAGGAAGTAGGTGATTCCTTCCGGTGTGATGCCGGGTTGATAGGCGTTCACCTGGGTTTGTGCGTTGAGGTTCGCGGCGAAGAGAGAGAGGAGGCAGAGTGCCCATTTGAGTGCTTTCATGAGAGATGTTTTTGGGTCAGAGGAGTCAAAGAGTAAGTTTCCTGAAGGCTTGGGGGAGCGCGGCGATGATGTCGTGGGCAGTGACGCTGTGTTCACCCAGTTTTTCGGCAGCGATGTCGCCGGCAAGTCCGTGGAGATAGACGCCCATGCGGCAGGCATCCAGCATGGAATAGTGCTGCGCCAGGAGTGCGGTCACGATGCCCGTCAGGACGTCGCCGCTTCCGGCGGTTCCCATGCCGCTGTTGCCCGTGGTGTTGAAGAAGACCTTTCCTTCCGGTGTGCAGACGGCAGAGTGATGTCCTTTGAAGATGATGTAGAACTGATGGCGGCGGCAGAGATTGACGGCTTCGAGCAACATGCTGAAACTGTCGTGGCGGCAGATGCCGAGTTTTTGCATTTCTCCGGGATGCGGCGTGAAGACCACGTTCTGCGGAATCTGCGTCATCCAGCCTTTGTGGTCGCCGAGGATGTTGATGGCATCGGCGTCGATGACCATCGGTACAGCCACGTGACTCACCTGCTCGATGAAAGCGAGCGCCGTTTCTTTTCCCGTGCCGATTCCGGGACCGATGGCGATGGCGTCAAACGCATCGGTGCGAACGGGAGAGGTGAAGACCTTCGGGTGTTTGTCCAGAGAGAGCACAGCCTCGGGGACAGCGGTTTGGAGGATGTTATTGTTCAGTTCCGGCGTGTGAACCGTCACCTTTCCGACACCGCTTCTGAGACAGGCTTGCGTGGAGAGGATGGCTGCGCCCGCCATGCCATAACTTCCCGCCACCAAGAGGGCGTGACCGAAGGTGCCTTTGTGGCCATAGACCGGGCGTTTCTTCCACATGCCGCGGATGTCCTCGGCGGTGGTGAGATGGAAGGCGCTTTCGATTTTCTCTTCGGTTTTGGGGGAGATGCCGATGGGAAGGAGGTGCATCTCGCCGACATAGGGCAGCGTGTCGTCAAGCAGCAGCGAGAGTTTCGGAGCGTGGAGGGTCAGGGTGTGGTCTGCATTGACGATGGTGGACGGAGTGTTGAAACTGTTGTCTTCACAGAGCAGTCCCGAGGGGATGTCGATGCTGACGACTTCGGCGGGCGATGAGTTGATGAGTTTCACCAGCGAGGCAAAGCCGCCGTTGAGCGGTTTCTTCAGCCCAATGCCGAAGAGGGCGTCAATGACCAGCGTGTCTTCATCCAGTTTCGGAGTCTCAAACTGCTGTGTGATTTCGGAGAACGTCACCTGCGGACATTCTTGTTGCAGTTTTTCGCTGTTCTCGCGGCAGTCATCGCTGAGTTGGTTTCGTGTGTTGAAGAGAAAGACACTGATGTCGCTGAAGCCGGCTTTTGAGAGCAGACGTGCGATGGCGAGTCCGTCGCCGCCGTTGCCGCCGGGACCGGCAAAGACCACAATTCTTCTGTCGAATCTGCCGATGTGAGTGAGCAAAAATTCGGCACATGCGATGGCGGCTCTCTCCATGAGTTCGAGAGAACTGATTTGTTCGTCACGAATGGCGGCAGCGTCTAAATCATGTATTTGAGATGAATTGAAAACCTTCATGTGACAGTTTTTTTGAGGGGACACCTTTTCAAGGGTTGTTCTATAAATTACGGATTAAGGTGCATTCGAAAGAAAGTGCTTACGTTTTCAACCTAATTTATAGAACATTCGTTCAGAAGTTCCACCAATGCTTTTTCTTTTTCGGCAGGCTGCCGTGTTGCATTTCTTCCAGATATTCGGCGTAGGTGATTCCTCGTGAAATCATTTGGTAGATGACTCCCCAGTCGGGCAGTCCGCCGACGTTCCGGTCATCGATGAAGACATCCGCTTTGAGTTTGCGGCTCCAGTGTTTCGTTCCTTGATGATCACAGGCATCCTCGTCAATGTCAGCATTGACGGCGTAGAAGCGTACGCCTCTTTCTTCGCACCATTTCACAGCCTCTTCCAACAATTCTCCCTCTCTGACGGAGAAGAGGACGAGTTTGTGACCTTCTTCCATGAAGCGGCGCAGGGTGGAGGTGGCAAAGGGAAGTTCTTTCCCGATGGCGGGATAGCGATGCTCGACGATGGTGCCGTCAAAATCTACTGATATAACCATTTCTTATATGTTTTTATTGGATTTTTTTTAGGAGAGGCTCATTCTGCATTCCGAGAAGTCAATTACTCTTTCAGTCTTGGAATTTGCAGACCTTTCAGTCCTTTTTGAACGATGAGTTCGCAGCGGAAAGGAGGAATCCGACTGCCTGCGGCAGCATGGACGAACGCATTCTCTTTGTGGCTGAGCAGGTAGGTCGTGTCGTCAGTGACATGGCTGCCGTCAAAGGTGGAGCGGAAGGAGAAGCCTGCCAATTCGTGCGATGCGGGGGCAGCAGCGGTCGTGCCTTTCAGAGAGGAGAAGCGGATGGTCAGCGGTGTGGTTTCGCCCGGCGCGTTTGTCTTCACGAGATAGGGCATTCCGGCGCCCATCTCCTTCACGGCGTGGAGTGCAAACTCGTGTTCGTTCTCGCTCTCTTTCAGTTGTGCCACTGTCACGCCGTCCGGCACTCGGGTGGGGAAGGGAAGGCAGAGCGTTTGCCAGTGTCCGTCGCCGCTGATGCTTCTTTCGAGCGACATCTGCGATTCATCCACGGAGAAGACGCGTTCGGCGAAAAAGGGCTGTTTGTCCGTCAGTTCCGTGGGGCGGAGCAAGTGGCGCGAACCGTCCGTTTTCTCCGTCACCACGAAGTTCCAACTTTCGGGCACGGCGTTGGCTGCATTTTCTGCCACGAAGAGCGGATAGTTGGTCGCGGTCGGTGATGACAAAAAACTGCGGGCTCGGACAGGAAGGGAGATTTGCGTGAGGTCGGCGGCGCGTGAGCCTTCAAAGTCAAGGGCTGCGAGGGATGCGGCACTCCATCCTCCTTGAAGCACGAGGACGCCGCGGCTGTCTATTTCCTTGGAGGGCTGCGTCGCAAAAACGGCGGGGCGCGTGGCAGTTCCGTTCTCCGTTGTCAGCAGTTTCCATTGTCCTGCGGCAGCATCGTAGCACAGACTGCGAGGCGTCTCTTCCACCGTTGTCATCGTGCCGTTCTTCATCATCCAAAGTGTTTCGGCACTGCTTGTTTGGAGTTGAAGGTCAAAGAATTTTCCTTCTTTCTCCAGTACAAAACATTCGTTGTCTCGTTTCCGGAAGGTGAAGGTTTCCACACGTTCGTCGGGCGCCCAAGCCTCGTTGGTCAGTTCGTTGTCGACAAGGTCAAGCGGTGCTCCCTCGGCGGTGCGGAAGAGCGTGCCGCTGTTCAGTCCGACGGTGGCGCCGTCTTCGAGGGTGGTTTTGTCTCCGACGCGGTCGCTCAACCCCTGACGGTAGAGAATGAGTTTTGTGGCGGAGGTGGAAGAATAGTTGTCAAAATAGATACCTTTCGTCCCGTTGCCGGTGACTTCTTCCGCTCTCAGCCATCTGCTTGCAGAGGTGGCGTCCCCAAGCGCGAAAGTTTCCTCGTCTTGTGCCGTCAAAGTCCATTCGCTCAGACTGTTGTTTGCCGTTTCCAGCGTGATGCCGAGGTTTCCGTTCTTCACTCGTGTCACGTTCTTCCCGTTTTCTGCCGAGGTGATGCGAACCGTTCCGTGCTCGGTGCGGGTGATGCGCCACATTCGTGTGACGTTGGTGTAGGTCAGTTCCTTTTCCGGTTTCTCCTGCATCCACGAGCCGACGAGTTTGTTGGCAGCAGTCTTGACCATGTTTGTCAAGAGCACGAAACGTCCGTCGTTGAGTGTGCAGGCGATGAGATAGACTCCATCATCGGTCACCTCTTCCATTTTTGTGACGCGCCCAAACACGTCAGTAGTCTTCTCTTCGGCTTGGAGCGGAGAGAAGACCACAAAAAATGCGAAAAGGAGAAAGAGAATCCGGGGCATAACTCTCAGAGGGAAGAAGACAGCGTGTCACTCGTCTTTTTCTTGCAGGTTGGCGATTTTGATTAGGTATTGTCCGTACTGGTTCTTCAGCATGGGTTCTGCGAGTCGTTTGACGTCTTCGGGCGAAATCCATCCCTGCTTCATGGCGATTCCCTCGAGACATCCGATTTTCTGTCCCGTTCTTTTTTCAATCACTTCGATGAAGGTGGACGCTTCGCTGAGACTGTCGTGGGTGCCGGTGTCAAGCCAGGCGAAGCCGATGCCGAGTGTTTGCACCATCAGTTCGCCCGCCTCAAGGAACTCCTGATTGACGGTGGTGATTTCCAACTCGCCGCGGGCAGAGGGTTTGATGTGCTTCGCCACCTCGACGACTTTGTTGGGATAGAAGTAGAGTCCGACGACGGCATAGTTTGACTTGGGCTGGGCGGGCTTCTCTTCGATGCTGACACAGTTTCCTTGCGCGTCAAACTCCACGACGCCGTATCTCTCGGGGTCGTTCACCCGATAGCCGAAGACGGTGGCTTTGTGTTCTTCTTCAGCGGTGCGCACGGCTTCGCGGAGCATTCTGCCGAAGTGGCTTCCGTGGAAGATGTTGTCGCCGAGCACGAGGCAGACGCTGTCGTCACCGATGAACTCCTCGCCGATGAGGAACGCCTGCGCCAGTCCGTCGGGGGAGGGCTGTTCGGCGTAGGAGAAGTTCACGCCGTAGTCACTGCCATCGCCGAGCAAGCGCTTGAAACCCGGCAGGTCCTGTGGAGTGGAGATGATGAGGATGTCGCGGATTCCGGCAAGCATGAGGACGGAGATGGGATAATAGACCATCGGCTTGTCGAAGATGGGAATTAACTGCTTACTGATTCCTTTTGTAATAGGGTAGAGCCGGGTACCACTGCCTCCGGCCAAAACGATGCCTTTCATAGAAAAGATTTTGCTTAGGAAACACAAAATTTGGGTGCAATCCTCAGATTGCCACCGCAAAGAAAAGCATTTATATCCAAGAAACCGCCTTTTTTGTCGTGATTTTTGGGTTTTCGGCGCAAACAGTCCCTTTTTGCACGCGAATGTCGCAGTTTCTTTCGATTGTCGGAAGGTTTCCGACTCAGCGGAGGTGTGCCTCTTCATACCACGGAATACAGTTCACACGGAAGATTTCTTGAGGTGGCTCACTGTTCAACAAAGAGGGGGTAGGGGAAGTGTCACAGAGGATAGTTTTTATATCGTTTTTTTGCAAACAGGACTGAGCAGAATGGTTTATATAATGGGCTGTTCGTCAAATTTATGAAATTATTTTTGCGGTTAAGTTTAACACTCTGCGTAATTTTGCCGCGTGAATGTCTGGCGTAAACCACATTCGACAGCGTAGAGCATAACCTTTGTTCTTTACACACTCGTGAAAACAAATTTCACAAACCTCAGTTGATAAATCGCCTTCCGCAGGTGTCAGAAATGGACATCGGCAGAAGACTCTTTGTGTGTCAGAAATTTGATACCGCTTTGCGGCGGAGTTGATAGAATACAAATAATCAATTCATTCATATCATGTTAAAATTATTTTCAACAAGGAAATGGCTGCTCACGATGCTCCTGCTCGTGGCGGCAATGGTCATGCCGGTCACGGGCAAAGCTCAGATGACGTTGACGTATGACAGCAGTTCAAGTGGTTATTCTAATGAAACAGCCAGCAACCTGTTTGATGGAGACACATCCACCAAATGGTGCTACGATGCGCCATCCATCTCTTCGTCCGCCTGGGTGGTGTTTAAGGCAAACGAGGCATGCAGGCTCAAAGGCTATACCATAACCACAGCCAATGACAATGCTTCCAACCGTGACAGAAATCCCAAGGACTGGAAAATATACGGAAGCAACGACAAGAGCAATTGGACAGAACTTGTTTCTGTTTACAATGATAGCAAGTTGCAGGATGAGGACTTTACGCCATACGAATACACTCTTGCAACCTCAATTGACACCAAATATGAATATTACAAGTGGGAAATCACAGCCAACCAGGGTGCTGACGTTTTCCAGGTGTCGGAATTCTCCATTGCAGTCTCTCAATGTACAGAGACAGAACATGAAGGTACATTGTTGCTGAAAGAGCAAAGGGATGCAACCTGTATCGAGGTTGGCTACACTCAGGATTTCTATCAGTGCGACAGATGTGGAAGATGCTACAGCGATGCTGCGGGCACCCATGCAATCGACCTTGCGTCTGTGATTCTTCAAGCCAAGGGACATACTTTCAATGGTGAGAACGGCGATTGCAGCGTGTGCGGAGTCTCACACATGCTTTCTCATGCCGGAACATCCGCTGATCCTTTCCAGATAAGCAATGCTGACGACCTCTACTGGTTTGCTGCCTGGGTCAATGGCACATATACGTCGGCAGAGGGTGAGACAGCCGTGACGCACCTTGATGCCTGTGCTGTTCTGACGAACGACATCACCGTGAACACCGGTGTTCTGAATGCGGATGGAACGTTGGTAAGTGATGTAAGCGGTTTCAGAGAATGGACGCCTATAGGAAGTGTAGATTTTTCGTACGATGGAATATTTAATGGACAAGGGCATACGATTAGCGGCTTGTATTTTAATCATTCACAGAGAAGTTATGTAGGTTTCTTCGGATATATTGAAATACACAGCAAAATATCCAATGTAGGCATTGTTGATTCTTATTTCTGCGGCTCCACCTATGTCGGCGGCATGTGCGGAAGGGGATACGGAATTATTGAAAACTGCTATAACGCTAACACGGTAAGTGGTACAAGTATTGTCGGCGGCGTGTGTGGATTTAAAGACTACCGTCCTATAAATAACTGTTATATTACAGGGGCGGTAAGCGGCAGCGACCATGTCGGCGGCGTGTGCGGATATAATTATGGCACCATCTCAAACTGCTACTTTAACAGTGAAAAATGCGACAAAGATGCTGTCGGAACTAATCACAGCAGCACCGTCATCAACACCAAGGGCAAGACCACGGCACAGTTCGCAAGCGGTGAGGTATGTTATCTGCTGAACAAAGGCGTGACCAATGACACGCAGTCATGGTATCAGAACCTTGCGAGTGAAGGCGGAGACTCATATCCTGTCTTGAAATCAAATGGTAACAACACGGTGTATGTCAGCCAACCTTGTACGCTCCAATTCTCCAACACTCCGGTGGCTATTGAGCACTCCTTAGACCCGGACGGATTCTGTACAAAGTGCGGCGGTTATGAGCCGGCAACGCTGACAACTGATAAGCATGACATCAACGGCGACGGAGAAAAGGATGAAGTTTACGAAATCGCCAATGCCGGACAACTTTATTGGTTTGCCGCTCTTGTCAACGGAACACTTGCTGACGGCACGGCGCAGAATCTTTCTGCAAATGCAGTTCTTTTGAACGACATCACCGTGAACACCGGTGTTTTGACTGCGGATGGCACGCTCGCAAGCGATGTCAGCGGTTTCAGAGTCTGGACGCCTGTCGGAAATGATTCTAATCCGTACCAAGGAACCTTTGACGGGCAGAGCCATACGGTCCGCGGCTTGTATTTCAACAATTCAGCGACAGACTATGTCGGACTCTTCGGATATATAGGCAATGGCGGCAAGATTTCCAATGTGGGCGTTGTGGATTCGTATTTCTACGGAAATAATAATGTCGGCGGCGTGTGCGGACGTAACATCTCCGCTTCCATAAGTAACTGTTATAGTGCAGGTTCGGTAAGTGGCAGCAGCTCCTTTGTCGGCGGCGTGTGCGGGTATAGCGACAACGGTAACATAAGTAACTGTTATAGTGCAGGTGCGGTAATTGGCAGCTCCTATGTCGGCGGCGTGTGCGGGTTTAACAACTACGGTAACATAAGTAACTGTTATAGTGCAGGTGCGGTCAGCGGCAGCGACAATGTCGGCAGTGTGTGCGGATATAATTATCGAGGCACAGTTTTATACTGCTACTTTAACAGCGAAAAATGCAACAAAGATGCTGTCGGAACAAATGAAAGCGGCACCGTCACCAACGTCGAGGGCAAGACCACGGCACAGTTCGCAAGCGGCGAGGTCTGCTATCTGCTCAACGAAGGCAAGTCCGACGGCACGCAGGCATGGTATCAGAACCTTACACCGGAAACCGGCGACCAATTGCCGATATGGAAAGCAACCGGTGAAAATACCGTATATCAAGTCACAAAGTATTCCGGTTGTGAACATGAGCCTGGTACTTCTGTCGAATTATATTCCAACCTGAATAAAGATATTTATGAAGGCTACACTTCGGAGGGCACCTGTTCTCATGGCTACCAGAAGGCTTTCTTCAACTCTACAGACAACGCATACGAGATATCCAATGTAGGACAACTTTTGTGGTTTGCCGGTCTCGTAAACGGCACGCTGACTGACGGCACGCCGCAGAATCTTTCTGCAAACGCAGTTCTTGTGAACGACATCACCGTGAACACCGGTGTTTTGACTGCGGATGGCACGCTCGCAAGCGATGTAAGCGGTTTCAAAGTCTGGACGCCTATCGGAAATTTTGACAATCAGTACAAAGGAACCTTTAACGGACAGAGCCATACGGTCAGTGGTTTATATTTCGACAATTCAGCGACAGACTATGTCGGACTCTTCGGATGTATAGGCAGTGGCGGCAAAATTACCAATGTGGGCGTTGTGGATTCGTATTTCAATGGTAAAGATGAGGTCGGCGGTGTGTGCGGACGTAACAACTCCGCTTCCATAAGTAACTGTTATAGTGCAGGTGCGGTAAGTGGCAGCAGCTCCTTTGTCGGCGGCGTGTGCGGGTTTAACGACAACGGTAACATAAGCAACTGTTATAGTGCAAGTGCAGTAATTGGCAACACCTATGTCGGCGGCGTGTGCGGAAATAATCATAGCGGTGAAACAAGTAACTGTTATAGTGTAGGTTCGGTAAGAGGCGGCACCGATGTCGGCGGCGTGTGCGGAAAGACAAACAACGGTACCATAAGTAACTGTTATAGTGTAGGTGCGGTAAGTGGCCCCACCAGTGTCGGCGGCGTGTGCGGAAATAATTATTTCAGTACCATCTCAAACTGCTACTTTGACAGCGAAGAATGCGATAAAGATGCTGTCGGAACTAGTAACTTCAGCATCGCCACCAATGTCGAGGGCAAGACCACGGCACAGTTTGCAAGCGGTGAGGTCTGCTATCTGCTCAACGGCAGCAAGTCCGACGGCACGCAGGCATGGTATCAGAACCTCACTCTGGAAACGGGCGACAAATATCCCGTGCTGACCAGCAACGGCAACAACACGGTGTATTATGCCTCCCTGCTCTGCGGAGGTATAAATAAGGTGGGTAACACGTATGCCAATACCGACACGGTGAGCGTTGAGCACGTCTTGGGCGAAGAGGTATCTTTCAATGAAGAAAAATCAATCTATCAGAAAACCTGTCAGAGAACAGGCTGCGGCACTGCATTCTATTTCGCTGACAGCAAGGGTTCCTATGCAGCAGAAGAAGATGCGGAGGGCGCATTCACTACCGACACTTATGTGTTGCAAGACGCGACGGAATACGTCAATCAGGCAGTATGCACCGCCACAGAATTCACCTACACCCGCTCGTTCCCCGGAACAAACTGGGCGGCATGGTATGTGCCTTTCGAACTTACGCTCACCGAGGAGATATGCTCCAAGTATAAGTTCTCGCGCATCAGCAACGTACACCAGTACGACACCGACTACAACGGAACTGCAGACAAGACGATTGTGGAAAGTTTCATCCAGAAGCCGGGTGTGACGCTGCAAGCCAACTACCCCTATCTTGTGAAGCCGGTGACAGAGGCAGACCGGGAAATGAGCCTCACGCTGACGAATGTGGTGGCAGCCAAGGCAGAGTCAAACAGCATCGACTGCCAGAGCGTGGATTATAAATACACCTTCACCGGAACCTACAGCGGACTGGGTGACGGAGGAACGGCAGACAATTCACCTTACGCCCTCTTCAGTGACGGACAATGGTGGCATTTCAAGAGTCTTTCTCCCATGCGTCACTATCTCACCATCAGTTCACTCACCCCATCCTATCTGGCTGCCCCCGCTTTGATTGTGCTTCAGGTGACAGGCGAAGAGGGTGCCACAGGCATCGTCACTCCCTATGATGAGAATCGCAAAAAGAGCGAAACTTACGACCTCTCAGGCAGACGCCTGCCCGAACACAACCAGCACGGACTGATGATCCGGGATGGAAAGGTGATATGGAAGAAATAACAAAACCAACAAGAAATCAATATCGTCATGAAACACAATATTAGAAACAACAACATGCTGCTCACGCTGCTCCTGCTCGTGGCGGCAATGGTCATGCCGGTCACGGGCAAAGCTCAGGTGACGTTGACGTATGACATAAGTTCAGGAGATTATTATAATGAAAAAGCCAGCAACCTGTTTGATGGAGACACATCCACCAAATGGCTCCACATGGCGCCATCCACCTCACAGCCTGCCTGGGTGGTGTTTAAGGCAAACGTGGCATGCAGGCTCAAAGGCTATACCATAACCACAGCCAATGACATTGCTTTCGACCGTGGCGGAAATCCCAAGGACTGGAAAATATACGGAAGAAACGACGTGGGCGGTTGGACAGAGCTTGTTTCTGTTTCCAAAGATACCAAGTTGCAGGATGAGAACTCTACGTCATACGAATACACTCTTGCAACCGCAATTGACACCCAATATAAATATTACATGTGGGAAATCACAGCCAACAAGGGTGGTGCTCTTTTACGGGTGTCGGAATTCTCCATTACGATCTGTCAATGTACAGAGACAGAACATGAAGGTACATTGTTGCTGAAAGAGCAAAGGAATGCAACCTGTATGGAGGTTGGCTACACTCAGAATTTCTATCAGTGCGACAGATGTGGAAGATGCTACAGCGATGCTGAGTGCACCCATGCAATCGACCTTGCGTCTGTGACCATCCCAGCCAATGGGCATACTTTCGAAGGTGAGAACGGTAATTGCAGCGTGTGCGGATTTTCACACATGTTTTCTCACGCCGGAACATCCGCTGATCCTTTCCAGATAAGCAATGATGACGACCTCTACTGTTTTGCTGCCTGGGTCAATGGCACATATACGCCGGCAGAGGGTGAGACAGCCGTGACGCACCTTGATGCCTGTGCTGTTCTGACGAACGACATCACCGTGAACACCGGTGTTCTGAATGCGAATGGAACGTTGGTAAGTGATGTAAGCGTAAGGGGTTTCAGAGAATGGACGCCTATAGGACGTGGAGATTTTTCGTACAATGGAATATTTAATGGACAAGGGCATACGATCAGCGGCTTGTATTTTAATACAAATAATTCAATTAGTTCAAAAGGAAATTATGTAGGTTTCTTCGGATCTACTGGCAGATACAGCAAAATATCCAATGTAGGCATTGTTGATTCTTATTTCTGCGGCCTCAACTATGTCGGCGGTGTGTGCGGACGTAGCGACTACGGTAACATAAGTAACTGTTATAGTGCAAGTACGGTAAGTGGCAGTCTCAGTGTCGGCGGCGTGTGCGGACATCACTCCTACGGTGAAATAAGTAACTGTTATAGTGCAGGTGCGGTAAGCGCCACCAGCAACTTTGTCGGCGGCGTGTGCGGAACTAATTCTAGTGGCATCATCTTAAACTGCTACTTTGACAGCGAAAAATACACAGGAAAAGCTATTGGATTAAATAGTGGCACCTCCACCAACAACAAGGGCAAGATCACGGCAGAGTTCGCAAGCGGCGAGGTCTGCTATCTGCTCAACGGCAGCAAGTCCGACGGCACGCAGGCATGGTATCAGAACCTTACACCGCAAACGGGCGACAAACATCCTGTGCTGACGAACAGTGGCAACAACACGGTGTATGATGCCCCCCTGCTCTGCGGAGGTATAAAGAATGTGGGTAACACGTATGCCAATACCGAAACGGTGAGCGTTGAGCACGACCTGACCGGTGAGCCGTCTTTCAATGAAGAAAAAGCAATCTACCAGAAAATCTGTCAGAGAGAAGGTTGCGGCGCTACATGTTATTTCGCTGACAGCAAGGGACTCTATGCAGCAAAAGAAGAGGCGGGCGCATTCACAGCCAACACTTATGTGTTGCAAGACGCCACAACGTATGACAACCGGGCTGTGTTCACGGTGAACGACTTCACCTACGCACGCACTTTTGAGGACACGGGATGGACCACGTGGTATGTGCCCTTCGACCTTGTGCTGACTGAGGAACTGTGTAACACCTATTCCTTCTCACGCATCAACAACGTACACCGATATGATGACAATGACGACGGAACACCCGACCGCACAGAGGTAGAGGCATTCAACCAACTGGCAGGAGTGACCTTGAAAGCCAACTATCCCTATCTCGTGAAAGCAAAGACCGACGGAAACCTCCACATGGCTCTTCTGCTGAATAGCGTAACACCTGCCAAGGCTGAGGACAACGGATGCTTCTGCCAGAGCGTGGACTACAAATATTCGTTCACCGGCACCTATTCCGGACTGAGCGAGGTGGGCACAGGCAGTGAGGACCCCTATTCTCTGCAGTCAAACGGTGAGTGGACCCATCAGTCGGAGATTTCTCCCATGCGACACTATCTGACCGTTACCTCACGAAATGCCGCACCGCTCAGTTCCCTCGCACGCATCTCCCTGGTGGTGATTGGCGACGAAAACCTCACAGGCACGGTGATTCCCTACAGCCAAGAGAAACGTCAGACTGAAACCTACGACCTGTCGGGCAGACTGACCCACAGCAACCCACGAGGCATTGTGATCAGAAACGGAAAGAAAATCATTCAAAAATAAAAACAGACATAATGAAAGCATATATTAAGCCCGCCATACAAGTCATCCGCATCCACACGCTGGAGATGCTTGCCTCTTCGTTGGGCGAGACAGATGTCAACATCGGTGGTGGCTATGGCCCCGGCGGAGACGCTCCCTCTGACCAGAGACAGTGGGAAGGCGATGTGGCATGGGATAATTTTGAAGAAAAAAATTATTGACCTGCCCGGAATTGTCGTCTGACCCGGAATTTTCGTTGGACTCTGATATAGTGGTGAACATTTATCTGCACCCTGTTCATCACTTGTTCAATACTTGTTCAATGCTTGTTCATCACTTGTTCAGCATTTGTTCAATACATATTCTGCACCTGTTCTGCACGCTTTCGATGTGTGCGGAACGGGTGCAGAAAGTTTAACCCGTTTTTGTTGTCCTTCCGCCCCGTGGTTTTGTCTTTCCTTCAAAGCCGCTTCGCCGTCTTCGCGGGCGTACAGCCCTCCAGGCTAATCTTTCCTTGCCTCCTACTATCCCCGGGCGTTGCCCGGGGTTACTCACAGTATAGCCC
>NZ_JADYUH010000005.1 GCF_021531665.1 Prevotellamassilia timonensis
ATGCATCATTCGCATCGTTAAACGTGGCCAAGGTCATGATGAAGGAAAGGCACATGGAGTATTCCATGTCCAAATTCAAGTTGCTGATGACCAATACGTTCCTGACGAAACGAATTTTTGACGTGTCCCGATACCGACCGAATCAAACTTTAATTAATCACATTTTCAAAGAACTCTTTGGCTGTGCGGCATAGTCGTTAGGCCATATGTTGAATTTTTAACGAACTATTGATGGGTAAAACGACAGTTAGAAATAAACTGAGAAAGACTTTTGCTGGACTTGGAGCAGAGATGAAGAAAGACTCTTGTGGTCTTTACATTGTCAAATACAACTCGATTGATTATTTCCTCGAGATGGATGAGAAGGAAGGTGCTTTTTGCATCTTGCAAACCGTCATGGGACTTCAAGGGGAATTGTCACAAAGCGAATTTGACATAATATTGGATGTCGTAAGAAGTTTCCACAAGGAATATAATGGCGATTGGAACGATGGGCTGTCGTATGTGTATTCACCATGGTATCATATCAATGAGTCAAATGAATTCAACAGTAATAGTCTGGAAAGAATCATCAAAGATTTCATCGAAGCTTGGTCGTTTGCTTGCGCAAATGCTTGCCTTATTACGGACACCTCAATCTGGAAATAAACAAAATACGACTAATATGAATAAGAAGAATACAAGATTGGTATCAACTCTCAACCATGCGGCAGCATTGGTTGGCGTGCGACAGAGTCAGAACGGCATGGAAACGGGACTTGGGTTGACCTTGCAACGTGACCGCTGTTTGGAGGAGGTACGGACTATTACCGATGGCCTGTTCCGGGTGGTTATCATGGGTACATTCACTTCGGGCAAGAGTACTCTTGTGAATGCCTTGTTAGGAAACTGCATCTTGCCTGAGTCGGCTCTGCCAAGCACCGCCATTCTCACCTTCATCCAGTACGGCTGCGATGAGGATGACGTGGAGATTCACTACAAGGACACCGTAAATGCAGACGGTAGTGTGACGGCAGGACGTGTGGAATATGTCAGCAAACAGGATTTTGTTGATACCTACCAATATACGAATGCCGACAATGAGGAGTTTGCACAGACAGGCAGCGTGGCACGTTTCAAGGATGTGGCATATTCCATTGTCCGTTGCTCGTTGCCGCTGATGGCTGATGGCGTGAACATAGTCGATAGTCCGGGATTGGAGGATAAGGCTGTGGCAACAGAGCTTGCCCTCGACATTGCTGCCAAGGCACAGGCTATCGTCTATCTGTGTGGCGAACGTGGTTTTGCGGAGGCTGACAGAGAATACTTTCAGGAACATTTCAAGGGTAATCCAGGCAACGTGTTCTTCGTGCTCAACAAGATAGACAACATAGCATCTGATGTGCAGCGTGAGCAGGCGATGGAGCGGGTTCGCAATGACGTGAAAGTCTGTTTCACCAAGGCTGATAGCAGCATTGACGAGGTGCTGATGCAGAAGCGTGTGTTCGGACTGTCGGCCTTGTTGGCTATTGATGCTCGCAGAGGCATGACTTTCGACGAGGACTTGCAGCGAGATGTTGTGATAGATAAAGATAAGGCTGCATTGAAGATGCAACGCAGTCAGTTCATTCCCTTTGAGCAGGCTCTTCGGGAGTTCCTGACTACCGATGAGCGTTGCACCGCACAATATACGAAAATGTTCCGCACAATGCTCGACACTTATAACGATGCTGTGGAAAAGGTACGTGAAGACAGGGCCATCTATGAGCGTAACGGTCAGCTCAGTGCCGAAAAGCAAGATGAATGTCTGCGTATTATCGGAGAGATTGAAACGGGGCTGAGCGCGACAGAGACCTCATTCGACAACTGCACCTTGAAACTCCAAAACACATTGGCGATGCTGATCCGCAATGCCGTGGATAGCGTTGATAGCACCTGGGAAGTGGATTTGGAAACTTTACATGAGAAAATCCGTTTTGGCATGAGGGACTATCTCTCATTGGCGTTGAGCAATATCAATGTATTCAAGTCGAAGGAAGCCCGGGAAGAAGACATCAAGCGTCTGTTGCAACCATTCTCGGAAATCATCGCCGACCACATAGCTGGCAAGATTGACCAGTTTATGGAGAACAACCGTGCGGTGCTCGACAATGCTATCAGAGAGGCGGAGCAGTCGGTGAACACCAATCTCAACAACGTGTCGGGACTTTTCTCACAGTTAGGCAATGTGCTGACAGAAATGCCACAGATGGGCAAAGGTAAGGACCAGGACTGGCTGCAAGCCATCATTTCCTATTGTGTGGGAGATGCCAGTGCAATCGTGAAGAACTGTGCCGGAGGGCGCACGGCATGGATGGAGTTCATCCGTAAGGCTGTGTTCAACGGAGTATGGCAGTGGTTGGTCATTCAGATTGTTACAGGCGGTTGGGGCATCGTGATATGTGCCCTCATCGAATGGATGCAGATAAAGAACGGCAAGAACGAGATGGTGGACCGTATGCTCACGGAAAGCAAGAATGTTGCCCTGAAGGAAATCCACAACAAGTTGGACGACCGTCTGCACGACATGAATGTGAACATTGCCATCAAGGTGAACGAGGTGAAGGATGCCAAATGCGGTGATGCACGCCAGAGACTGGCAGACGAACGGAACCACCTTGCTGAAATTGAGCGGAACATGCGTGACAATGCCTTCAATGCAGGACAAGAGAAGGAACGTACAGACCACATCATCGAGGCATTGGCACAGGAAATCAGGACCTGCCATGAGGATGTATTTGGTTTGCCTTACACAGAGGCACTACAAACAGTATAAATAAGGTACAGGTATGGAGCTGCTTATACAATTCAACGCCCAGTGGCACGGCATAAGAGATGTCGTGCTATCTGAGGCTAAAAGACAGATGGTGGCAGGAGGAAAGGTAGATGCCCGGCAGCTTACCGCCAAGCTACACGAAGAGACTGCCAAATGGCAACGGGGCGTGTTGGCACGTGGCGTATGGTTCAAGGCTTTTAAGGAGACAAAGCCGGAAGAAGCAGCAAGGTTTTCTATAAAAACGGACACCATGTCTATCCTTGAACCCATCAAGAACAAGAAGCCGACAAATTGTTGGGTGTATTGCCTTTTCATGGCATTGGCTTCCTTGCTTGGCTATATGCTGCATACAGAAACAGAACTGAGTGTCGTCGAGCAGGTGTTCTATCCTGTTCTGTCGTTCGTCATCATGCAGACGCTGTATGCCCCTGTAAGAAACAGGCGCAAGGCATCTTTTGAACGCAGGGTATTGGATGACATAGACCATCAGTTGGATGATATGCGTCAAGAATTGGAACTATATGTGAAGTAAGGAGATAGAACATCCATGATTTCCCCTTCCCTTATGTTAAAAGGTTATTTCTGATTGCAGAACTTAAAAAACGAAGATATGGGATTGAATAGATTACTGAAGAAGCTTGCCCCAGGTGAGACCTTGGAGGAAGCATTATACAAGAAATTGACAGAAAAGAAACTGTCAGAAAACCTGTATAAATCGGACGAACTGGGTGAAGGAATGGGCGTTGTCTATCAGCTCATCAATGGTTGGTGGAAGCCCCGTTACATCCTGAACCATAACATAAAGACCGCCTTTGAGTTCATGAGTCACAGTCAGTATCTGCTGACCGTGGAAGAAGAGGATATTGAATGGAGCACCTTGAAAAAGCTGTCTGAGGACATTCAGGAGAACGCAAGAGTGCAGTTTGCCATGTACCCTACCTTCGTCGAGGGTTTCCGCAATGGTATTGCACGAGTGAGATGGCAAATCAATCCTGATGGCCGTTATTGGATGGACGACGACGGATTTGGCATGACGAGTGACATTGAAGTGGAAATCTACGGCTATATCAATAAAGAAGGCAAAGTAGTGGGGAAGTTTCGTCTTCCAAGCGAGAAAGACAAGAATGTTGATTATCGCAAACTGGCTGAAGAGAAGGAATTGTCTAACAAGAAAGAGTAAAAATATGCAGAGAATTGACCGTAACACGATAGAGGCTGGTGTTGAGAGCATCTTCAAGATGTTGGCTCAACGAGTGGATGACAAGCAGATGCAGCTTGTCCGCAACGCATACGAACTGGCTGCCGAGGCACACAAGGAGCAGAAACGCAAGACGGGTGAGCCTTACATAACACATCCGATTGCTGTGGCACGTATTGTGGCCGAGGAATTGGAACTTGGAGCCAATCCCGTGATGGCGGCATTCCTGCATGACGTGGTGGAAGATACCCAATACACTATTGAGGACATCCGCGAGCGTTTCGGGGAGGACGTGGCCTTCCTCGTAGGTGTGGTGACAAAGCAGAAAAAGGAGAAGTATGACAAGTCGAAGCAAGTGGACAACTACCGTCAGATTCTGGCATCGGTACAGTATGACGTGCGTGCCATTTTGGTGAAGCTTGCCGACCGACTGCACAATATGCGTACTCTGGCAAGTATGCGTCCTGACAAGCAGATGAAGATTGCCGGGGAGACCGATTACTTTTATGCCCCGCTTGCCAACCGTCTTGGGCTGTATCATGTGAAGACCGAGTTGGAAAACCTGTCGTTCCATTACCGCTGTCCTCGTGAGTATGAACAAATAGAAGGGATGTTGGATGAAATGAAATTGGCAGAGGAGAAGAACCTCGAAGGATTCGTTGCAAAGGTGAGCGAGCTGCTGGAAGACAATGGTGTCAAAGCAAGGATAGAGCTTCGCTACCGTATGCCCTATAGCATATGGCGCAAGATGCGTTCCAAGGGATGTGGCTTCCACCATGTGGATGGCAAACACTATATCCGCATCATCTATGACGCGAAGGACCTGCAAGAGGAGAAGAAACTGAGCCTGTATATCTATGCCGTGCTTTCTGACTATTTCAAGGAGCGTCCTGGCAGTGTGGCCAACTATATCAATGCACCCAAGGAGAACGGTTATCAGAGCTTCCATGTGAAGCTGCTCAACGACCAAGGCGGTTGGGAGGAGATTCATATCTCGTCTGAGCGTATGGTGCGCAACTCACGTCTTGGCTGCACGGCTGAAAGAACAGAGGAGAACGTGAAGGCTTGGTTGGAGAAGTTCAAGGCTGTGCTGAAGGATGTGGCGTATCACAGCCACGAGATGGACTATATGGACGGAGTGACGGCATCGTTCTACAATGATGACATCATGGTGTTCACGCCTCATGGCAAAGGTGTCATCTTGCCCAAGGATGCTACGGCATTGGACTTTGCCTTTGAGATTCACAGTGAGGTGGGACTCCATGCGGAGTATGCCCGCATCAATGGCAGACTTTGTTCGGTGAAGACCGTGCTACATCGAGGTGATTGTGTGGAGATTGGGACAGACGAGAAAGCACTGCCAGAGGAAGAATGGCTGAAGTACGTACTGACCTACAAGGCAAAGCGCACTCTCCGCAGTTATTTTGCCAACAAGGAAAAGATGCCCTACGTCCGTTGCTCATGCTGTCATCCATTGCCGGGCGACGAGGTGATAGGATTCAAAGGTGCAGAAGGAATTGTCACGCTGCATAAGCGCAACTGTCCTGATGCTATCCGCATGGCTTCAGAGCAAGGCGACTCCATCGTTGCCGTCAACTTTGAAGAGCATGAAACATTCCTCTTCCCTGTCCGTATCTGCATCCGTGGCATCGACCGCCATCACCTGTTGAGTGATGTGGTGGCATGTATCACTGAGAAGCAGAATCTATCCATCTCGCTGCTCAACACTGTGACCGTTGACCGCATCGTTGAGACTTCGGTTGATTTCGCAGTCCATTCGGTAAGAGAGTTGGAGAATGCCATACAGTCCATATCGGCTATCAGAAACGTGGATGAGGTTTCGAGAATTGACATTGAATAAACATTAACGATAAAATAAACTCATAATTATGCCTACAATTTTCAACAAACTTTTTAAGAAGCAAGAAAAGACTACATTACCTTTGGATTCTCATGTAGCACGATATGTGTTCGATTTCTCCCAAATGCCAAGTGTACCCGCATACGGGGCTCCTTGTGTTTTTGTTGAGGGAGAGGACAATCATGAGTCGTTTTATGATTGTTTCTTAAAGGAAATCAAAGACATTCCCTCGCTTACTTCTTCTGTTAGGTTAAAGACGTATGGAATTAAAGAAGGATACCTGGCTGTTTTTACTTTCCCTGAGCCAGAGGCTTCTCCTGAGGTGAAATATGGCATCTGTGTCTTTAATATGGAAGAAGCCGAAAGGCAAAAGCATACCCCTTATGAGCCTTATGAGCACCTTCCATACTACATTCTTGCCAAGATTGTGGACGTATGGGCTATCGGTGAAATAAAACCTCATCCTAGACAGCCCAACGATTACGTTACCACTTATTACAAGACGATAGATACTCCAGATCTTCGTAAGTTTGTAGAGTGGGTAATGGACAAGGAGAATCTTTCGCAAAATGAACCCAACGAGACATATCCGGATGTAGTAGAAGAATATCTGAACGGTAGGCTGTAATTTGCGATGACAACTATACGGCAGTATTGATTGAAGTATAAAGAATAAAAAAAAGAAAAGATACTATGAGATTGTTTGGTATTATTGCCATGACATTGTTGGTGACAATGACTGGCTGCAAGAAAGAAATGGGAACACAGTATCGCGAATACTTTGAGAATGACGATGCCGTCAGTCTCAAAGACGTAATCGAGATTTATGACAAATACGCAAGTGCAAAGAAGGACAGCACGGACTTTGACCTCTTTGCTGCCTTCTATGGAGAGGATGCGGCAGACAATGTTCTCGAATACGAGATCGTGAGTGATACGGCATTCGCCCTGCAATTGCCGGAATATGCCGCAAGCAAACATCCGTTTCTTTCCAATGCAGAGGTATTCTACAACTCTTGTCTGTTGGCTTTCAGCGTGTGGAGCAATCACGAGCTATGGCTGAGAGGATGCGATGGTTTTGAACTTGCTGGAGAAAAAGACGTTGTTGCCGGCATCAAGGCTATTAGCGAGGATTGCATCAGGGACAAGGAACTCTGCCAGGCTGCCAAGACTTATAAGGACAGCATCGTCATTATGATGAAACGTACTCCAGAAGAATGGGGAGAAGAAGAACATTCGATGGATCTGTTGCTTGCCTTTGGCAACAAGATCGAAGCCAAGTCCTATAAGTATTTCACAGATGAGGAGAAGTTTGTCGATTCCTTGAATGCCATGACCAAGGAACTGGCAGATGCGACAAAGCCTACACTGGAACTTTACAAGAAGGTTGAAGCGGACAAAAGAGTGGAAATGATGCTGCACAGTCTGAATGACTGCTCCACTTTTGACGAGCAATGCTCGTTGTTGCTGAATTGGGCGGACAGTCCGGAAGCAGAACTTGAAGACGAATGGATTGTGGCTGTGGCAGAGAAGCTGATGAACAGTGGAAAATACAATCCTTGTCTTAACAATATCTGGATTATCTGGCGATGTCTGTATCAATATTGCTATGGCGGAATATCCCGTGATTCCTCCATACCCAACAGCATCTACAACAATATGCGCAAGAAATGCTATCAGACCTGCCTGAAGAGGATAGAGAAACATCCTCATGATATTTTTGCCATGAACTGTGCGGCAGCAATTGGCGGCAGGGTGAACATCAACCGCTTCGGACAGAATCTGCTTGGTAATGAAGCAGTGATAGAGAAGCACACCTACTTATCCGGTCGTGACGATAAGGAGGATAAAGAAAGTGAAGAAGCTGAAGATTAAAGAAAGATAATGATTATGAGATTGGGTAAAAGAATGACAATGGTTTTGGCATTGCTCCTCTCGGTGATTGGAGCGGATGTCTGTGCACAGGAGGTGCTAAAAAGACCGTGGATAGTGGTGTTTTTGATAAAAACGTCTTTGTAGTGTAATTTTTACGCAGAACGTTTTGTTGTTTAAAGAAGTCCAATTATCTTTGCTGTGTGATTTTTACACAAAAGATTTATGGATATGATAAACAAGACAGACGAAGAGTTGAAATACTGCTATAAGTACCCCCATCCGAGTGTGACGACGGACTGTGTTATCTTTGGGTTTGACGGTACAAAACTGAGAGTACTTTTGGTGCAGCGAGGCATCGAACCTTTCAAAGGGCGATGGGCTTTCCCTGGTGGATTTATGAAGATGGACGAGAGTGCTGAGGAGGGTGCGCTGCGTGAGTTGCAGGAAGAGACAGGTCTGGATGGTGCCTACATCCGGCAGTTCCATGCCTTCACAGCTCCTCTGCGTGACCCTCGTGAGCGTGTCATCACCATAGCCTACTATGCCTTGGTGAGAATGCAGGAGGTAAAAGGTGGTGATGATGCTGCTGATGCACGTTGGTTTGCCTTGGACGAAGTGCCCCAGTTGGCGTTCGACCACGACCAGATACTCCGCAAGGCTGAACAGGCATTGCGTCAGCAGATACATTTTGAACCCGTTGGCTTTGAGCTGTTGCCAGAAGTGTTCACCATCAAGGAACTGCAGAATCTCTATGAGGCAATACTTGACGTGCGTTTCGACCGCCGCAACTTCTACAACAAAATGAAGCGCATCGGAATGCTGGATCAGATGGACGAGACAGTAAACCCAACGCAGAAGAAAGAGGCCTTCCTCTTCCGTTTCAACAAAGCGAAATATGAGGAGTTGAAGCAGAAGGGATTTAGATTGGAGTTTTAAATTATAATAGGAATTTATGTACAACAGAGCATACAGCTCCGATAGGATTTCGGAATTAAAGGAGAACGAGATATTTGTCTTTGGCAGCAATCTGGCAGGCGCACATGGAGGCGGAGCTGCACGCTTGGCTTACAACAGGTTTGGTGCCGTATGGGGCGAAGGCGTGGGGCTGCATGGTCAGACATACGCCATCCCTACCATGCAAGGCGGTGTTGATACCATCAAGCCCTACGTAGATGCGTTCATCCGTTTCGCCAAAGAGCACAGCCGGCTCACGTTCCTCGTTACACGAATAGGTTGCGGAATAGCAGGATTCCGTGACGAGGAGATTGCTCCACTCTTTATGGATGCCATTGATGTGAAGAATATCATCCTTCCGAAGGAGTTTGTGGCGTGCTTGGTGCAATAATCTGCATGGCAATGATAGAAAACAGGTTACTTTTGCCTCTCTTATGTCATAAAGATGTATATAAACAAAAATCAAAAAGGAAGAAAATCAAATTTCGATTCAAACATGGGTTACTTCTTTGCATATTCAGTCATAAAAACCTGTAAGAGCAAGAAAATCAATGATTGAGATAAAAAAACATTCGAAGTTGAAGGAATCTCGTGAAAAAAGATTAATTTTGCAACCGATTTTGAAGAAATGTAAATACATGGAAAATAACAGCATTAATCAGTTGCCTGGTGTAACACTGAACGCTGAATAGTGAGCTTGTCGGGTTTCGGCTCATATTTTCAGCAAGACACATTCATGGCGCCCGAAACAAACAGAAACGAGTAAGCAGACTCACAAAAGACATGTAATTCAAAACAAACCTACATCTCCAAGAACAGACAAAAGACTCCGTGTTGTGCCTTTATGTAACGTTGGCTTCGCCTTCGTTTCTTCCGCTCGGCATAGCCCAAACAGGTTTGGCCTCTGCGCTCGCTTAGCGAAACGTTGGCACAAAGAACACGCCAGAGCATTTTATATTTCATCTATGCCTTTATTGTGTCCTCACGAGACGTGGGGTATAGGGCTTCAAAATCATAAAAAAATCATGTTAGAACTTAAAGGAAAGTATTGCAAAGACTGCAAGATTTATACAGACAATATTGAACAGGATGCACTGTCGATGATATACCATTTTCTCGACCATCCGATGTTCGAACAATCCAAAATAAGGATTATGCCCGATGTGCATGCGGGCAAGGACATCGTGGTGGGCTTCACCGTACCATTCACCGACCATGTGAACCCAGATCACGTAGGTGGCGACATAGGTTGCTCCGTAAGCACAGCCATCACCGACTTGAAGGTCAATGAGGCTGACTATCCAGCCATAGAGAAGGCTATCCGTGAGAACGTGAAGTTCGGTATGACCATTCACGAGAAGTCGGTCTATGATGTGAAACAGCTGTACAAGCATCTTCAGACGAGGCTTGGAGAAGCCAGACAGCAATGGCCCGCTATGGTGAACAACATGGATGTGACGGAAAAGGGCATCACCGCCTTCCTCAAGCGCATCGACATGAGCGAGCACATGTTCTACCACAGCATCGGAACCGTTGGCGGCGGCAACCACTTCGTGGAGGTGGGTGTCACTCCCGAAGGCAACTACGCCTTCACCGCACACTGCGGTAGCCGCAACCTTGGCCAGAAGGTCTGGAAATACTGGAAGCTGGAGGCTTGCAAGCTTGCCGACTCAGCAAAGGGTTATCTCACAGGCGAGGCCATGAAGGGTTACATCACGGATATGGTCATCTCTCAGGCATACGCAGAGTACAACCACATGGTCATCGACCGTCTGGTGATGGAGGCCATCGTCAGCTGTAGTGGCAAGAAAGCTGCCATCACGGAGCAAATCTACACCACCCACAACTACATTGACTTTGGCATGAAGATGCTCCGCAAGGGTGCTGTGGCTGCCCCGGAAGGCAAGAAGCTCGTCATTCCTTTCAACATGCGCGATGGTCTTATCATCTGCCGTGGCAAGGGTAACGAAGACTGGAACCAGAGTGCCCCACATGGTGCAGGACGCCTGATGTCTCGCGCAATGGCCAAAGAACTCATTGACCTTGACGAGTACAAGGAGGCCATGAAGGGTATCTATTCCACATCGGTCGGCACCGGTACCATCGATGAGAGCCCAATGGCGTACAAAGACCCGAAGGAAATTCTTCAGCTGATTGCAGACACCGTTGAGGTAGAGTATTTCATCAAGCCTGTCATTAACCTGAAGGCTACAAACAGTTACGATTCGAGCGTTGAAACAGACCCGAACGAGGAACAAGACTAAAGCATCCTCATCGCCCCTTGTCGGAGGGAGCATATGGAATTTCGACCAACTGAAACCAACATCATTCAGGGCTCGTTTCGCAGTCAGACTTCCAATCAGTCTGCAACGGAAACGAGCCCTTATTGTTTAATAACGAGTAAAAAAGGAGTAATAAAAATGAATAAAGAAGAAATAAAGAATCTGCTCTACGCATTGCATCATTCTACATACCGTAACGAGCAGCAGATAAAGAACAGTAAGGATTGCGGTTGCTTTCACTGCAAGACAATCTTCAAGCCGGAAGATGTGACCGACTGGTGTGATAATGACGGCAGGGGCGACCGCACAGGAAGATGTCCGAATTGCCGCATGGATTCCGTAATTGGTGACGATAGCGGTGTTGTTATAACGCCTGACCTGTTGGAACTGATGAACCTTCAGTTCTTTGGTCCCGGCATTGACCATGTGAATGTCACTGTTTCAAATAGCAATCAAACAGAAGAAAGCAACGAACACAACAGTTAGTGCCACTATTGCGACGACTTGGTGAGAGAGTACGTGCTTGTGCCGCTCATCAGATCCTTTGCAAAGTAAAATAGTAGAACAAATATATTAGTGATACATCCCAAAGACAAAACCACGGCCATGCTTTCTGCCCTGTATGAAGGGCTGGAAGCACAGGTGGTTGATGATAACCGTTTGACTAAAGAGATGGGGCATCTGTTGCGTCATGTCTCTACGCAGGAGCGTATCATGTTGCTGGGACATGGCTCAGACAAGGGACTGTTCTACCGTGTAGATGACAGCAAAGAGGGATTTGACAAAATCATCGTGGGGCATCCTCACACTTATCATCTTCGGAAGCATGGAGGCAACATAGTAGCTGTATGGTGCAATGCCGACCAATTCGCACGTGCAGAAGGTTTGCATGGTTTGTTTACAGGGATGATAGTTTCCGAACTAAGTGAGGCTCTATTATATCAGGTAGAGACTACACAGGAGGAACTTGACCGCGAGAATGTGAAATTGGCCATGAGGCTGAGATCATTGCTTGACGCAAGAATTCCTCTGAGCGAGATACCTAAACGGATGTTGGCAATGGATGATGTCCACTCACCCTTGACCACATTCAATTACAATAATTTCTACTATTTATGAGGATTAATGGGATGAAGATCAAGAATCTGTTTTTAGCCATATATGACCAGTTGACTCGCAAAGGTGCTTGGAGAAACATCTTCGTGACGCACAACGCCTTCGGCATTTTCAGCCGATACAGCCATACGGCACGAGGAAGCGGTAAGCTTAAGATGTCGTACCCTACGAAAACCGTTGCCTTGAAGGCTGCCAAGGCAATGAGCGAAAAGCATGGCGTGCATTTCTCTGTCTATAAGTGCGCATGGTGCGACGGATGGCATGTGGGAAAGAATGCCCAAAACAAGGTTGTCCAAGAGAACCAATCTGATGCGAACAACCTTTCATTGGTCAATAAACCCAATGCCTTGTATGAGTCATTGAAGCGATACCCCATTGTTGACCTTGCCCCCGTGTATGAAAAAGGAGTGAGAGGCAGAACAATGTCGGGACGTGGCAGCAACTGGCTGTTGGCAAAGGTGCGTGATGCCGGTGTAAAGGTCATTATCGACCTCCGCACGGCAGACCACACCGACCGCTACGATCGCAATGTGGCAGAGGCTGGCTTGGAATACCACAATCTGCCCATCGACAGCAGGAACACGGACGTACACCAGATTATCGGCTCACTTCCGCTACTGTTCGAACTGATGGACAAGGGTGGCTTCTTTATTGCCTGCGCTATGGGCAGACACCGCACAGACATTGCCATCGCACTTTACTATGTGATGCACCCTTCCGTGCCGTTCGAAGAGGTGCCGGAGATGAGAGGGCATCGCTATGTGGAGAAAAAGGAGTTCCGTTGTGATGATATTGCCGCAAGGCTCAACAGCATTATCAAGGCAGTCACTCCCGACGAGCTTGCCATGCTGGGGCTGCCAGCTGACTATGAGGCAGAGTTTCTCAGACGTAAAAAGCATTTGTTTGATGTAAACCGTAATTTTGAATGAACAAGAGTTATAAAATATGCTTTGTATGCACAGGCAATGCCTGTCGGTCACCATTTGCAGAATGTGTGACTAAGAAACTAGTGGCTGATGCAGGAATAGAGGACATTGAAGTGTTCTCACTGGGCACATTGGACTGGGGAGAGAATCCTCGTGATGTTGCAATGGTGGATGTGGCGAAGGAACTGGGCTATGAATTAAGTGGTACGACTATGGTTATGACACGTGAGAAACTGATGGCAGCTGATGCGATCATTGTGTTTGACGAGCGTCACCGTGATGCCATAACACGAAAACTGGACTATAGCCATTGGAACAGAATCGTCCTGTTCAATAAGATAGCATTGGATGAAGATGGTAATGTGGAAGACCCTCATTACCAGACTGTAGCTGTATATCGTCGTGTGGCTAAACACATTGAAAACGGTTGTAAACGATTGCTAGAGCAGTGGAAGCTACAGCCACCAAAGCCTGAAGATTGAAGATTGCATGAATGCAATGATAATATCCCTTTGGCTAATGTGGCAAACAGGCACAATAGACCAAAGGGATATTTTTTTCACCAGAAAGTAGTGTTAGATGATAGACAATGGTTACAAATGCCACTCTCTTATCATAGAAGTAAAACAAAACAGTGGAGGATTGAAAATATGCAGACATCAGAAGCCGAGAAAGACTGGTTGCGCCGCATATGCGGAGGACAGCCGGTAACAGAACAGAAGACAGCTCCCGCAAAAGAGGCTGAGCACAAGCCAGTAGCAGAGAAGAAAGCCAATGGTCATGGATTTGGAGACATTGCAGGCATGAATGAGCTGAAGGAGTTTGTGACCGAGGGATTTATCAATGTGCTGAAGAATCGCAAGTGTGCCGAGGTATATGGTATCAAGCCACCCTCCATGCTTTTTTATGGTCCTGCTGGTTGCGGCAAGACGTTCTTCGCTGAGAAGATGGCCGAGGAGATTGGCATCAACTTCATGAAGATTGTGCCTGATGACCTCGCCTGTACTTGGGTACACGGAACACAACAGAAGATAGGCGAAGTATTCAAAGACGCAGAGAAGAAAGCACCCACACTGCTGTTCTTCGACGAGTTTGATGCCATGGTGCCGAAACGCTCCGGTGACGAGGCAAACCAACACTATGACAGTGAGGTCAACGAGTTCCTCTGTATGCTCAACAATGCCTCCGAACGTGGTGTATATGTCCTTGCTGCCACCAACCATCCTGAACGCATCGACAAGGCTGTGCTACGGACAGGACGTATTGACGAGATGGTATATATAGACATGCCCGACCAGGAAGCCCGCAAGAGTCTGTTCTCGTTGGCACTCTCTAAACTTCCCTCGGATGAGGGGATTGACATCAACCGACTGGCAGAGCTGACAGAGGGCTATAACTGCAGCGACATTAGTTACATAGTGAGGTCGGCGGCAAGAAAGATGTTCAATGCCACTATCAAGGGCTGCACAGACGAGTACCAGCCTATCAGCCAGACTCTGCTCGAAGAAGTCATTTCCAAGAAGCGCCCGTCTGTCACTGGCAGAGACCTGCGGGAATATGAGCGAGTGAGGAATGAGTTCTCTCCTAAGGATGAGGGCTGTCGACATGCTACAATAGGTTTTAGATGAATAATAATAACTAAATTGAATAATTATGAAAGAGAAAATTTTGGAAGCATTCAGAGAGTTGGGGTTCAAGTTGGAAGAAGAGGAAGGCATGGGGTATTGCTTCAACTACGAGGGACTGAACCTGCTGTATATGTACAATGAGAACGACGAGGAGTTTCTCAACATTGCACTTCCCGGCATCGTTGAGGTGGAGGACGACAAGATGTTGCAGATATGCGCCTTGTTGGAAAAAATCAACTCCACGCTGAAGTATATCAAGGCCTATATGCTTGGAAACAGCGTCTGGTTGTTCTATGAGCGTGAACTGATCGAGCAGCGAGAGCAGAGTCGAACTTGTTCGGACTATGCCGAGTCGCGAGAGAAGAAGACTGAAAGTCAACTCTGTGGCGAGGAAGACCTGATGACGGTAATCTCACGCATGATACTTCACTTGGAGGCGAGCCTTGTCTTTGCTCGCAAGGCGATGGCTGAGATTGAGGAAACGATGACAAGCGATTCCTCTGATGATGACACTACAGACGAAGCAGAGGAAATCGTGGTAGAGGAAATTTCTGATGATGGTGACAACTAATAAACAGGAGGTCAAGACTATGACAAAGAAAGAAATGATATTTGAGGCTATTGAGAGCCTCGGTTACAAGCCCCATGTGGATGACGACGGCGACATTTGCGTCCGGTTCCAGATGAAAAGCATCTTCTTTTTGACGGGTCTGGAGGAAGAGCAGTATATTTCGGCGATTCTGCCCCAGTTTTCCGAAGTGAACGAAGGAGAAGAAACCCTCACACTGGCTGTCTGCAACAAGGTGAGCCGTGAAGTAAAGCTTGCCAAGGTGTATATTGACCAGACATTGAAAAGCGTAACAGCCAGCTGCGAGTTCTTCTATACCGACATGGAGAGCCTGACGAACAACGTGGAGCATGTACTGAACATCCTTGGCATGGTGCGTTCCGCATATCACAAGGCAAAAGCTGAATTCATGTAAATCATATAAGGTATGACTATGAAGGAATGTATTATCCTATTTATGGTGGCCATATTAGCCTCATGTTCTGACACGCAACTGGCAGAGAGCATCGCAGATGTGAAAGAGTCTGATTTGGTCAAGGAGAATGCCAATGGCAGCGCAGAGATCAATGCTCTTGTTGAAAGGGCACGCTGGGGTGACGGCCAGGCCTATTTGCAACTTGCAGACTGCTACAGGGATGGCATCGGCGTGAAAAAAGATTTCCTCGGAATGATGGCCATGGTAGAACAAGCACGAATCCATGGTGCCATTCATAACAAAATGGAATATATGACACAAATCCCCGATGATAACGACATCAAACATTTCTGTAACCTAATGGACAAAAGCAGTGACCAACTGAGAGAAGAGAAAGACAGCATTATGGTGCAACTGGCTACAATCGACAGTCCCGACGCATACGCTTTCTTCGGTGTTCTGTGTGTGGAAAGCGGTGATACCATTCGTGGACTTGAAATCATAAGGGATGCCTCTGAACGTGGAAGTGATTTTGCGGCATTGCTGAACGCTTTGCTGGACCGGAAAGGAAAGATTCAGCTCGATAAGATGAAGTTGGAACAGCTTGCGGAAAGAATCCCATTGGCATATAAGCTGCTCGGCAAACTCAGTCGAAAGCCAGACGAAAACGGCATTATTGATGAGAGGAAAGTCGCCTACTATTATATGAAGGCTGACGAACATGCATTGCTCTCCCGGAGAGAAGCCAGATGGTTGCTCGCTTATCATAAAAAAGATGTGGGCACTCCTCTATTAACCGAAAGTGATGTAAAGAGATTGGAGGCATTCATCAGTTTTCCCAATGAGAGAGTTGAAATTGTTGCAGATACAGTGAGTGTGGATAATATAGAATAAGATAAACAATAAATATTTGAAACGATGGAAAAAGTAAAGAACAAGCAAGAGATTAAGAAGACACAGGTCTTCAATGTGATTATCCTCGACCGCAGCGGTTCGATGGAGTGTATTCGTCAGGCTGCCGTTGAGGGCTTCAACGAGACCTTGGCAGGTATCAAGAAAGCGCAGGAGAAGTTTGCCGAGACACAAGACCATTTCGTGTCATTGGTGACGTTTTGCAGTTGTGAGACGAAGCACGTGTTTGACAAGACACCCGTGACCGATGCCCATCCGCTGAAGATGGAGGATTTTCAGCCCTGTTGCACAACACCGTTATATGATGCCATGGGCATCACACTCACAGCCATGCGCAAGCATGTCAAGGGGATTGAGGACAGTGTGGTAGTCGTCACCATCATCACCGACGGCATGGAGAATGCCTCGCACGAGTACAATGGCAAGACCATCAAGGAACTTGTGGAGCGTCTGCGTGGTGAGGGATGGACATTCACCTATATGGGCGCCAACCAGGATTCCGTGGAGGTGGCGATGAAGCTCTCAATCCGCAACTCGCGCAACTTTGCCTATAACGACCAGGGCACACGCGCCTCGATGGGCAAGGACACCAGCACCCGCATGAACTTCTTCTCACGTCTCTCGTGCATGAAGATGAAGGAGGCAGACGAATGCTCAGCACCCATGTCGGCAGAGGAGCGGCACAACCTATATACCAGTATGGCAGACGAAGCTTTTGATGAGGAGGAAGGAAAATGAGAACGAAGATAACATCAATGAAAAGGGCTTTCATTCTGTTCTGGTATGGGTTGACCGCCCTCCTCGCTGGCATTGCCAATTGGTTTACGGTGATATTGGGCATGAGGGATGACTCCAAGTATGGCAAGATTCTCCGTCGAACGGTGGGCAGCTGCTTTGCGTTCCTGATGCTGTTGCTGGCCATAGCCGCAGGTTGGGATTTCTGTCGTACTGCCTGCTATCGGTTGGAGGTAAACAGGCATTTTGATGACTCGTATTACGATACGCAGTACATCTCCCGCAATGTCACCTATTACACCTACTACGATGAAGACGGTTTCCTGAAGACTGCTGACGGCAAGAAGACCATTACAGGCATCAAGTGGATAGCCAGGCCGTTGGGCATGGACTCACTGATATGCTACAGCGACGGCAAGAAGCGCGGCTATTTCAATATGTTCACCGGCAAACCTGTCATTGAGCCGAAGTACAGCCATGCGTGGATTTTCTCCGATGGACTGGCATCGGTGGATGATGGAGGCTGGATCAAGTTCATCGACGCATCGGGAAAGGTGGTGATAGACCCACAGATTCCTTATATCCCAGGAGCAGAGGGTTACGTGTTCCACAACAACCGATGTATTGTCCACAATGAACGCCGTGACCGATTCGGACTGCTGGACAAGCAGGGCAAGTGGGTGTTGAAGCCAGAATATTTCTCCATCGAATCTTCCGGGAACTTCTGGATTGTCGATAACGGAGAGGGCAAAAGTGTATTGGACAGCACGCTGAACACGGTCATTCCGTTCACGAAAGGTCAAATTTGGGTAAGCAGCGAATATATCAGTGTTACTCTCAGCAACCACATCATTCAACGTTACGACCATAGCGGTGAGATTATCAATGATTTCTACATCAATGACGTTAGTTATATGACCTACGAGTCTGATGAGTTACGCTACTCCACCTCTAAGAATTACAATGAGGAAGGCACACTCACCAGTGAGACGGAAAACATTGAGCCGTTGCCAGTGGAGAAGATGGCAAAATGCCGGCGTTATGAGGCAGAAAGCGGATGGTATGGACTGATGACAGCAGATGGCAAGGTCATCACACCTCCTTCATACTGTAGCATCCAGGCAATAGGTTATGACATGTACCTTTGCAAGGACAATGACGAAGATGGTGTGATACTGAATGGTAAAGGTCAAAGGATTGGTTAGGTTTCAGGATTGGTAGTGTTCTCGGCAAACATATTGCTCATAGATGTTTGCTTGATAAGATTGAGCAGGATGGCAGGATTGATGTACTTGCCATCCTTTTTTAATTATTACTGTCCGCTAAACTTTTCAAGAGGCGATGAAAAATTAGGGCTGGCACCTATTGCAGGAGTCAGCCCTAAATGGTTACTTTGCTTTTGGACATAAACGTAGATAACCATGAGCAAAAGTCGTAATTTCTTCGGACAGCCGATACATGGTCAGCTAGTAAAATCACTTAATCGACACGGCTCTTTCATTTAAGATTGCGTTGCATTCTCAATGAGAGGGGTATTTTTATAGTGAAAACTATGGGTGCGTGGTTAGTTTATTTTTATTACTGTCCGCTAAACATGTTTTTGTGTCGAATAATACGGTTTTTGGCGAAAGACAAGCCCCCTCTTAAGAGGTAACAACGGCTGTCCGCTAAAAATTCCGTCTCTCACACGACATAAACCTAACCGTGAATGGCTATATTTGCTATTTTGAGGCATATTCTGTCCCTTTACAGCAACCAAAAGACTACTTGTGCGTCCAGTATATCGGCTGTCCGAGAAAATAGAAGTTCCTGAAATCACCAAAGATTTTTAGCGGACACCAATAATTTATAATATGGTTCTTCGTACCATCCCAAATTGTGAGTTGGTCGACACAGCCGTTGACGGCCGAGGTAATACCTTCCTTTGTGCCGAGGCTCAATTCCATCTTATGGGCAACAGCCATGATGCCGTAGTAGATGGATGCAGCCTTTTTGACGTTGAAGTTCGTTCTATTTGAAAAGGCGAACGCTCTGAGGGTGGCACGTCCTTCTGCGATAAAGCGATTGAGGATGTTCTGGTATCGGTCTTGTTTCTCTTCGGTAAGTCGAGCCTCACGCTCTTTGCGCTCCTTGACCTTCCTTGCTGCCTCGTTGTGCTCTGGTTCTTCCAAAGGGCATACCACTTTCCCAGGAGGTTTTGATAAACTGACCGAAGCGAGTGTAGTTCGCTTTCTGCCTTGTCTGCACGAGCAGTTTCGGCATTCTTGGTGTTGCGCAATCGCTCTACGGCATTCACATCGACAAGTGTCAAGTTGGTTCACTCTTCCATTTCAACCTCGCTGCTTTGATAAAGGCACCGATGGTTTGTCTAACACCGGCATCATACCCCAAGTGTGATGCCATAAAAATTCGACTCTTTTTTGGGGAGGGGCTTGTGAACAACAAATCCGTGTAGCTCGTTGAACTACACGGATCTGACTCCTAATTTATTTTTATTTATCTGTGGCTTACTTCACCTCCTCGAAGTCGGCGTCTTGCACGTTTTCGTTGTTGGCGGAAGAGCTGCCGGCACCGGGTTGCTGAGGACCGCCTTGGAAGCCGGCACCTGCACCGGGCTGAGCACCGGTCTGCTGATACATCTGCGCACTGGCAGTCTGCCAAGCGTTGTTCAGTTCAGCCTTGGCGGCGTCAATGGCGGCGAGGTCCTGAGACTTGTGTGCCTCTTTCAGTTTGCCGAGAGCAGTTTCAATGGCACCCTTGTGGTCTGCGGGGAGTTTGTCGCCGAGTTCCTTGAGTTGGTTCTCCGTCTGGAAAATCATGGAGTCAGCTTCGTTGATCTTATCCACGCGTTCACGTTCTTTCTTGTCCGCCTCAGCGTTTGCCTGTGCTTCAGCCTTCATGCGGTTGATTTCATCTTCTGAAAGACCGCTGGAAGCTTCGATACGGATGGTCTGTTCCTTGCCCGTGGCTTTGTCTTTGGCAGACACTTTCAAGATGCCGTTGGCATCGATGTCGAAGGTGACTTCAATCTGGGGAACGCCACGGCGTGCGGGAGCGATGCCGGCGAGGTTGAAGCGACCGATGCTCTTGTTGTCGCGAGCAAACTGGCGTTCGCCTTGGAGCACGTGAATCGTCACTTCAGGTTGGTTGTCCTCTGCGGTGGAGAAGACTTGGCTCTTCTTGCAGGGGATGGTGGAGTTGGCATCAATCAACTTGGTCATCACGCCACCGAGGGTTTCAATGCCCAAGGAGAGGGGAGTCACGTCAAGGAGCACGATGTCGCCCACACCTTCTTCTTTGTTCAAGATGGCACCTTGGATGGCAGCACCGACAGCGACCACTTCGTCGGGGTTCACGCCCTTGGAAGGAGCTTTGCCGAAGAATTTCTCCACGAGTTCCTGCACGGCGGGAATACGGGTGGAGCCGCCGACGAGGATGACTTCGTCAATGTCAGAGGTGGAGAGACCTGCGCCTTGGAGGGCTGCTTCGCACGGAGCTTTGCAGGCTTCGATGAGAGAGTGAGCCAAGGCTTCGAACTTGGCGCGAGTCAGCGTCTTCACCAAGTGTTTGGGCACACCGCCAACGGGCATGATGTAGGGCAGATTGATTTCGGTGGAAGAGGAGCTGGAAAGTTCAATCTTTGCTTTCTCGGCAGCTTCCTTGAGTCGTTGCATCGCCATCGGGTCGGTGGTCAGGTCTGCGCCTTCGTCGTTTTTGAACTCTTGAACGAGCCAGTCGATGATGACGTGGTCGAAGTCGTCGCCGCCGAGGTGAGTGTCGCCGTTGGTGGAGAGCACTTCGAAGACGCCGCCGCCAAATTCAAGGATAGAAATATCGAACGTACCGCCACCGAGGTCGAAGACTGCAATCTTCATGTCTTTGTTGGCTTTGTCGATGCCGTAGGCAAGTGCAGCGGCAGTCGGTTCGTTGACGATTCTCTTGACTTCGAGACCTGCGATTTGTCCGGCTTCTTTGGTTGCCTGACGCTGAGAGTCGCTGAAGTAGGCGGGCACGGTGATGACAGCTTCGGTCACTTCCTGTCCGAGGTAGTCTTCGGCTGTTTTCTTCATTTTCTGAAGAACCATGGCGGAGATTTCCTGGGGCGTATATTGACGTCCGTCCACTTCGACACGGGCTGTGTTGTTTTCGCCGCGCACGACAGAATAGGGCATGCGTGAGATTTCTTTGCTCACCTGGTCGTAGGTTTCACCCATGAAACGTTTGATGGAGTAGATGGTGCGTTGCGGGTTGGTGATTGCCTGACGCTTGGCGGGGTCTCCGACTTTTCTTTCGCCGCCTTCGACGAAAGCGACCACGGAAGGAGTGGTGCGTTTGCCTTCGCTGTTGGCAATGACGGTGGGTTCGTTACCTTCAAAAACGGATACGCAAGAGTTTGTCGTTCCGAGGTCAATTCCAATGATTTTTCCCATGATGTGTATTTGTTTTTGTTTGTTATTTATTCGATTCTTTCTGCCCGCCGTTCTTTTTTTCGGGCGGACACCCTACTTAAAGCAAAGTGCGTGCCAAAACATTCGAAACGATGATTTTTTTCAAAATGACACTTTGTCAGTATGTCACGAAGAGGCAACGATGCGGCAGGATTTGACGCTTTTCACGTCTCATATACTCCTTATTATATATATACGCGCGCGAGGGAGGGGCATAAAAGAGGTGCTGAGAGCATGACCGATTCCTCGAAAAAAATCTTTTTCGTGAATCTGTCGTGCTTTCAGCACCTGTCTTTTTTCTTCTGCGGAACATTGCGAGTGAGACCTTCTCGCATAGAACGCCGTTCCTTGAGCGCGATTAGAACTTCTCTCTGCGCATCGTTCAGAATTCGCAGGGGAGGATGTCGAGGGTACGGATGACCTGCCCGTCAAAGGTGCGCAACGCGAGTTTTCCGCTGCTCCAAGTGGCGAAGGTCGGCGGGTTTCCGCCTTTGGGGAACGTTGGTGAGCCGGGATTGAGGATGGCGGGGCGATGTGTTTCCTCATCAGCAGCCTCGAGTCGCATGACGTGGGTGTGCCCATAGACGAAGACGTCACACGCCGGAGCCTGCGGGAGGCACTGCTCGTTGTAGATGTGACCGTGGGTCAGGAAAAACTTCACGCCCTCGTCAACCAACAGGGCATAGGTTCCCTGAATGGGGAAGTGGAGCAGCATTTGGTCCACTTCGGAGTCGCAGTTGCCTCTCACGGCGAGAATCTTGTCGGCTCGCTCGTTGAGGAGATCGACGACGCCCGGCGCATCGAGTCCGTCGGGCAAACCGTTTCGGGGACCATAGTTCAGCAAGTCGCCGAGGATGACGAGCAAATCAAAATGGTGCTGGTCAAAGAATTGCAGCACCGTTTGCAACGCGGGCACGGAGCCGTGGATGTCGGAAAGGAAAAGTATTTTCATGGTGTGAGAACCGTATGTGTGTGTTTTGCAGAGCAAATTTACGCCAAATTGCGATAGGAATGAAATTTTCCGCTCGCTGCTTCCGACTTTGCGCGCAAAAAACAAAACATGACTCTGAGGTGAGTGATTATTCGCGCACGAGAGTTGATAGAGAAGTGCCTGCTGGAATGACTTCATTTCGTTTTTTGTTCTCCGATAAAACTATTTTGCACGCTCAAAATATGATTACGCACACAGCCGTAAATGTAGGGTTGTTTTACCCCTACACTATACGTAAATAAAAGGGGAAACAAAAAAACTATACAAACTATACACAAACCCTACATTCAACCCTTCATTCCGCTGATTTTCCGCGCGTTGCAAAATGTATAGTTTGTGCTTCAAACTATACACAAACTATACACAAAACTATACACAGAACTCTTCACAGAACTCTTCACAACGGTAGCAAAACCCTACACCGCGAGCGTTCAAAACCCTACACCGCGAGCGTTCGCAAAACTATACACGAGGCGGAACACAAACCCTACATTTTGTTTTTGAACACGAATCTCGCGAATGGAATTTAGAACGCGAATGGAGCGAATGGAATTTAGAACACGAATGGAGCGAATGGTGCAAATCGTGCGTAACGTTTGTGACGAACGTAACGAAAGTAACGAACGTTACAAACGTAACGAACTTAAAACAGGAAATGGCAATAGGAGAGGTGACGCGCCCCGTCACTCCTGCACGCCGAAAAATCCAACAATTTTGAGCGTTTTTTCGGCGATTTGACATTAACATTTTTAACCTTTCGGAACACTTTCCGCCTCCCAATTTTGCCTTCTCGGCGCGCAGTTTTTCTTTGCCTTCCCCTAATTAAAATTAGAGGAAGGCAAATTAAAATTAGAGGAAGGCAAATTTTTCCCGGATGCGCTTCTAAATCCCCCGTTTTTAAAGGGAAAGTGACAAAAAAGGGGGGAGCCGAGGCTCCTCCCATATCTCTGTACAAATATAATACTTTTCATCGCCGAAAGCAAGAAGTGTTAAAACCGAAAAAGGGCGTTGGGTGTGGAAAATTTTGGAGGCGGTGTGTCATAATAGCCTGGGAGCGCACCCAGTTAAAACTGGGAGCGCACCCAGTTAAAACTGGGAGCGCACCTAAGAAAAACTGGGAGCGCACCTAAGAAAAACTGGGAGCGCACCTAGGAAAAACTGGGAGCGCACCTAAGAAAAACTAGGAGCGCACCCGGTTAAAATTAGCCTACTCCTAATTTCACTTAGGTGCGCTCCTAAGTAAACAGCGCGCCGTTGCAGTGCAGGGTTTGCGCTCCGTTTCGTGCAGGGTTTACCCCCACCTTTCGTGTAGGGTTTTGCACGCTTCAATGTAGGGTTTTGTGTATAGTTTGTGTAGGGTTTGGAGCACAAACTATACACTCCGTAACAAACGGAAAATCAGAGAAATGTAGGGTTTGTGTAGGGTTTTGTGTATAGTTTGCAGAGTTTTTTCATTCCCCTTTTATTTACGTATAGTGTAGGGTTGAAGCGCACTTTCTCAAGACTCTACACGGCGGCGACTGCGGCTCTGCGGCAGTGTAGGGTTTGTGCGGGACTTCAAACTATTGGTGTCCTTTCGTCGGCTACGTCCTCAGGACATTTTGCTTTTCTGAACCTTTGCGAACGGCAATGATTACATCCTCTTCACAGCCGATGGGAGCGTTGCCTGCGCAGACGAAACAGAAAAAGGAAGAAAGTTTTTGCGCTGCTGCTTTCCTCTTCCCGCACGATGCAGTAATTTTGCGCATCATTAGACTTCGAACTCATGAAATTCCGCACCGAAGTGGCTCTGCCGCCACGCTTTCTTGAACTCAGCCTCTCCTCGCACGTGATGTGCTCCGGCTCCTGCTTTGCGGAACACGTCGGACGTCTGATGCGCGATGCTATGCCTGACGGAAACGTGTGCGTCTGCCCCCACGGAGTGCTCTACAATCCCGCCTCCATCGCCCAAGAGTTGGACGCTCTCTTGCGTGCGCCGCAGGATTTCCGCAAGGACCTCGCCTTTCGCGCCTCCGATGGTCTGTGGCGCCACTGGCAGTGGGCATCAAACTTCGCCGCGGCAGACTGCGAAGCACTGACGAGCCGCCTCCTCTCCCACGAAGCGGCAGCACGCACAGCGATGCAGAAGTCGCAGCTCTGGGTCGTCACCTTCAGCACGGACCACGCCTACGTCCTTCGCGACAGTGCGGAGCGTGCTGTCATTGCCAACTGTCACAAAGAACCCGGCAGCCGCTTCGAGGAGACGATTCTCCGCACGGAACAGATGCTGACACAATGGACAGAACTCTTGTCCCGACTTTTCGACCAATGTCCGGCGATGCGCGTGGTCTTCACGCTGAGTCCTTATCGCTATGCGAAGCACGGTTTTCACGAAAGTGCCCTCTCAAAGGCACGCCTCTTGGTGCTCATTGACGAACTCTGCCTCCGCTTCCCCGAGCGCACCGCCTATTTCCCCGCCTTTGAGATTGTGACGGACGAGTTGCGCGACTATCGCTTCTATGCCGCCGACATGCTCCACCCCTCTGAGCAGGCGGTGGACTATGTTTGGGAGCGTTTCCGCCGGTGGTCTTTCTCACCGCTTTTGGAGGAATATCGGACGGACAAGGAGCACATCCTGCGCGACCGCTCCCACCGCTCGCTTCATCCCGGCAGTGAAGCAGACCTCGCCTTCCGCGCCGCGGCGGAGGAGCGCGAACGAAGATTTCTTGAGAAATGGAGCAAAACCGAATGCTGAACCCCCTAAGTAATCCTCAAAAAAATAACCTGCATCATCTTTGAAAATCTTTTCGGTCCATATTTCCTCCCTCATCAGTCACATAGATACGCCTATGCTCCTTCTTCGGGTGAAAATCTGACCTCGAAAATCTAATTCAAATCTGACGCAACTTATTATTTTCATATTACTAAAGCATGTCACTCTCAAACAATAGAAAATGAGATACACCATAGAAAACGTCACCGCGCTCATCGGTGCCCGTCGCTTCGGACACAGCGCAACCCAAGTCGAATGGCTGCTGACAGACAGCCGCTCGCTGGTCTTTCCCGAAACCACTCTCTTCTTTGCCCTCCGCACCAAGGTGGGCGATGGTCATCGCTACGTGGCAGACCTCTATCGCCGCGGCGTCCGCAACTTCGTGGTCGGCACGTTGCCCGCAGAGCACGAAACCGCCTTCCCCGACGCCAATTTCCTGCAGGTGATGAGCCCGCTCAAAGCCCTGCAACGCCTGGCGGAGCGGCACCGTGAAGAACACGACATTCCCGTCATCGGAGTCACCGGCTCAAATGGCAAAACGGTCGTGAAGGAGTGGCTCTATCAACTCCTCTCCCCCACCCTCCACGTGACCCGCTCGCCGAAGTCCTACAACTCACAAGTGGGCGTGCCGCTCAGCGTCTGTCTCTTGGGAGAACACAGCGAGATTGGCATCTTCGAAGCCGGCATCTCGCAGCCCGGTGAGATGGCTGCCCTGCGTGCCATCATCCAGCCGACGATTGGCGTCATGACCAACATCGGTCCTGCCCACCAGGAAAACTTCGAGTCGGTCGAAGAAAAATGCCACGAAAAACTTTCGCTCTTCCAGGACGCAAAGGTCTTGGTCTATTGCGCCGATGACGCCGTGGTCGATGAGTGTGTCGCCACCTCGCTGCTGCGCGGGGAACGTCTGGCGTGGTCGCGCCGGAATCCGAGTGCCGCCCTCTTCGTCTCCGCGGTTGAAACCTTGGAGCGCGGCACACGAATCACCTATCGCTTCCACGGTGCGGAAGCCGCAATGACCATTCCTTTCACCGACGATGCCTCCACGGTGAACTGCATCCACTGCCTCGCCGTCCTGCTCAGTCTGAACTTCAGTGCAGAGGAAATTGCAAGTCGAATGAAACGTCTGGAGCCTGTCGCCATGCGCTTGGAGGTCATCCAAGGCGTCCGCAACTGCACGCTCATCAACGACACCTACAACTCCGACGCCGCCTCCCTTGACATCGCCCTCGACTTCATGGCACGCCGCCCGGAGATTCAGAACAAACAGAAGGTGCTGATTCTCTCCGACATGTTCCAAACCGGACTTCCCGCCACGGAACTCTATGCCAAAGTGGCAGAACTACTGAACCGACGCGCCATCGACCACTTCATCGGTGTCGGACCGGAAATCTCACACGCCCACTCGCTCTTCCTGATGAAGAAGTCCTTCTTCCCCTCCGGCGAAGCCCTTGCCGACAGCGGTTTGCTCGACACGCTCCACGACTCGCTCGTGCTCATCAAAGGCTCGCGACCCTTCGGCTTTGAGAAAATCACCGCCGCACTCTCCCTGCGCGTTCACGAAACCACGCTCCACGTCAATCTCGACGCCCTGGCGGGGAATCTCAACTACTATCGCTCCTTCATGAAACCGGAAACGAAGATGGTCTGCATGGTGAAAGCCTCTGCCTACGGCGCAGGCAGCGTGGAAGTAGCCAAGACGCTGCAAGACCGCGGCGTGAACTATCTTGCCGTCGCCGTGGCTGACGAGGGAGCCGAACTGCGACGTGCCGGCATCACCGCGGGCATCATCGTGATGAATCCGGAAATGACCGCGTTCAAAACGCTCTTTGACTATGAACTCGAACCCGAGGTCTATAACTTCAAACTCCTTGACGCACTCATCAAGGCTGCTGAGAAGGAAGGCATACAGGGTTTCCCCGTTCATATCAAGTTGGACACGGGCATGCACCGTCTGGGCTTTGACCCACGCCTTGATCTGCCGGCACTCATTGACCGCCTGCACCACCAGACTTCCGTCATTCCCCGTTCCGTCTTCTCCCACTTCGTCGGCAGCGACAGCCCCGACTTCGACGACTTCTCCGCCCGCCAGTTCGCCTTGTTCGACGAAGCGTCAAAGACCTTGCAGGCAGCCTTCCCCCACAAAATCCTTCGCCACATCTGCAACAGCGCAGGCATCGAACGCTTCCCCGAACGCCACCTCGACATGGTGCGACTCGGACTGGGACTCTATGGCATAGACCCCATTGACAACCGCTCGCTGCAAAACGTGACGACGCTGCGCACCACCATCCTTCAAATCCGCGAGTGCCCGAAAGGGGACAGCGTGGGCTACTCCCGCCGCACTGTTTTGGAGCGTGACTCTCGCATCGCCGCCATTCCGATTGGCTATGCTGACGGCTTGAACCGACACCTCGGCAACCGCCGCGGCTACTGTCTGGTGAACGGTCAGCGCGCGGACTATGTCGGCAACATCTGCATGGACGTCTGCATGATTGACGTGACGGACACGGACTGCCGCGAAGGCGACACGGTCGAAATCTTCGGCGACAACCTCCCGCCCGCAGAGTTGGCACGCCTGCTCGACACCATCCCCTACGAAATCCTGACCTCTGTCAGCGACCGCGTCAAGCGCATCTACTTTCAATAAGAGGAGGCTAAGGGGCGCGCTCCGTAAATTATGGAATAAGGAACGTTCAAACGAAAGTGCTTACGTTTTCCTAATTTTTAGAACACCCCTTAACCTAATTCATGCGACGCCCCTAAAAGCCCGCTTCGCCTCCCTTTTTTTGAGCAACTTTGCACGCTTGAAACTTTGAAAGATAGAACATTTCGGACAACTTTTACGCAAACAAGATTCGCCAAACATCTGCTTCTCAGACGTTTGGCGATTATTTTTGGAAAACTTTAATTTTAAGAACTTTTTCGCTTTGTCATTTCACTGCGTTTTACGTACTTTGCAACGCAAATCACAAAAACCTTCCAAACCATTCATGAAAACCTATAGTTACGACGAAGCTTTTTCCGCTTCGTTAGAGTATTTTGGCGGTGACGAACTTGCAGCCCGCGTTTGGGTGAACAAGTATGCCATGAAAGACTCTTTCGGTCACATCTACGAGTGTTCTCCCACTGACATGCACCACCGTCTCGCCGCAGAACTGGCGCGCATCGAGCAGAAGTATCCTAACCCCGTGAGCCACGAAGAAATCTTCCACCTGCTCGACCACTTCCGCTACATCGTTCCTGCCGGCTCCCCGATGACCGGCATCGGCAACAACTTCCAAATTGCCTCCCTCTCCAACTGCTTCGTGGTCGGCATCGAGGGAAACTCCGACTCCTACGGCGCCATCCTCAAACTCGACGAGGAACAGGTGCAACTCATGAAACGACGCGGCGGAGTCGGTCACGACCTCTCCGGCGTACGCCCCAAAGGCTCACCCGTCAAAAACTCCGCACTCACCTCCACTGGCATCGTACCCTTCATGGAACGCTACAGCAACTCCACACGCGAGGTGGCACAGGACGGACGACGCGGAGCACTGATGCTCTCCATCAGCATCAAACACCCGGAGGCTGAGGACTTCATCGACGCCAAAATGGTGGAAGGAAAAATCACCGGTGCCAACGTCAGCGTGAAAATTGACGACGAATTCATGAACTGCGCCGTGGAAGGAAAAACCTATCACCAAAAGTTCCCCATCGACAGCGAAAACCCAACCTTCACCAAAGACACCGACGCACAGGCGCTTTGGAAGAAAATCGTTCACAACGCTTGGAAAAGTGCTGAGCCGGGCGTCCTCTTCTGGGACACCATCCGTCGCGAAAGCATCCCTGACTGCTACGCTGACCTTGGCTTCGAAACCGTCTCCACCAACCCCTGCGGCGAAATTCCTCTCTGCCCCTACGACAGCTGTCGCCTGCTCGCCATCAACCTCTACTCCTACGTCAAGAACCCCTTCACTCCCGAAGCCGAATTTGACTTTGAACTCTTCCGCCGTCACGTCATCCTCGCACAGCGTCTCATGGACGACATCATCGACCTGGAACAGGAGAAAATCGACGCCATCATCGAGAAGATTCAAAGCGACCCGCAGAGCGATGAAGTCAAGAGAACCGAACTCCAACTCTGGCAGAAAATCAAAGCCAAAACTGCCAAGGGACGCCGCACGGGTGTCGGCATCACTGCGGAAGGCGACATGATTGCAGCGCTCGGACTGCGCTACGGCACACAGGAAGCAACCGACATGGCGGTCAAAGTGCAACAGACACTCGCCCTCACCGCCTATCGCTCCTCTGCCATCATGGCTGCCGAACGCGGTGCGTTTGAAGTCTATGACACAGAGCGCGAAAAGAACAACCCCTTCATCTCCCGTCTCCGCGAGGCTGACCCGGAACTCTACACCATGATGGAGAAACACGGACGCCGCAACATCGCCTGCCTCACCATCGCGCCCACCGGAACCACCAGCCTCATGACACAAACCACCAGCGGAATCGAGCCGGTCTTCATGCCGGTCTATAAGCGACGCCGCAAGGTGAACCCGAACGACCCCTCCGTTCACGTGGACTATATTGATGAAACGGGCGACGCCTTTGAAGAATATATCGTCTATCACCACAAGTTCCTCACCTGGATGCAGACACAGGGACTCGACACGACCAAGAACTACAGTCAGGAGGAAATCAACGAACTCGTGGCGCGCTCTCCCTACTTCAAAGCCACTGCCAACGACGTCGATTGGCTGATGAAGGTGAGAATGCAGGGCGCCATCCAAAAGTGGGTGGACCACAGCATCTCCGTCACCGTCAATCTCCCCAACAGCGTGGACGAAGAACTCGTGAACAGACTCTACGTCGAAGCATGGCGCAGCGGATGCAAGGGATGCACCATCTATCGTGACGGCTCACGCTCCGGCGTCCTCGTCAGCACACAAAAGACGGACAAGAAAAAGGAAGAAAAGGAAGAGAACACGAACGAAATCCCCATCTGCCGACCGCCGCAGGTGACGGAACGACGACCGGACGTCTTGGACTGCGACGTCGTGCGCTTCCAAAACAACAAAGAGAAATGGGTCGCCTTCGTCGGACTCCTCGACGGACAACCCTACGAAATCTTCACCGGTCTCCAAGACGACGACGAGGGCATCGTGCTCCCCAAAACAGTCACCAAAGGACGAATCCTCAAGACCATCCTGCCCGACGGAACCAAACGCTATGACTTCCAGTTCGAGAACAAACGCGGTTACAAAATGACCGTCGAAGGACTCTCCGAGAAGTTCAACAAAGAGTATTGGAACTATGCGAAACTCATCTCCGGCGTCCTCCGCTACAGAATGCCGATTGAGAACGTCATCAAACTCGTGAACTCACTCCAACTCGAAAGCGAGAACATCAACACTTGGAAGGTCGGCGTCAGCCGTGCACTGAAGAAATACATTCAGGACGGAACCGAAGCCACGGGACAGAAATGCCCCAACTGCGGAAACGAAACGCTCGTCTATCAAGAGGGCTGCCTCATCTGCACACACTGCGGAGCAAGCCGCTGCGGATAGTCTTCTCCTTACCGATTATATATTAAGGATGAAAATAGAAATCAATCGTATGGAGTGCTACGCCCGCCACGGCGTACTGCCTCTGGAAAACAAAGTGGGCGCACCTTTTCGGGTGTCGCTCACTTTATTTGTGCCCGACGCCGCCTGCGCCGGTGCCCTGCGTGATGACCGCTTGGAAGACACGGTGAACTATGCAGAGGTCGCCGACCTCGTGCGCCACGAAATGGCACTCCCCTCCCAACTCATCGAACACGTCGCGGAACGCATCGCCTCCGCCGTGCTGAAAGAGTTTCGGAAGGTGAACGAAGTCACCGTCAAAATCGAAAAACTCTCGCCGCCCATCGCGGGCTTCAGCGCCGAGGGCGTGAGCGTGGAGTTGGTGAAACGTCGCCCCCTCTTCGTGTTTGACTTCGACGGCACGATTGCCGACACCCGCGCCGGCATCGTGCGGACAATGCAGGCGTCCTTCCGCACCATGCACCTCCCCGTGCCGAAATCAGAGGAAATTGTCCCGACCATCGGACTACCGCTGACGGAAAGCATCGCGAAACTGGGCAACCTGCAGGGGGAAAGGCTGGAACAGACGGTGGAGACCTATCGCCGCTTGTTCGAAGAAGTCGGCGTGGAAGGAATTGTGCTCTACGACGGAATGGAAGAATGGCTCAAAACACTTCACAGCGAGGGCGCCGTCCTCGCCATAGCCACCAGCCGCGGACACGAATCGACGGAGCAACTTTGCCAACGACTCGGCATTCGCCCGCTCTTTGCAGAGATTGTGGCGTGTGACGATGTGGTTCACGCGAAGCCTCATCCCGAAGCCGTGGAACGACTCATGCGAAGCCATGGAATCAGCGTCGAAGCGACCACCGTGGTGGGGGACACAACTTTTGACATCGAGATGGGACGCCGCGCGGGCTGCCACACCATCGGCGTGACCTGGGGCAACCACTCGGAGCAGATGCTGCGACAAGCGGGAGCGGAGGAGATAAGACGGTAAAGCCAAAGTGCTTTCCTTTCTACAGGGGTGTTCTAAAAATTAGGTTGAGTTGATTTTTGATTTCTTAGAGATGAACTTTTGTCAATTGAGGAAGGAGCATAGCGGGCTATGTGACTGACGAAACTTACAAAAGGGCGCGCTAAGAAACCAACCAAAACGTAAGCACTTTCTTTTGAACGTTCCTTATCCCGTAATTTATAGAACACCCCTACACCTTTTCTATCCTTTTCATTTTCCAACGCCACTTTGACAGCCTCTAACGCTGTTTGAAGGGTAGATAGGTGTCAAAAAGAACGTTCATCTCGGTTTTTGTTTTTCCTTCAAGACGCTGCCAAAGGTCCAACGCCACGCGCCCCATGGTGCGGCGGAGATTTATCTCCACACAGGGATGCAGCACGGGAGCGCCGCCGGAGAGGACATACATCATGTCTATGCCCACGGGACCGGCATGGTGCGGCGCGAGCGTTTCCGCCAGTACCTCTTCCGCCGTCTTCGCTGCAGCAGCCACTTCCTTCCCCACGTCCTTCCCCGCCTTCTCGGACAACAAGCGCAACAGCGTCTCGGGCGAAGCGACGTGATTCCCGGAATAGGCACCGGCAGGGGAGGCGTCAAAGAAGGAGAGACCGCGGTAGGTGACGCGCCGCGCCTCATCCACGTCAAACTCGAGGGCGAAATCTGCCAACTTGTCGTAGGCGGGCTCTACCTCTGCCCCACCCTGCAACGCCAGCCACTTCCCGACACGACGCCAAAGGCTCTCGGGCGAAGACACCGACAACCGCACGACACCGCGACCGGAGCAGGACCAAAGGGACTTCACCATGACATCGCCCCAAATGTTCATCCGCTCTCTCACTTCCTCCTCAGAACGACACACAACGGACTCGCCTACCGTCGGTATGCTCAACCCACGCATCGCCCGGAGCACGGGTGCCACGGTCTCGCGACTGCTCAGACGACGCACTGTCGCCAACTGCTCGTCGGTCGGAAGAAGACGCTCCGGTGCTCCCGCCTTGCGCAAGGAATGGCGAACGAGCAAATCCCAACCCCAAGGCTCAATGCGCTCCACCTCCTCCCAAAAAGAGGGGCGTAGCTCACGACGAGTCACGAAACGAACACCGGAATACAAGGGAGCGTCGGGAAGAACACCGTCCTCCTCAACCCAAACGGCATCGCCGGGCAACGCCCACAACGCCGGAAGCGCACCGAAACGAAGACGCTGACTGCGTGCGGCAAGCGTGGGATAATAATAAGGAGTGTTCGCCGACAGCGCCTCCTCGTGGGACGGATTGTAGATGTGAAGAATCAAAACGGGAGGAAGATTAGGACTATATTATATTTTATAGGTCATGCAGCGACAGACCGAAGCAAGGCAAAACGGGAGGAAGATTAGGAAAATACTATAGAAGGAAAAAGAACGTTATCTGTCCGGAGAAACCGAGCGATTTTGAAGCATGCGCTGAACACAAAGACGACATCTCCTTTCCCAAACCAGAGCAAGCGCAAAAGCAAGGCGGGTGGCGAGAAGCAAAAAAGCAGAGATGCCCGTGACGCCGAAGACAATGGTGTCTTCCAGCATGGAATGGTTCATGACGAGATGATGGTTCACTTCGTTGGCTTCTTCACGCGTCACCATGCCCTTCTCTTCCAAATCGCGCATGACGGCAGCGCCATAACTGATGCCAATGAGATTGCCCACGAGCCACATGTAGGCAGCATTGTTGGGAAGGCCAAAGACACGCATTAGGGGCGAAAGCCAACGCGACAAAGGTGCCAGAAGTTCAAATGACTCCAACAGTCTCTGAATCACCATCAACACAAAAATGATGAGCACAACCATCAACGACATCTTCAACTGAGAAACGCCCCACGTCAGCAACACTTCCTCCCAACGACTGTCTGCCGGAGCTCCGAGATAGAGATAGGGCGAGGACATCTCCGGCAAAATGAAGTTCAAAAGCAACGCACAGACAAAAGCCATCGCCATGCGAATCGAAGCCATCTTCCAAAAAGAAGAACCGGTCTTTTGATTCACGGCACACTCCATCGGAAGGGCGTGACAGAGGGCTATCATCAAAGCAAGAATGGATGCCTGCTTCATGGTGAGCGGAATCGACATCATCGCTGCCAAACCGGCATAGGTGCCTGCCGCAGCACCCGAAAGGAAAGCCACAGACGACTCACCCGGCAAGCCGAGATGAACAAAAAGAGGATTCACACGGACGGCAATCCACGCCAACACGCCCAAATGCTGCATCAGCGTCACCGCCAACGAAATGGGAATCATCAACTTCAACAGCCAGACGGAACTCTTCCACGTGCCGGGAAGCGCACTGACCACACTTTCTTTGAACTTTTCTGTCTTCATGACTGTGCAAAAGCAAGGGAGGTGCAAAGTTACGGTTTTTTGCAGAACCGAGACACAGAGAGGGAAAGGGAACCGCCACCCATAAATCACAGAGAATGGAGCAAGAAAAGCGATGCACACGGTTTTTTTCTTACATTTGCAGCACAGTTCATTCCTTTTTCCACCCGCGAGACGAAAACTGCGCAACCGCGAAACATTGTCTTGACAACGACGAGTTGCCGTTTTACTCGCAACCAAACACACTCACAACCCATGCTGATCATTGGAATTGCGGGCGGCACCGGCTCGGGAAAGACCACAGTGGTGCGCAAAATCTTGGATTCACTTCCCGAACACACCGTGGCGGTCATTCCGCAGGACTCCTACTACAACGACCAGTCGGACCTCCCACTAGAAGTCAGAAAGAAAACAAACTTTGACCACCCCGATGCTTTCGAGTGGGAACTGCTGGCACATCAAATTGAGGAGTTGCGCCAAGGACGCGCCATCGAACAACCGACCTATTCCTACATCACTTGCACACGCCTGCCGGAAACCGTGCACGTGGAGCCGCGCGAGGTCATCATCGTGGAGGGCATCATGACACTCTACGACAAAAAACTCCGCGACCTCATGGACTTAAAAATATATGTCGATGCAGGCGCCGACGAACGACTCTTGCGCGTTATCGAACGCGACACCGCCGAACGCGGACACCCGCTGGAGATGCTGATTGGGAAATATCGCAACATCCTCAAGCCCATGCACGACGAGTTCATCGAACCCACGAAACAGTATGCGGACATCATCATCCCCAACGGCGGAGAAAACGCAAGAGCCGTGGCTATGATGCAAATCTACATTCTCTCGGCTCTGAGCTATCAACGCTCCGCCGGCAGCAAATGAACATAAATTTGACGCTTTCATTTCTTCGTTGTATCTTTGCAGTGCGAAATTGGGCGGCGTCTCAGCAAAAGCCTCAAGCAAGCTTGGACTTCTGCATTCGACTTGCACCAACTTTGCAACGCGAAAATCCCATGCACCCCGTCAAACTGAACTCATCGGTGCATTCTTCTTACATACGTTCTCATCATGATTAACAGATCGCTCATCAGACTGAAGATTGTACAACTGCTGTACGCATTCTCACAAAACGAAGGCAAAGACCCGGAAACCGCGTACAAAGAACTGGACTTCTCTCTTGAAAAAACGCAAGACCTGTATCATTACCTCCTCTCCACTCTTCTTGAACTCCGGAAACTGGCAGCCACACGCGACAACGTGAGACTGGCACGCGAACGGCGCACCGGCATCGCCTCCGAAAACGCCTCTGCCGACGCTCTCTTCGCCGCCAACCGCTGCATTGAAAAACTGGGAGCAAACCAGGAGATGATGGACTTCCTGGAAAACAAAAAGCAGGAGTGGAGCGAGGAACCGGCGTTCATCAAAAATCTCTACGAAGAAATCCTTGACTCCGACGACTTCAAAACATACGCCCAACAAAAGGAGCACAGTTTCCAAGACGACAAAGAACTCGTCCTGAAAATCTACCGCCGGAGCATCGTGGACAACGACAAAGCCTCCGAAATCCTTGAAGACCACTCGCTCTATTGGAACGACGACAAGGATACGGTGGATTCCTTCATCCTCAAAACCATCAAAAAACTGAAAGAGGACACACCCGACGAAGCACCACTGCTCCCATTCTTCCTCAAAGACGAAGACCGAAACTTTGCACACCAACTCTTCAGAGCAGCCATCACACGCGCCACGGAATTGCAAGAAATGATTGCCGCACAGTGCAAAAACTGGGACTTCGGACGACTGGCTCTGATGGACGTGATGATTCTCCAAACCGCACTGGCGGAAATCCTCACCTTTGACGACATCCCCTTGAACGTCAGTTTCAACGAATACATCGAAATCGCAAAGGTCTATTCCACACCCCAAAGCCCATCGTTCGTCAACGCCACACTCGACGGCATCGTCGCAAAATGCCGAAAGGAGGGCATGACGACAAAGGAAAAAGGAAAATAAAGGGTCATCCCGAAAACCATGGGGGGGGGAGCCCCGATTGCTTTGACACCCGGTGCTTGAACTCTTCACACACCATGCTCCTTCTTTCCCCGAGAAAACAAAACCATTCTTATTTTCACACACAACCAAAGAAACATGTTCACAACTCTTCTCCAAGCACAAGCCGCACCCGCCGGCAGCAACATCTCCATGATTGTGATGATGGTCGTTCTCTTCGCCATCTTCTACTTCTTCATGATTCGTCCGCAGAACAAGAAACAGAAAGAACTGATGAACTTCCGCAACTCGCTCTCCATCGGACAAGAGGTCATCACCGTCTCCGGCATCTACGGCACCGTGAAGAGCATTGATGAGAACACTGGCAGCATCATGCTCGAAATCAGCAAAGGCGTGCAAATCAAAATCGCCAAAGAGGGCGTCAATCCCATCGCCACCAAAAAGTGATTCCGACGGTCGTCTGCCAAAGCGACCGAACAGCACACTTGACTCAACAAAAAGTTCCTTGGAATGATATTTAGTCTCATCAGGAAGTGCTATGCCAAACTCTGGAACAGGCAATTCCTGATTTTCCTTTTCTTTTTCGCACTCTCTTTCGTGTTCTGGGTCTTCCAAACACTCAATGAGACCTACGAAGAGGACTTCATTGTCCCCTTGGAACTCAGCGGCGTCCCCAAAAACGTGGTCATCACCACCGACCTGCCGACAGGACTGCACGTCACACTGCGAGACAAGGGAATCACACTCCTCACCTATCGCTACACCAACCGACTCTCACCCATCGTCATCGATTTCAACCAATACTCCGGTGCCGGCTCACGCGTCAGCATTCCGGGAAGCGACCTCATGCGCAGCGTCGTCAAACAACTCCAACCCGGCACACAACTCACAGCATTCAAACCTGACGTGCTGGAGTTCTACTACAACTACGGAGAATGCAAAAAGGTGCCCGTGAAAATCTCCGAGATGCCGCAAGCGGGAAGACTCTTCACCATCGCAAAAACCTTGCTCTCACAAGATTCGGTCACGGTCTATGCGACACGAGAAGCACTGGATACCATCACAGCAGCCTACACTCGCCGATTCGCCCTCCATCAACTCACCGACACAACCTCCGCAGAAGTCGGGTTCATCTGCCCGAGAGGCGCGAAGTTCGTGCCTGCCAGCGTGAAACTCACGTTCTGCGTGGACCGAATGGTGGAGAAAACGGTGCAGGTGCCGGTGCAGCAGGTGAACTTCCCCGCATCCAAACAACTGAGAACCTTCCCCGCAAAGGTGAACCTCACCTTTCAAGTCGGTATGTCGCAATACAAGCACATCTCTGCCGACAACTTCGTCCTCGTCGTGAACTATGAGGACCTTCTGAAGAGCAAAGGAAACACCACGCGCCTCTCACTCAAAACCATTCCGACCGGCGTGACGCACGTGCGCATCAGACCACAGGACGTGGAATTTGTCATCGAAGACATCCCGGGCTATGACAGCGAAGATGAAACAGAATGACACCGCGAACCAGCTGACCCGCCATGCGCCCATGCTCACCATCGCCATCACCGGAGGCATCGCCAGCGGAAAAAGCTTCGTCTGCCGACAACTCGTTGCCGCAGGACAAGAGGTCTTTGACTGTGACCGCGAAGCGAAACGAATCATCCGCGAAGACGAAAGCGTGCGCCGCGAACTGACGGCACTGGTCGGCGACGGTCTCTACGACTCCGACGGACAACTCGTCAAACCCGTGCTCGCAGCCTGGATCTGTCGCGGCGGTGAATGCACCGAAAAGGTCAACGCCATCGTGCATCCACGTGTGGCTGAAGCATTCCGAAAACGCTGTCACGAAAAAGAAGTCCTGCTCCAAAAGAGACACCTCAACCACGCTGAAGCGTCGATGGAACATGCAGAAGACCTGCGTCAACGACTCCTCGCCAACACCTCCGAACGTCCCACCCCCGTGGCGGTGGAAACGCTGAAGAAACTCCCCGCCGAAAGGACGCTCTTCATGGAGTGCGCCCTGCTCTTTGAAACGGGCTTCGACCGACTGACCGACCTCAGCGTCACCGTCCACGTCAGCCGCAAAACCCAGTTGGAAAGACTCATGGCGCGAAACCAAATCGGACGCGCAGAAGCGGAAGCATGGCTCGCACTGCAACTCGCGGAAGACGAACGAATGCAACGCGCAGACCTGTGGATTGACAACGAACCGTCAAAGTAGCGAATACCCATATTATATATAGGAGCAAAACATTCAACCTCACCTATAAATAAAAGTAGAATACAAATTAAATTCATCAGAACTATGAAAGACACCATTCTGGCTGTTTCCGGCAAGCCCGGACTTCATAAGTTGATTTCCCAAGGACGCGGCATGATCATCGTGGAATCCATCGACGAAGCCAAGAAGCGCATGCCCGCCGGCGCACGCGACCGCGTCACCTCGCTCAAAGACGTGACAATGTACACCGAAACGGAGGACAAACCGCTCATGGAAATCTTCCAAGCCATCTTTGAGAAAGAAAACGGCGCACCCGTTGCCCTCAACTTCAAAGAAGCAAACAAAAAGGAACTCGCCGACTTCATGGCATCCGTCGTCCCCGACTATGACCGCGACCGCGTTCACGACTCTGACATCCGCAAATTGATTCAGTGGTACAACATCCTCGTCCGCGGCGGCTACACTCAATTTGTCGATGAAGAAGACAACGAAGAAGCCACAGAAACGAACGAAACAGCAGAATAAACCGAACGATTTTTTCACACGAACTCAACGCCGAGACAACGGGACTGACTCCTCCCGCTGTCTCGGCGTTTCTTGTGAGGGAAGCAGATTGTAAAACATGTGCCATCGTGCCCGCAAAGAGATTTTCGATTACTCATAAATACGTGAAGCAAAAATAAGCACTTTCTTTTGAACGTTCCTTATCCCGTAATTTATGGAACACCCCTATAATATATATCATATTACAAGGGCAAGAAAAAACTATGCAAACTATACACAAACCCTACATTTAGACCCGCATCTTTCTGATTTACTGCGCGTTACAAAATGTATAGTTTATGTTTCAAACCCTACACAAACTATACATTGAACTATACATTGAGGCGTTTCAAACCCTACACAAAAACTATACACAAAAGCCTACACCGCAACACGAACCCTACACAAAAACTATACACAAAAGCCTACACCGCTACTATACATTGCAACGGCACGCAGTTTTACTTAGGAGCGCACCCGGTTAAAACTAGGAGCGCACCTAGGAAAAACTAGGAGCGCACCTAAGAAAAACTAGGAGCGCACCTAAGAAAAACTAGGAGCGCACCTAAGAAAAACTAGGAGTGCACCTAAGAAAAATTAGGAGCGCACCCGGTTAAAATTTGCCTTCCTCAAATTTTAATTTGCCTTCCTCTAATTTTTCTTTGCCTTCCTCTAATTTTAATTTGCCTTCCTCTAATTTTAATTTGCCTTCCTCTAATTTTTCTTTGCCTTCCTCTAATTTTTCTTTGCCTTCCCCTAGTTTTTCTTAGCCTTCCCATAGTTTTTCTTAGCCTTCCCATAGTTTTTCTTAGCCTTCCTCTCTCCCACTCTTCCTCTCTTCGTCTCTTTGTCTCTTTGTCTCCAAAAAAGCCCCCCATGTGCGGTGCATCAGCGCCGCAACAAAGCCCTTCCCTTTAGGGAGGGGTTGGGGTAGGCTCCCTCTCTTTGACTCTTTGACTCTTAGTCTCTTTGACTCTTTGACTCTTTGACCCTTAGTTCCCATGTAGGGTTCAGTGCAGGGTTTGTGTAGGATTTTCGCTTCAAACCCTACACATTGCAACGCGCGGAGAATCAGCGAGATACAAAGCAAATGTAGGGTTTTGTGTAGGGTTTGCAGAGTTTTTTTGTTCCCTATAACATACGTATAGTGGAGTGTTCAGAGGACAATAAAAACCGGTCATCATCTTAACTCCCCCTTAGTGAATCTATGTTTGAACATTCATGTTCCACAAATCGTCCCCGTACAAACGATGCGCCCCGCACTTTCCTCTTTTGCCAATCACGAGACTCTCGTGAAGTAAAAAAGACAACAACTATGACGCGGAGATAACTTAATATTTATGAAAACGGCGTGCAAACACACTGCGATAGCAGGTGACTGAGCGAAAAGTGACTAACTTTGCCCACAAACAAACATTGTGCTCACACCAATCAAATCTCTGCAACAATGAAAAAACTGGCTATTCTTTTTCTCGGTCTGTGCACTGCCACGCTTCACTGCGCAGCGCAGGACGACGTATATTTCGTTTCCTCCAAAAAGAAGGCAAAAACGCAAAAGACGCCCGGCAAGTCGGTCGTGCTGCCCCTGACGGAATCCACGTCCATCGGACACTCGACGGTCACGCCCCTCACAGCCGACACGGTCTTCGTCACGGAAGACTGGACCACAGAACGCAAGACGGGATTGAGAGACGTGGACGAATATAACCGCCGCGGCAAAAAGACCGTTGAAACGGAAACCACCGACACGCTCTCGCCCTACGAACTGGGTTATGCCGATGGCTACGAAGACGGAACCTACACCTCACGCATCGTGCGCTTCTATGCGCCGCGCCCCGGCATCTACGTCAGCAGTCCTTACTATTGGGACTATTATGACTACGCCTACGACCCGTGGTATTACGGCTACGGCAACTGGGCACTCGGCTTCTACTGGGACGGCTGGTGGGGCTGGGGCTCATGGTACGGCTGGCGCCCATACTACACTTGGGGCTGGTATGACCCCTTCTGGTGTGCGCCGCACCATCATCACTACTGGGCTGCAGTGCCCGCGACAGGACCGACCTACCGCTACGGAAACTCCCACCGTCCTTTCTCACCGACCGCTTCCCGCACCGGCAGAAATGCGGTGGCAACGCGCACCTCACGTGACGGCGCGGCTTCAAGAAACGGACTGGGATTCAACAGAAGTTCTCGCAACTCGCAACGCTCCACCACTTCGCCCTCCCGCTCCACGCGCTGGAACACGGAACGCTCCACACAACCTTCCACCCGCTCCTTCAACAACAGCAGCGTCCGTAGCAACATGGGTGGCAGTTTCCGCTCCTCGGGTGGCTTTGGAGGCAGCCGAGGCGGCTTCCACGGAGGGGCACGCGGAGGCAGACGATGACACGAATCAAGAGAGAGACGAGTTCAACACATATCCAACCCACACAAGGAGTCCGCACGCGGTGTCTTCCTCCGCCCGCGACTCCAAAGTGAACCCCTGAAAACACACTGAAATCATGCTTAGAAAATATTATTCTCTGGCAGTGGCAAGTCTGCTCTGCGGCACCCTGCAAGCACAAGACATCTACAAAGTGGAGACTTTCTCCGGCAGCGACCTCAACGGAACGGCACGCTTCGTCGGCATGGGTGGTGCGATGAATGCCCTCGGCGCAGACCTCTCCACCATGGGTTCCAACCCCGCCGGCATCGGTATGTTCCGGAAAAGCGATGCCTCGCTGAGTGCAAGTTGCATCTCGCAACCGAACGCAAGACTCGCCATGGACATCAACAAAGTCAGAGGCAGTTTTGACCAGGCAGGCTTCGTCTATGCCATGAAAATGCCCGGCGAGGGAAAACTCAAATTCGTCAACTTCGGCTTCAACTACCAAAAACGCCGTAACCTCAAAAACTACGCCGAAGTCCTCGGCGGACAAACCAACGGATGGTCGCAAACCGACGTCTTCCGCCAACTCTCCAACGGCTTTGACCTCAACAACGACAGAGACCGCGACAACATGCTGCCCATCGTCAACGCCGCCTACGACGCACAACTCTCCAACCTTCAAGGAGTGGACCTCAACGGAGAGACCTACCGCTTCAACGGCGCGGATGCCTACAACTACCAGCGCGTCACCTGGGGCGGCATTCAGCAATATGACTTCAACATCTCCCTCAACTGGAAAGACCAAGTCTATGCCGGATTGACCTTCGGAGTATATAACGTGAACATGCACTCTTCCCTCTACTACGACGAAGACCTCCTCTTCCAACACCCCACCAATGGAAGCGTCATCGTGAACGGAGAAGGCAACCTCCCCTACTATTATTCCTATCAGGACGAAGCCATCAACGGCACGGGCTTCGACTTCAAACTTGGCGTGATTGCACGACCGATTGAAGACTCCTCTTTCCGAATCGGATTCTCTGTTTCAACGCCCATCTTCTTCGACCTGACGCAAGAGAGCAGCATCTATTTCAACTCACCCTTCGCACTGCCCCGGGAAGGAGATGCCAACTACAGACCCTACGCCTACTCCTCCAATCCGGACGAATACACTGAATCAGACTTCTACACAGGCGGCTTTGACTATCGCATCCGCACGCCCTGGAAAGTGAACCTCAGCCTCGGCGGAACCGTCGGCAACTTCCTCGCACTGGATGGAGAATATGAAGCCACGTTCTACAAGAGCGCGTCCGTCGGCTACCCCGACTTTGACTACTATGGCTTCGCCGATGGCAGCACCAGCAACGACCGCTGGATCAACAAGGACATTGACAACTACATGCAAACAACCCACACGCTGCGTCTCGGAGCAGAGGCAAAATTCGCCGACATCATGTATCTCAGAGCAGGCTACAACTACGTCTCCTCACCCTTCAAAAAGAGCGCGTTCCTTGACCTCTTCACGCCCAGTCCCAACTACTACGCACGCACCAACACGGACTACCTGAACCTCGGCGACACGCAGCGCGTCACACTCGGACTCGGCTGCCGCAGCAAACATTTCTACGGAGACATCGCCTATCAGTATCAACGCCAGCGCGGAGACCTCTATGCCTTCAACTACTTTGAAGGAAACACCGTGCAGGACAACTATCTCCCCGCCCAGAAGGTGAACCTCGACCGTCACCAGGTGCTCTTCACCGTGGGCTACAAGTTCTGAAACGTTGAATCTGTTTCGGTACATATATAATATAGTATTTCATCAGTTCACACTTAAACAACCATCCCTTTCCAATGAAATCCATCTTCCTCACCCTTCTTTCTCTGGGTCTTCTCACCGCGTGTTCCGCCTCTCGCTCCGCCTACACGCTCGGCGGCGAATGGGACGTCGTGAACCTCAACGGCACCGCCATCACTCCCGACTCAACCAACACGCCCTGGCTCGGATTCAATCTCAACGAAGGACAAATCTACGGCTACACCGGCTGCAACCAACTCAACGGCGGACTTGACGCCAAAGCCCTCTTCGACGGAAAAGCCAGTTTCGACCGCATCGCCATGACCCAAAGACTCTGCCCCGACAGCCGCTACGAAAAACTCCTCATCGAGACACTCGGAAAAGTCACAGGAGTGAAAACCGACAAAAAACAAATCAAACTCCTCGACAAAGAAGGAAAAGAAATCATGACGCTCAAAAAGCGATAATAATAAGTTGCGTCAGATTTGAATGACATTTTCGAGGTCAAATTTTCACCCGAAAAAGGAGCATAGCCGTAACTATGTGACTGATGAGGGAGGAAATATGGACCGAAAAGATTTTCAAAGATGATGCAGGTTATTTTTTGAGGATTACTAAAACAATATTCCACACACACTACCGCATACAAAAAGCATGGCGACAGTTGACGACAAGAAGATAATCTTCTCCATGGTCGGGCTCTCAAAGACCATCCGACAAAACAACAAGCAAGTTCTCAAAAACATCTATCTCAGTTTCTTCTACGGTGCCAAAATTGGCATCATCGGTCTGAACGGCGCGGGAAAATCAACCCTGCTGAAAATCATCGCAGGGCTGGACCAAGACTACCAAGGCGAGGTGGTCTTCGCACCGGGCTACAGCGTGGGCTATCTGCCTCAGGACCCGCACCTTGATGACGAGAAAACCGTGCGCGAAATCGTGCAGGAAGGCGTCGCAGACGTGGTGGCAGCCCTGAAAGAGTATGAGGAAATCAACCAGAAGTTTGGATTGCCGGAATACTATGAGGACGAGAACAAAATGAACGAACTCTTCACCCGACAGGGCGAACTCCAGGACATCCTCGACGCCACCGACGCCTGGAACCTTGACTCGCGCCTCGACCGCGCCATGGCTGCGCTGCGCTGCCCGCCCGCAGACCGCATCGCCAAAAACCTCTCGGGAGGCGAAAGACGACGCGTCGCACTCTGCCGACTCCTGCTCCAAAAACCGGACGTGCTTCTCCTCGACGAACCCACCAACCACCTCGACGCAGAAAGCATCGACTGGCTGGAACAACACCTCAACCGCTACGAAGGAACGGTCATCGCCGTCACCCACGACCGCTACTTCCTCGACGACGTCGCCGGCTGGATTCTCGAACTTGACCGAGGAGAAGGGATTCCTTGGAAGGGAAACTATTCTTCCTGGCTCGAACAGAAAACCAAACGCCTCGAACAGGAAGAGAAAGCCGCCGGAAAACGACGCAAAACTTTGGAACGAGAACTCGAATGGGTGCGCATGGCTCCCAAAGCAAGACAAGCCAAGGGGAAAGCCCGACTCAATTCCTACGAACGACTCCTGAGCGAAGACCAAAAGGAGAAGGAACAGCACTTGGAGATTTTCATTCCCAACGGACCGAGACTCGGCAACAAGGTGATTGAAGCACACCACGTCGCAAAAGCCTTTGACGACAAAGTGCTATATGAAGACCTCGACTTCACCCTGCCTCCCGCCGCCATCATCGGCGTCATCGGTCCCAACGGCGTGGGAAAAACCACACTCTTCCGCCTCATCATGGGACTCGAAACACCCGACAGCGGTACGTTTGAAACGGGCGAGACGGTGCGACTTGCCTACGTGGACCAGCAGCACAAAGACATCGACCCGGAGAAGTCTGTCTATGAGGTCATCTCCGGCGGCTCGGAACTCATGCGTCTCGGCGGACGCGACGTGAACGCCCGCGCCTATCTCAGCCGCTTCAACTTCTCCGGCGCAGACCAGGAAAAGAAATGCGGCGTCCTCTCCGGCGGTGAACGAAACCGCCTGCAACTCGCCCTTGCCCTCAAACAGGAAGGCAACGTCCTGCTGCTCGACGAACCGACCAACGACATCGACATCAACACGCTCCGCGCCTTGGAAGAAGGTCTTGAAGCCTTCGCCGGCTGCGCCGTCATCATCAGCCACGACCGCTGGTTCCTCGACCGCATCTGCACACACATCCTCTCCTTCGAAGGCGACGGCAAAGTATTCTTCTTTGAAGGTTCCTACACGGACTACGAAGCCAACAAAGCCAAACGCCTCGGCATCGAAGAGCCCAAGCGTCAACGCTACCGCAAGTTGGACGAATAAACGGGTGTGCTATAGGGGCTATATATTATGGAATAAAAGCAATCAATCGTCAACTCCGCCTGATTTACGGGGAGTGTCTTGAAAATTAGGTGGCAAAACATAAGCACCTTCTTTTGAACGCTCCTTATCCTGTAGTTTATAGAACCCCTCTTAAAGTACCCGCCCAAAAACTTTCTCTTTTCATGTGGAAAATCAGACTGACTCCCTTTGAGCCCTTCCCACCGACCACGCTTCTGCGCCCTCTTTTGCTTTTGGCGTTCAGCATTTGGGTCGGCAGTCTGCTCCACACGACATTTTCTCCACAAACTTTTTTGGCAATTGCTCTTTCGGGAGCAGTTGCCTCTTTTGCTTTCGGACGCAAGGGGAAAGGCAGCATCGGGCGCGAAAGACTCTCCGCACTCTGCGCTGCCGTGACCTTCGTCGCCGCAGCGATTGCGCTGACGCTCCTCTCCTACTCCCGCGTACTGTTTCCCTGGTCCGAAGAGGCAGCCCTGCGGGTCGTGCAAGTCGAGAACGTGGTGAAAGAAACGGCGGACGAAATGCGCTGCGACGTCACCGTCATGAAAGGAGAAGGCGAAGGACACACCCTGCGCCTCACGCTGGAGGGGAAACCACGCCCGCAGGTCGGCGACTTGCTCGCCTTGAACGCCCAAGTCACCCTGCCCGGCGAAGAGAGCAAACAATGGAAGGGCTATCGCGACTTCCTCGTTCATCACGGCATCAGCGGCATCGCACACGTCAGCCCTAAACGATGGAAACTCCTGCAGGGAGAGCCGCCGCTCAAACTGCGCCACCGTCTGGAAAGAATGCGGCGCAGCCTCGTGGAAACCTTTCACGCACACTTCGCAAAAACGGGGGCTGCCTTCCTCGCCGCACTGACGCTGGGCGACCGAAGCAGCCTCTCGGCGGAAACCCGCGAACTCTTCAGCCAAATGGGCGTGGCACACGTGTTGGCGCTCTCGGGACTGCACCTCGGCGTGCTCTTCACGCTTTTCCACTTTTTCGTCCGCCGCGAGAGAATGTCCCCTAAACTCTATCTGACGGCGGAGATTCTCTTCTTCCTCTGTCTCTGGCTTTTCGTCTTTCTCGCCGGTGCTTCGCTCTCTTTGCAGCGTGCAGCGACGATGTTCACCCTGATGCAACTCGGGCAATGGTTCCAGCGGGGCGGTCAAAGCGGCGACAACCTCTGTCTCGCGGCTTTCCTCATTTTGCTCTTCTCTCCCCTCTCGCTTTTTGACCTCGGCTTTCAACTTTCCGTGATTTCCGTGGCAGGCATCCTGGCAGGACAGCACTTCCTCTGGAGCCGCCTTATCCTCTCCCCCTTTCATCCGCTATATACCTTATTATATAGTAAATCCAAAGAAAAGCAGACGAAGAAGGGAGCGTTCTTTTCCAAACTGAAGAACCGAATGCGCCTGCTGCTTCGGGAAACCCTCCTGCCGTTCCTCGCCATCTCGCTGACAGCGCAGCTGGTGACGATGCCGCTGGTGCTTTCCGTCTTTCACTTCGCCTCGCCCTACGCCCTCTTGTCCAACCTCCTCGCCGTCCCGGCGGTGACGCTGCTTCTGTTTTTCTCTCTCCTTTTTCTCTGCCTGCCGTTTGCCCGCCCTTGGTTGGCAGACGTCATGAGCGCAGTTTTGGACATGACGGAGAAAGGACTTTCCGCCCTGTCCCGCCTGCCGGGCGCCACGTGGCAAATCCACGTTTCCGACATTTCGCTGTGGCTCGTTGCGCTCGGGCTCTTTTTCCTTTTCGTATTTCTGCTGACCCGTCGGAAACGCTTGTGGATAGGTTTGTTCGTGGTCTTCACCTCCGCCGGTCTGCTTTGGGAGAGCCGCGTTCGCTGGGAGGAACGGCGGCAGCCGCGCATCGAGATTTTCTCTTCCACGAAAACGCCCTCCATGTTGCTCGTGGCATCGGAATCCCACGCCTATCTTGTCTCCGGCGTCTCCCCCGACACCGTTCGCAACGCGACGGACATCTTCGGCGAGGAAGCAGCACGCGCCATCCTCCACACCGAGCCTCAAGTCGTGAAAAACGATTTCCGCGACCACTTCCTCATGCGCCGCCGCCAACACCTGCTCCTCGCGAACGTTTCAGTGGTCTGGGCAGACAGCACGGCACTGCACGCCGCTCCCCACGTGGTGGACGTGCTGGTCGTGACGCCGGAGTGTCCGAAGAAAGCCTCCCAACTGCTCCTCACCTATCGCCCGCGCCGCGTTGTGCTCACCGGACGCCAGCCCGTCCGGTTCCGCACCGCCCTCCGCGAAGCCTGCGAAAAGGAACAGATTCCCTTCCACAACACGCAAACCGACGGAACCTTTGTCCTGCGTCTGCACAGCGAAGAAGGAGAAAGATAGAGGACACGCCCCACGGTTTTTTCATCATAAGCAAGGCTCTATCATGGTTATTCTGAAAAGTGTTGATACCTTTGCAGTGAGCTTAAGTGATGTTCTTTTCATCTCTAAGAACTCAAAATCACTCATCTCAACCCCAATTTTAGGACACCCAAACCAAGAACAATTGGCTGAGCGTGTGCGTCTCTTACAAAAGGAGTTGCAGGAGACCAAACGTTTGATGGGAAAGGTGGGTGATGCAGAAAACTCACAAAGTTGAAAGAATGTTTTTAACATTGAGAGAATAAACATAAAGTTGAATCATCTTTTCGCTGGGATAGGCGGTGTGAGGCAATTAGTAAGAGACAAATAATAAAAGCAAAGGATTATGGACACGAAAAGTGAATACAATAAGGAGTTTTTTGTCAAGGAATTGGTCTCGTTGTTTACCGATTCCAATATTGCCATTACTGCAGCAGGTGGAATTTTTACATTTAAGTATGGACATTATATTGTCGACAAATATACTCCGACGGAATTGATGGAGGCGGCACACAATGCTGACAGTCGAGTAAAAGCGAGATATGCAGCCGAACTGAATGCAGCATTCTTAATGTTTAAATATTTCAAGAAGCATCCAGATGAATTTGTGTTGGGTAAGCAACAGACTGAGCCTCGAAAATATACAATAAATTGTACACATCGACCTTCCACATCCCCCTACCTCACCGCCATCCGCACCAAGCCCTTCCTTCTTCTTGCCGGCATTTCCGGCACAGGCAAGAGTCGAATCGTGCGGGAGTTCGCTTTCAAGTCGTGTCCAAAGTGTTTGCAGGACAAGGCGGGCACCACGCCGGGAAACTACTGCATGATTGAGGTGAAGCCAAATTGGCATGACTCGACAGAGTTGTTGGGGTATTACAGCCGGTTGGGCAAGGCGGGGTATCAGTTCACGAAGTTCGTCAAGTTCCTGGTGAAAGCAAAGATGTTCCCCAACGTTCCCTTCTTCGTTTGTCTGGACGAGATGAACCTGGCACCTGTCGAACAGTACTTTGCGGAGATTCTGAGCATACTGGAAACACGCAAGCATCCGAAGAATCCGGAAACAGGCGAGGTGGACATGAGTCTCGTCAAAACCGAGCCCATCATCGATGCGCAGTATTTCCGCGAACTATCTCCCATGCCCCTCGCAAAGAATGCCCATACGGGAGAGCTTTTCAGCAGTAAGCTGACCGACAGGGACATCTACCTCAAACTCTTTGACATCGACACCGAAAGCGACATCAACGAAGAGGTGGGCAGCCGCACAGAACTGACCACGGAAGGTCTCACCCTTCCCGACAATGTCGTCATCATCGGTACGGTCAACATGGACGACACCACACACCAGTTCTCCCGCAAGGTGATTGACCGTGCTATGACCATTGAAATGAATGGAGGCAATTTGCGCAACATGTTCGGTGGCAGCCGGGACTTGGACTATCTGCCCGAGGAAGAACAGCAACACTGGCAGCATGCTTTCACTCGCCACTATGTGACGGCAGACGAGGTGCTGGAGGCACATCCGGATGTCGCAGAAGAACTGATGGAAGAACTTCCCGCACAGTTGGAAGCCATCAACAAGGCGTTGAAAGGCACTCCCTTCGAAGTGAGTTATCGCGTGCTGAATGAACTGACCATCATGGTGGGCGTGATGCTCGACGAAGGCAAGACGCCGGAGGAAGCCATCGCACAATCCGTGAACCACATCCTGCTGATGAAGATTCTGCCGCGCATGGAGGGCGATGCGGAAATGTTTGCCTTGTCAAGAGAATATAAGAACAAGATGGGTGTTTCTCACGACAACCGCCTGGAATGGCTGAAAGAGTTGGCTCCGAACCTCAACGAGCCTTCCCTCGACACCGCATCGGACGATGCCGGCGCAGAAGAGCCGGCGGACAAGGAACATCCACAGACAGCCAAGGAGAAGATAGAAGAAATGATTGACAGACTGAACAATCAGGAGTTCACCCGGTTCTGGCCGTAACCGTACAGACTCATGCAGACAGAGGTTTTAAGATTCACCCATCCCGACTATGAAGTCATTGTCCGCACGCAGGACATCGGCTACTCGTGGGAACGCTTCAAGGGACGCATCAATTATTCGAGGAGAGAAAATCCCATGATTGAAGCGCCGGAGGCATATTGCCGCTATGCCTCAAAAGATGAATGTGAACTTTGTCTGTACAGCCCGATGACGGGAAGGCAGACCAACGAGGAGGCGGAGACAAGGCTCGAAGCCGGCAAGGTGTGGGAGAAGTTGTGGCCTGTCGTCTTCGAAACCTGCAAATATCAAGTACGTTTGCTCTTCCACGGGGTGGACAAAGACTCCGTGCCGGAAATCCGACACGTCAGAAAAGACATCGAGGACAGTTTCTTTCTGGATGAAGAACTGAGCGGAAGGGAAGAAAAAAGCCTCACGGGTGAGTTGGACTTCCTGAATGAACCGGGCGTGTTCAAACTGGATTTCTCCTATCAGAAGAACGGTGTCCGCAAAGACAGCTACGTGACATTCGATGTTGTGTCGCCCAAACTCGACACAAAAAACGACTACAAGTCTCTGTTGCGGGAAGTCAACGAGGAATATGAAAACGTCATCTATCGCTATCTGAGCATCACGCTTCAGCAGTTCAGTCGGGGTCGAATCAACACCGATGCCACGTGGATGGCTGCATTTCAAAGCGTGGTGGAGGACTATGTGAAGAACGTGAAACGCGTGATTCAGAACCCTCATTCGCAGATTGTGCGCTTCCGCACCTCCCGAAAAGCAGAACAAATCAAGCACTGGACGCCTGCCATGGAGGAACGCTATGGCGAGGTGGAGAAGGAGGGTAAGTTGGAAGAGCATCACTTTGGCTATCATGAAGTGCGCTCCACCCATGACACGCTGGAGAACCGATTTGTGAAACATACGCTTCAAAGCATTGGTCGACGGCTCTCGTCCGTGATTGCCACCGTGCTCAGTTCCTCGCAAGAAGAACTCTCAGAACGACACCGACGGATGTGGACAAACCATCAGGAGGCTCTGAGAAAACTGTCGAAACATCCTTTCTTCAAAACCGTGAGCCGCTTCGACGGCATGAAACAGGAAAGTCTCGTGCTGCAAAGTCGACCGGGCTACCAGCAGATATATAAGGACTGGCTGAAACTGAAACGAGGCATTGACCTGTATAATGGCGCGGCAAACATCGGTACGCTGCAAATCTGGGAAATCTATGAACTGTGGTGCTTCATCAAAATGAAGAAACTCGTGGCGGATGCCATGGGCATTGACCACCACAAACCCTCACACGAACAACTCGTGACGGAACCGAAGGGAACGCTGCTCAACCCGTTCACAAATTCCTCCTTGGAACACATCGTGGAATATCGCTATCCCCAAGCAGAGGAAAATGACACGGAAGAACGCAAGGCGCAGCTGGCAGCACACGCGGGGGACGTGGTGACGCTTCACTATCAACACACGTTCAACCGCACGAGCGGTCGAGAGGACTATGGCATGGGCATCCACACGGCAACCACAGAACAACGCCCGGACATCGTGCTGAACATCCGCAAGGAAACCGGCGAAGTGGTGCTGACCTATCTCTATGATGCGAAATACCGTGTCATCAACGACAAAAAACTCGACCGTGATTTCGAGGAGCAGGATATCGCCGAAATGGGCGTCCTCCCGGGAGGAGACTATCCGCCGACGGACGCCATCAACCAGATGCACCGCTACCGCGATGCCATCTACTACAGCAAAGAGCATGAACCCTATCGTGCCAAAGAAATCATCGGCGGCTATATTCTCTTCCCCGGACGTGGCAGTGATGAATACATCCGGCAGCGCTACTACAGTGCGAGTGTGGAGAGCGTGAACATCGGCGCTTTCCCGCTGCTACCCCACAGCGACTCCCTGCTGCGCGACCATCTGGCTGACATTCTGATGCGATTCACGGCAGCAGATGCGCATGTGGCGAAAGCCAAGCCGCAACGCACACTGGCTTACGTCACCGAAGAAGAGAAAGCAGGAATGATGCCGGACGATTTGGTGATGGTGGCTGTGGCAGGCAGTGAGGAGAAACGGCAGTGGACGTTTGACCGTCTTTGGTATAACATACCCTTGGAAAAAATTGCCGATTCACCGTGGAATCAGGCGAAATATCTGCTTCTCTATGTCAAGGGAGAGAAATTCGTGGGAAACCTCTGTAAGATTGTCCGCACCAATCACGACGTGTGGACAAAGGAAAAGTTGGAAGGAGAGAACTATCCGGGCACTCCCCAGCATCCGGCTTATTTCATGATTCGAATAAGGAAAGCCAAAGATACGGACGTCGAACTACAAAAATATCAATTCAACGTCAAGGACATCCCCGACAGGTATTGGGGAAACGAACGCAAGCCATTCATGCTGGTCAAACTGAGTGTTTTGAAGAAAATGAAACTGTAAAAAATGTGGTTGCCCGCAGTCCGCAGCGGTCGGATGTACCGACGGAGAAGCAGGACTTACTTGACGCCTATTTGACAGTCGAATGGGTGTAATGACTCAACGATGACGTAGGATGTGGAGGTAAAGTTTTTGGAGACTACGCGGTGACGATGGTCTCTAACGCTGCTTGAATGCTTACCTGACGCTGTCGGACGGCACGCGGTGGTAGGGTTCGTACCCTTGTTTAACCCTACACTATACATAAAGATAGAGGACACGCCCAAACTTTTTGCCGTGCGCAACCCGCTAAATCAACCCGATTGTCTAAATTTGCAAAGCAAACATTTCTCGGGCGGCGCGTGCCACACTCTCTTCCACGCCCCCCACACAGCACAATGGAATTCAAAAGCCACTACACAAAAGAAGAAATCGAAGAAGCGGAAGCCTGGCTTCAAGAACGATGGGACAAACTGCCAAGTGACTTCCAGTTGGACGAAGCCACCAAAATCACGGACTTGAAACGCACACTCGAAAACCTGATTCACATCGCCAAAGAGTTGCACAACAATCCGACCTACACCGGACAAATCTTCCTCCTCTTCAAAATCAAAGACAAACTCCAAGAAGACGGAATCGACTGACTCCGCTTCCTCATTCCTCCATCTCATGTTGCAAAAAGGTGAACTCGCTCCCGAACTCTCGGGGCTCGACGAAAATGGCTGCGAACTGAAAATCTCTGACTTCCGCGGCAAAACGCTCATCGTCTATTTCTATCCCAAAGACAGCACACCGGGCTGCACCGCCGAGGCGTGCAACTTCCGTGACCACCACTCCGAACTCCTCCGGGCAGGCTGCGAGGTCATTGGCGTCAGCATTGATTCTGCCGCCTCCCACCTCCGCTTCATCGCCAAGCAGGAACTGAACTTCCACCTCGTGGCTGACACCGACAAGAAATGGGTCGAAGCCTTCGGCGTCTGGGGAGAAAAGAAAATGTATGGAAGAAGTTATATGGGGACGTTCCGCACCACCTTCATCATTGACGCCGAAGGACGCATCGCCCACGTCTTCGCCCCCTCCGACATCAAAACCAAAACACACGCCGAGCAAGTCCTCAAATGGCTCAAAGCAGAAGAAAAGGCGTGAGAGAAAAACATCGCATAATCAATACAGGGGTGTTCTATAAATTACGGGATAAGGAACGTTCAAAAGAAAGTGCTTACGTTTTGGTCGCTTTTCGTTTCTTAGCGCGCCCTTTTGTAAGTTTCGTCAGTCACATAGCCCGCTATGCTCCTTCCTCAACTGACAAAAGTTCATCTCTAAGAAATCAAAAATCAACTCAACCTAATTTTTAGAACGCCCCTACAAAACATTCAAATATTTATGGCAAACAACACAGACAACGCCAATCCGAATGCCGAACGGCTGAAGGCTCTTCAAGCCGCCATGGCAAAAATTGAAAAGGACTTCGGCAAAGGCTCCATCATGAAACTCGGAGACGAAAGCGTCGAAGACGTGGACACCATCCCGACCGGCAGCCTCTCCCTTGACGCAGCCCTGGGCGTGGGAGGCTATCCCAAAGGACGCATCATCGAAATCTTCGGTCCCGAATCTTCAGGTAAAACCACCCTCGCGCTCCACGCCATCGCCGAAGCACAGAAAGCAGGCGGACTCGCTGCCTTCATCGACGCTGAACACGCACTCGACCGCTTCTACGCAGCCAAACTCGGCGTGAACACTGATGACCTCCTCATCTCGCAGCCGGACAACGGCGAACAAGCCCTCGAAATCGCAGACCAACTCATCCGCTCCTCTGCCATCGACATCATCGTGATTGACTCCGTCGCAGCACTCACGCCAAAAGCGGAAATCGAAGGCGACATGGGAGACAACAAAGTCGGACTCCAAGCCCGACTCATGAGCCAGGCACTCCGAAAACTCACCTCCAGCATCAGCAAAACGAACACCACCTGCATCTTCATCAACCAGTTGAGAGAGAAGATTGGAATCATGTTCGGTAACCCCGAAACCACCACGGGCGGAAACGCACTGAAGTTCTACGCCAGCGTGCGCCTTGACATCCGCCGCGTCACCACCTTGAAAGACGGCGACACGCCCATCGGCAACCAAGTCCGCGTGAAAATCGTGAAGAACAAGGTGGCTCCCCCATTCCGCAAAGCGGAGTTCGAAATCACCTTCGGAGAAGGCATCTCCCGCGCCGGCGAGATTGTGGACCTCGGCGTGGAACTCGGCATCCTCAAAAAGAGCGGTTCATGGTTCAGTTACGGAGAAACACGCCTCGGGCAGGGACGCGACGCTGTGAAAAAACTCATCAAGGACAACCCCGAACTCTCCGAGGAAATCGAAGCACAAATCGCAGAAGCACTCAAAGACAAACACGAATAAGCAGTTCGCACGCGAAACGAACAAAATCGCAAAAGGGCTTCGCGCCCACACTTTACATACAGAACACGTCAGAATTCCCGTAATTCTGACGTGTTTTTTTGAGGGGTCCACCTCTGCGACCCTTTCTCCGCCTTGCAAATACACCCCGGAAGCACTGCCCCAAACTTCTGCAAGCCGCTTCATCGCTTGAGGGTGAAGCCAAAATGTGCATTTTGGCTTCACCCTCGAAGGCGCGTCAGAATGGCTAAGATGCAAGGCACTGAGGATGAGGGCGCAAGGAGTGTACTGAAGTACATGACCAAGCCCGAATCCGATAGCAATGCAGCAGATTGGCTATTATGACGCACCGCCATATTATTGCTGTACGTTCATTCCAAAAAACCTTGCCGGCGGAGGGCTTGCAAAAGTTCAGCGGAGAAGGCTTCGCAGTCAGCGGCAGAATAGCGGATGTCGGTGAAGATTTGTGCCAGGGTTTCGGTGTGGTTGATGCGGACGAACTCTTGGTTCTCGGGCAACGCCTCACGGGCAGCAAAGTCTCGGTCAATGGTCTCCGGCGTGACGGGAGCGTAGGTCTCTTGGTGGACGTATGCCGTGGCGGGCAGACGGTCAGTCGGCGCGGGATGCTCGTCGGGCCAGCCGAGGGTCAGTGTTGCCACGGGCATGACGAGTTTCGGAAGACGAAGGAGGCGAATGATTTCCAACGGTTTATAGACCGTCGTACCCAAGAAACACATTCCGAGCCCGAGAGATTCTGCCAAGTCACAGAAGCGCTGACAGAAGAGGAGGGCATCGGTGGCAGCGTTCTGATAGGACAGGAAGTTGCCGTAGCCCGGATGCCCCTTGCGCTGCAGTGCCCACTCCGTGGTGCGGTGATAGTCCGCACAGAAGGTGAGAACGACGGGGGCGTTCGTCACCATGGGCTGGTTGAAATGAAAAGGAGCGAGTTGCTGCTTCATCTCGGCGTCGCGGGTGACAACGACACTGTAGAGTTGCAAATTCCCCATGGTCTGGGCACGGGCGGCTTCTTCGAGAAGACTTTGGAGCAGCGACTCCGACACGGGACGGCTGCTGTAACGACGAATGGTTTGACGCATATAATATATAACTACGCTGAGTTTTTTGAATGCTCCTTATTCCGTAATTCTTATAACTCTCTCTCACAATTCACCTGCAAGATGCCGCCTTTTAGGAGTTCCGAGGAGGCAATGGAGGGCGCGGACAAGGCGGCGCCGTTCCAACGGGGACGGGTGACGCGGAGTCGCTGCGGGGTGTTGCCGCGGGTGTGGAAGACGAGGCGACGGCTGCCGGTGTAGTGGAAGGTCACGACATTGAAAAGGGGACGCACGATGGCAACTTCACCGTTTTCGGCGGGACGGAAGCCGATGGCGTTGGCAACGAACCAAAGGGCATGGTCAATTGTGAAGGCACTGCCGTCGGCGGCTTTGCCGTGCAGCAAGTTGCGAGCATAGTGGCGAAGGAGGCTGTCCGTGGCAGCGGCGTCAGCCTGCGGATGAAGACCCTGCGGATAGCGTTCCAGCAAGGCTTTCAGCAACGGCGCGGCATCGGTTTGTTTCTTCAACTCGGGCAGCTCGCTTTTCAACTGTCCCAACGCGGTGAAGAAGGCGGCGCGGAGAGAAGCATCCATGGTGCCGACCTCAAGAATCGAACTCCACGGGTCTTTCTGTTCGCTGACTGCGACAGCGCTCGAGGGGCGGGGCGGTTTGAGCGTGCGGTCCACGGGCTTCTTGGGATTCACGCGGGGTTTGACCGGGAGCGAAGAGGAGGTGTTGGGGGAAGTGTTGTCTGCGACGTAGGCGGGAGCGGGTGCCGGACGTTTCTTGCGTGCCTGTGCCAAGGAGCGCGGCGGATTGGCACCCGTCAGTTGGAGACAGGCTTGCGCCGCACTGACCGACGACACGGACGACTCCACGGTCAGCACCTCGCCGGGCTTGAGATCAAAGGTGAAGGCGGCTTTGCAGCGCGCCTCGGAACTGCCGTCGGCGAGTTTCACTTTCTCGCGGCGCACGTTGAAGGTTTTGAAGGTGTGGGAGAAGCGGGCGTAATAGTACTCGTCGGGTTGCTGCGGACTGTCTGCATAGCCGCGCTTGTGTGCCTCCACCGTGCGGCGATCGACAAAATAGAAGTCCATGTCTTCGCAGCCTGCGCCGGTCGCGCTGTGGTCGATGTCAATCAGGAAGCCTTTGTCGGCAAGTGTGTCGGGAAAGGTGTAGCGTTGCACCCAGCGCGTCGGAGCGGTCGTGATGTCCGCACGCACGCCATAGCGTTCCAAGAGATAGGAGAAAGAACGAGACGGCGCGGCGGCAGGCAACACCTGATAGCCCGAAGAATATGCCATGAACTGCGTGGAGTCCTTCTCGCCGACATAGACCCAGACGGGGTCACCGACAAAGGGAATCTGGAGGAAGCCGGACTGCAGCGGACGACCACCGCTTTGAAGGAAACCGCTGAGCAGGCTGTCATCGTAGGGAGCATAGGGGCTGTCGGCGGTGTGCAGTCTGACGATGGGACGGAACTCCGCTTCTTCCACCTGCGCCAAAAGAGAGAGCGAGGCGGTCAAGGACACCATTAATATATATATACGGAGTGTGCTGAGTTTCATGCGGAAGTGGAGTTTTGGTTTTCGGAAGCGTTTTTCTTGCCGGAGCGTCCTCTACCGTGACGACGTTTGCGCTTGGTTTCTTCCGAGCGTTTGTTTTCGCCTTCCACTTTTTTGTACGAAGCCTTTTTCTCGCCACCTTTCTTTTGTTCGCCTTTCTTGCCGGAATCGCCGCGCCTGCCTTTTTTGCCGCCGCGTTTTTCTCCGCCGCGTCCGCGATGGTTTTCGTCGCGGGTCCCTTTCTGCGGGGCAGAGACGCCTTCGGGGAGTTCGGCACGCGGAATCCGCAGATGAAGCACGCGCTCAATCTGTGAGAGACGGGGCAGGTCTTTCTCGCCAATCAGGGTGACGGCACGACCGTCTTTTCCGGCGCGGGCAGTGCGTCCAATGCGGTGGACATAGTCCTCGGCATCGTGGGGAGCGTCATAGTTAATCACCATCGTGATGTCGTCAATGTCCAAACCGCGCGCCACGATGTCCGTGGCGACCATGAGGTCAATCTGTGCGGCGCGGAAGAGGTTGATGACTTCGTCGCGTTCCTTCTGTTCGAGGTCGGAGTGCATGGCTCGGACGTTGTAGCCCTTGCGTTTCAAGACAATCGCGAGTTCCTTGACCTTCTGCTTGGAGGAGCAGAAGAGGATGACACGGCGGGGTGGATGTTCCTCGAACACTTTTTTCAGAACGAGAGGTTTGTGAGCCTCCGCGCAGACATAGACGCACTGGCTGATGTTGTCGGCAGGCTTGGAAACGGCAATTTCTACTTCGACGGGGTTGCGCATGACGGTGCGAGCCAGTTCCGCGATGCGCGGCGGCATGGTGGCGGAGAAGAGCACGGTCTGTCGTTCCTTCGGCATCTGCTTGACGATGGTCATGATGTCCTCGGCGAAGCCCATGTCCAACATGCGGTCTGCTTCGTCCAACACGAGGTGGGTGGTGCGGCTGAGGTCAAGGTTGCCGAGTTGGAGGTGGGTGATGAGACGCCCGGGCGTGGCGAGCACAATGTCCGCACCTGCGGAGAAGGAGCGACGCTCCTGTTCGTAACGGATGCCATCGTTGCCGCCATAGACGGCGACGGAGCGTATGCCGGCGTAGTAGGAGAAGCCTTGCAGCGCCTGGTCGATTTGTCGGGCGAGTTCTCGGGTCGGAGCGACGACGAGACAGTTCACGGCGTCCTCGGGATGCGGTTCGCGAGCCAGGAGGGTAAGGAGCGGGAGAAGATATGCCGCCGTCTTGCCCGTACCGGTCTGTGCGACGCCGAGGACGTCGCGTCCTTCAAGAATGGGAGGAATGCAACGGGCTTGAACAGGCGTGCACTTTTCAAAGCGCATGTCGTAGAGTGCGTCAAGCACGTCGTCGGAAAGGTCCAGGTCTTCAAAAAAGACGGTGTTGCCGTCTTTTTCTTCTGCGGACGATGACACGTTGGGTGCGTCCGTCACTTTGGTTGCGTCCGTCGTGGGTTCTTCAGGATTTGTCATGGAAAAGTGAAACAAGCGTGCCTCACTGCGGCGTGCGTCGGAAGAGCACGAAAGCAATGATGGCAAAAATGATGTTGGGAATCCAAACCGAAATCATGACGGGCCAGCCGGCGTTGATGGCGAAGGTGGCAGAGATGGTTTGGAAGAGGATATAGGCGAAACTCAGAGCGATGCCGACGCCAATGCTGGCACCCATGCCGCCCTTGCGTTTTTCACAGGAGAGACTCACGCCGATGAGGGTGAGGATGAAGGCAGCGAAGGGAGTGGCGAAGCGTTTGTGGTATTCCACTTCAAACGTACTGACGCCGGCTGCTCCACGGAGTTTTTGTCGTCCGATGAACTCTTTGAGTTGGGGGACGGTCATGGTTTCTTGTTGATTGCGGACGTAGAAGAGGTCCTTGGGTTCCATGAGCAGCATGGTGTCGAGTCGGTTTCCACTCTCGAGTTTCTCGCGCATTCCCTGCAGCGTTCGGATGTGATAGTCTCGGAGCGTCCAGGAGAAGCGGCGCTCGGAGAGGGTGTCATATTCAATGCGCTGCGCCGTCAGGTGGGACACGAGTTTCTTGTTCTCGAACTTGTCGAGCGAGAAGCCGTAGCCGCTCTTCGTGATGTTGTCGAAGTGGGTGATATATGCCACGACGCCCGTATCTACCTGCATCTGGACATTATCGACGGAAGTGATTTCTCCTCGTTTTCTGATGTAGCGGTTCTCGAAGTTGACGCGTGAGACGTTGCTCTGGGGAATGACGTAGGCGCCAAGGATGAAGGTGGCGAGGGCGATGATGCCCGCGCTGACCATGTAGGGGCGGAGCAGGCGTCGGAAACTCATGCCCGTGGATTTCATCGCAATTATCTCGCTGTTGTCGGCGAGTTTGGAAGTAAAGAAAATGACGGCGATGAAAACGAAGAGGGGGCTGAAGAGGTTGGCGAAGTAGGGAATGAAATTGACGTAGTAGTCGAAGATAATCTTCTGCATCGGCGCGTGACTGACGGTGAGTTTGTCGATTTTCTCGTTGTAGTCGAAGATGACGGCAATCACGACGATGATGGTGATGAGGAAGATGTAGGTGCTGAGGAACTTGTAGATAATGTATCGGTCAATCCTTCCAATCACAGGTTTTCCTCCCGTCAGCCCGACTTTCTCGGAAAGGGACTTGAGAAAGTGCCACAGCGACTTGCCGGACCGGACAGCCAAGCGACGAAACGTTTGAAGAAGAGAAGGAATTGACATGATTCTGATGAAGGAAGCGCCTGGGGCGCGGTTCAAAAATTATATTCTGAGAGTTTCAAGGGTTGGAGTTGAGCGGCACCGACTCTTTGACTCTTTGACCCTTAGTCTCTTTGACTCTTAGTCTCTTTGACCCTTAGTCTCTTAGTCTCTTTGACTCTTAGTCTCTTTGACTCTTTGTCTCTTTGACTCTTTGACTCTTAGTCTCTTTGACCCTTAGTCTCTTTGACCCTTAGTCTCTTAGTCTCTTTGACTCTTAGTCTCTTTGACTCTTTGACTCTTTGACTCTACAGTTTTCGCATGAGTTTCTCCACCATTTCTTTTTTCCACGGTGTGAACTCATCGGCGAGGATGCGGCGGCGCGCCTCGCGCACCAACCACAGGTAGAAGGCGAGGTTGTGGAGACTCGCGATTTGCATGGCGAGCAGTTCCTTAGCTTTGAAGAGATGGTGGAGATAGGCGCGGGAGTAGTGTAAATCAACGAAACAGAGTCCGGCGGCATCGACGGGGTCGTCGCAGTCCGCCCACTTGGCGTTGCGCATATTCACAACGCCCTCTGAGGTGAAGAGACAGGCGTTGCGACCGTTGCGTGTCGGCATGACGCAGTCAAACATATCAACGCCGCGCTCTATGGCTTCAAGGATGTTCACCGGCGTGCCAACGCCCATGAGATAGCGTGGACGGTCGGTGGGAAGTATCTCGTTGACGACGTCAATCATTTCGTACATCTGCTCGGCGGGTTCGCCAACAGCAAGTCCGCCAATGGCATAGCCCTCCGCATCGAAGTCACGCATGAAACAAGCACTCTCCCTCCGCAGGTCGGCATAGACGCAGCCTTGCACAATGGGGAAGAGTGCCTGGTGGTAGCCATACTTGGGTTCCGTCTCCGTGTAGCGTTTCCAACAGCGTTTCATCCAGCCGTGGGTCAGGTCGAGGCTCTTGCGAGCGTAGGTCTTGTCCGCCGTCCCGGGAGGGCATTCGTCGAACGCCATCATGATGTCGGCGCCGATGGAGCGTTCGATGTCAATGACCCGTTCGGGGGAGAAGAAATGTTTGCTGCCGTCAATGTGACTGCGGAACTCGCAGCCTTCTTCGGTGAGTTTGCGGATGCCGGAGAGGGAGAAGACCTGAAAGCCGCCGCTGTCGGTCAGCATCGGGCGGGAGAAGCCGTTGAAGCGATGGAGTCCGCCGACGCGCTCCAAGACCTGCGTGCCGGGGCGGAGATAGAGGTGATAGGTGTTTCCGAGAATGATTTCCGCTTGCAAGTCGTCAATGAGTTCGCGAAGGTGAATGCCCTTCACGCTGCCGACGGTACCGACGGGCATGAAGATGGGCGTGTGAATCACGCCGTGATCTGTCGTGAGCAGTCCGGCGCGAGCGCGTCCGTCTTTCTCTGTGTGTTGCAACTGATAGGTCATTTTCGGAATCTATGCGTTGGATTCTTCCTTCTCTTCTTCGGGGATGGTGAGTTTGAAGGAGAAGGGTGCTTTTTCTTCGAGCAGGGCGAAGGCAAGGACGTCCATCACGTTCTCGACGAAGTGGAAGTTGACGCCTTGGAGATAGCGTTCATTGATTTCTTCGATGTCTTTTCTGTTTTCTTCAGAAAGGACGATGTCGGTGATGCCGGCGCGTTTGGCAGCGAGGATTTTCTCCTTGATGCCTCCGACGGGGAGCACCTTTCCGCGGAGTGTGATTTCTCCGGTCATGGCGACGCGGTCTCTGACTCTGCGCCCTGTCAGGGCGGAGGCGATGGAGGTGGCAATGGTGATGCCTGCCGAGGGACCGTCTTTGGGCGTCGCTCCTTCAGGAACATGGATGTGCACGCTCCAGTGGTCAAAGACGCGGCTGTCGATTTGAAGTGCCTCGGAGTGGGATTTGACATATTCCAACGCCAGCATGGCACTCTCTTTCATGACATCGCCGAGATTTCCCGTCACGGTCAACTTGCCGCCTTTCGAGGGGCTGAGACTGGTCTCGATGAAGAGAATCTCACCGCCGACGGAGGTCCAGGCGAGACCCGTGACGACGCCGGCGTAGTCATTGCCTTGATATTGGTCTCTGCTGTAGATGGGTTTGCCGAGGAACTTCTGAATGTTTTCCGGTTTGAGCGTGCAACCGCAGTTGAGGGTGAATTCTGCGAGGTTGACGGAGGCGTTATAAGCGACCTTGCGGAAGAGTCTTTCGATTTGTTTCTCGAGTTGGCGCACCCCGCTTTCACGCGTATATTTTTCAATGAGAAACTCCAGTCCGTCGGGCGTAAACTTGACCTTACGTCCCGTACCGAAGTCAAAGAGTTTCTGTTCTTTGGGCACGAGGTGGCGCCGTGCGATTTCCTTTTTCTCTTCTGCGAGATAGCCTTCCAGTTCCACGATTTCCATTCGGTCGCGCAGCGGGGCGGGTATGGTTTGCAGCGTGTTGGCGGTGGCGATGAAGAACACCTGGGAGAGGTCGAAGTCGAGGTCGAGATAGTTGTCGTGGAAGGCATTGTTTTGCTCAGGGTCGAGGACTTCGAGCAGTGCGCTGTAGGGGTCGCCGTTGTAGTTGTTTTCAGAGACTTTATCGATTTCGTCCAGCACGAACAGGGGGTTGGCGGACTCTGCCTTCATGATGCCTTTGATGATGCGACCGGGCATGGCGCCAACGTAGGTCCGACGATGACCGCGGATTTCCGCCTCATCGTGAACGCCGCCGAGAGAGATGCGGACATATTTTCTTCCGAGCGCCTCGGCGATGCTCTTTCCGAGCGACGTTTTGCCGACTCCGGGAGGGCCGTAGAGGCAGAGGATGGGGGCCTTGCCGCGTCTCATGTAACTCAAGGAAGCCAAATATTCCAAGATGCGTTCTTTGACTTTCTCCATGCCGTAGTGGTCGTGATTCAAGATGCGCTGAGCGCGGCTGATGCTGAGATTGTCGCGCGTGGTCTTTCCCCAGGGAAGGGAGACGACGGTTTGGAGATAGCCGAGTTGGACGTTATAGTCGGGACTCTGCTGATTGATGCGCGAGAGTTTTTGGAGTTCGCGTCTGAAGGCGGCTTCGACCTTCTCGGGGAAGACGAGTTCGGCAGCCTTCTTTTCCAACTCAGCAACGTCGGCATTTCCTTCTTCACCCAACTCATTTTGGATGTTCTTTATCTGTTGCTGAAGGAAATATTCTTTCTGCTGCTGGTCGAGTTCTTCGCGAGTCTGCTCCTGAATCTGCTGTTTGAGTTGCGCAAACTGACACTCTCGGTTGAGCACCTGGAGGAGTTTGTAAGCACGCTTTTTCAAGTCGTGTTCCTTGAGCAGTTCATATTTATCTGCACTGTCCAACGGAATGTTGGTGCAAACGAAGTTGATGAGGAAAACGGGATGCGAGATGTTTCTGATGGCAAAGCCGGTGTCTTCGGTGCGAGTGCCTTCAATGAGTTTGAGGTAGCGGATGACGCTGTCACGACATCCATCGACCAGGGCAGCGAACTCTTTGTCGGTGTTTTCATAGGTCACTTCCTCGAGGGGTTCGACTTCGACACGCATCAGGGGGGAGCGGCGCTTCACCTTGAGCAGTCGCAAGGGACCATAACTTTGCAGAATCGCCGCGGAATGCCCGGTGGGCAGGTCAATGGTGCGCATGACACGCGCCAAGACACCTTCTTCATAGAGGTCTGACGCCTCGGGCTCTTCGACCGTCGGGTCTTTCTGAGAAAAAATGGCGATGAAATCGTTTTTCTTTGTGGCATAGTCCACTGCCTTGCGGCTCATCTCTCTACCGACAGTGACGGAACCAACGACGCCCGGGAAGAGCATCATGTTTCGCAAAATCAGTGCGGGAAGGGAACCGGAGGCGGGAGTCTGTAACAAAGCGTGCATGTCGCCCTCAAAGTCTGCGATGAGGGAGAAACCGTTCTGCATATTGTCGTCTTTGAATAACATGGGCATAAGGAAAAATGACGTGGTGTGCTTCCTCTAAACTGCGAGCCGGACACATCTGCCGGCATCGAAAAGGCGGGAGGCATCCACGAACCGACATACCTAAGGCACAGTCGGACACGGGTTGCAAAATTACGAAATAATCTCTGAGTTCTTCGCACTCGCAACGAGGAAATGGCGGAGAAGAGGCGCTGCGAGGGCGACAAACGTGAAAAACGGAAACAAAATTGCCTCAAAACAACGTTTTTGCGACATTTTCCGCTCAAAGGACGTTCACGAAGAAAGGAAGCAAAAAACATGCCGAAAAAACGGAGAACGGGAAGGGAATACTGAAAATCTGAAAGAATGGCTGTAATTTTGCCGCGGGAATCCTCCTTGCCGACCGCCGTCTCGGCGACCCATCCCGGCGATTTGATAATCGCAAACGCCGTCTCGGCGCTCGCAGCCGGCGGTGGGGCGAGGGAAACGGTTCTCGCATGCTAACAACGATTCAACCATACAAACACCTCCATGTTCTCTTTTCAACAATTTGAAATTGACGACCGCCACTGCGCCATGAAGGTCGGAACGGACGCCGTTCTGCTCGGAGCCTGGGCAGACGTGGAAGACTCTCAACGGATTCTGGACGTGGGCTGCGGAAGCGGCGTGGTGACGCTGATGGCGGCACAACGCGCACCGCACGCCGTCGTCACAGGCGTCGAACTGGACGAGGCTGCCGCAGCGGACGCAGCAGACAACGCCCGCCGCTCCCCCTTCGCCGAAAGGGTGGACATCGTCTGTGCCGACATCTTGAAACTGGCGGCGGAGGCGGACGATGCCACGAAAACACAGTCTGAATCTGAACCGATGTTCAAGGAAGAAGAAAGGACAAAGAAAACAGGGCGTTTCGACTGCATCTTGTCGAATCCGCCCTACCACGAGGAAGACCTGCTCCCGCCTCTCACCTCACGAGCCGCCGCACGCCACACCGCCGGCGGAGGTCTGACTTTCGAAGCACTGCTTCGTGCGGTCTCGCGCCTGCTCGCCCCTCCCGCTTCGCCGGACTGTGCGGAGGGAACTGTCGCCCCGCGTTTCTGTGTCATCTTGCCCGCGGCAGCGGCGGAGCGTTTCACCACTCTGGCGGCTGTTCACGGACTTTGGGCAGTGCGGCGCACGGAGGTGGTGACGCGGCTCGGCAAACAACCGAAGCGGGTCTTGCTTCAATTTTCACCGCTGAAAGCCACCTGTCAAACGGAGACGCTGGAGTTGCTGCGCGCCGACGGCAAACGCTCCGTGGCGTACGACCGCCTCTGCCGCGATTTCTACCTCCATCCCGACAACGAGATTTGACCGCCTACTCCAACACGGGGAACTTCGTCCTTAGGTGCTCCATCCGTGCGAAGTCGGGGGAGAAGGTGAAGGTCTGCTCGGCAGCGTCGAGTTTCGCGAGCACATCACCGTAGGGACTGATGACCGAAGAGCCGCCGCGATAGAACTCACTCCGCGGTGCATCCGCCTCGTCAGCACTCCATCCCGCACAGTTCACGCCGACACAAAAGACCTGATTCTCCAAGGCACGCGCCGCCAGAAGGGCATGCCAGACGCGCTGACGGGAGGAGGGCCATCCTGCCACGTAGAGGAGCAAATCGTAGGGCGCGGCGAGGGAATTACGTGCCGTCTCGGGGAAGCGCAGGTCGAAACAGGTCTGCAAACGAATGCGCCTTCCCTCCCACTCCACCGTCACCGGCACCGCGCCGGGCAGGAAACTGCGGTCTTCGCCGCCGTAGGCGAAAAGGTGTTGTTTGTCATATACTTCCTCGTGTCCGTCGGGGCGCACGAAGAACAAACGGTTGCGCCATTTCCCTGCCACCTCGTCGTCTGCCACGGCAAGAGAACCGGCGACGGCGGCAGATGTGCGACGCGCCGTTTCGCGCATCCACTCCAATGCCTCGCCACCGGCAGCGGCGGTCGCGGCGGTCGGCGAAGTGGTGAAGCCGGTGACCCACATCTCGGGAAGAACATATAGCGAGGAAGGAGGAGCGGACGCCACCAAACGGTCGGCAGCGCGCAACATGTCGCCCACACGTCCGGGGCGCAAAGCGGTCTGAAGAATCGTGACTTTCATGGGAAGAAATAGGAGAAGCAATCTTTATTATATTAGGGAAAAAACCAATGAGCACTCGGACTTCAAATCTCGAGTCGGAGGAAAGCGCGGTCGTCAAAGGAAAGATTGCCGGGACGCAAACCTTTGGTGGCAGGATTGGAGGTGATGCAGAGCGGGTCGATGCGTAGGAGTTCCTGCAGGTGCTGCTCCGTTAGCGCGAGACTGTCAAAGAGTTCGGGATAGCCGTCGGAAGCGAGCACGAGACTGTGCTCTTCAGCGGGCACACGCAACACGGTGACGGCGGAGGGAGTAACGGGTGTTCCGTCGAGAACGACATAGCGGAAGGGATTGAAGGCGGCGGTGACGTTCTGAAAGTTGGTCTGCAAATGCAGAAAGTCTGCAATCGCCTCGCGCCCGAGGTCGCGCCGGAGCAGTGACTCCGCACTGTGACCCTGCGCCAAGAGATGGGAAAGCACGCAGCAGCGAATCTCGGTCAGCACCTCATCAACCGCTTTCGCGACACGGTGGGTCTTACCGCCGAAACGACACTGACAGTCGCCGACGAGCCACACCTCCCTGCGACTTCGGGAGAAGATGACGGCGGAACAGGTGGGGCGGAAGGCTGCATCGCTCCGCCCGCGGGGATCGCTGACGGATGCAAGTTCGCGAGTGAGCAGGGTCAGGGTCTCGGACAGCGTGGCAGATGCGGGCACTGTCTCCAAAGCGCGAACCACGGTCTGCATGGCGAGACGCCCGGCGTGTCTGCCTGCCACCTTGGACGTACTCCCATCGACAACCGCCGCAAACGCGTCCGTGACGACCACGCCGTCTTCACAGAGCGACGCATCGGGCGACTTGCCGCACACGAATTTTTCCACAGTCTTCATGCCGCAAAGGTAGTGAATGACGAAAAAACAAGCAAACGCGACAACGCTTGACGCCGATTGCCCAATGACTGCCCACGCCGTCAAGAAACCTCCGTGCGCGGTGCGTAAGCATCGCGACAGTCAAATGACTGCCAAACGCCGTTAGCCCCCCCGTGCGCGGTGCGTAAGCGCCGCGACAGTCAAACGACTGCCCACGCCGTCAAGAAACCTCCGTGCGCGGTGCGTAAGCATCGCGACTGTCAAACGACTGCCCACGCCGTCAAGTGACTTTTCCCTGAGGCTTTCTCACTTTTTCCTTAGGGCGCGTTACTTACCGCCCGTCGGGCGGTAAACATGCCGTCCCTCGGGCGGTAAACATGCCGTCCCTCGGGCGGTAAACATGCCGTCCCTCGGGCGGTAAGTGACAAATCGGCGCGCAGGAGTGACGAAGTGCGCACGCAGGAGTGACAAATCGGCGCGCAGGAGTGACAAGTCGGTGCGCAGGATTCCCCAATGAACTCCAAAAATGGACTCAAAAGAGGAAAAGTGAGGAAACAATGTCGCTCCTTTCGGAGGCAAGCACTAACTTTGCACCTTGAAAATCAAAGGGGCTGCTCCGAACGAGAGGATTTTCTCCTCCACAGAACGTTCGCCCCACGCCTTCCCTTCCGGACAATACAAAAACTAAAGGAGTGTTCCATAAATTGGGTTGATCACCTCCTTTTGAACACTCCTTATTCCATAAATCATAGAACACTCCTAAACACTTTCATCATCATGAGTAATATTCAAATCGACAGCAGCAAGGCTGTCTCCTTTCTCTCTGAAAACACCATCGCATCCCTCGAACCGCGCGTGAAAGCGGCTCAAAAGGCGCTGGAAGAAGGCACCTGCCCGGGCAACGATTTCCTCGGTTGGATGCACCTCGCCTCTGAAACTTCTCCCGAACTGCTCGCCGACATCAAAGAAACGGCTAACGTGCTTCGCGAAAACTGCGACACAATTGTCGTGGCTGGCATCGGCGGTAGTTACCTCGGCGCACGCGCCATCATCGAAGCGCTCAGCAACAGTTTCCAATGGCTCATCAACGACGGTAAGAATCCCGTCATCCTCTTCGCCGGAAACAACATCAGCGAAGACTATCTCAGCGAACTCACCCTCTTCCTGAAAAACCGCAAATTCGGCGTCATCAATATCTCCAAGAGCGGAACGACCACCGAAACGGCACTCGCCTTCCGACTCCTCCGCAAACAGTGCGAGGAACAGCGCGGCATCGAAACCGCACGCAAGGTCATCGTCGCCATCACTGACGCCAAAAAAGGCGCAGCACGCACCACTGCGGACAAAGAAGGCTACAAGAGTTTCATCATTCCCGACAACGTGGGCGGACGATTCAGCGTGCTGACACCGGTCGGACTACTCCCCATCGCCTGCGCAGGTTTTGACATCGAAGCCCTGGTCAAGGGTGCCGCCGACATGGAACGTGCCTGCGCTCCCTCCGTACCGTTCAACGAGAACCCGGCAGAACAGTATGCAGCCACAAGATTTGCTCTCTATCAGGCTGGAAAGAAAATCGAAATCCTCGCCAACTATCAGCCCAAACTCCACTTCATGAACGAATGGTGGAAACAACTCTACGGCGAGAGCGAAGGAAAGGACGGAAAGGGAATCTTCCCCGCTGCCGTGGACCTCACCACCGACCTCCACTCCATGGGACAATGGATTCAGGAGGGCGAACGCACCGTCTTTGAAACCGTGATTTCGGTCGAAAACCCGAATGCGAACGTGCTCTTCCCCCACGATGAAGAAAACCTCGACGGACTGAACTTCCTCGAAGGTAAACACGTCGATGAGGTGAACAAAATGGCGGAACTCGGCACACGCCTGGCTCACGTGGACGGTGGAGTGCCCAACCTCCGCATCGTGATGGAAAAACTGGACGAATACACCATCGGACAACTCATCTACTTCTTCGAACGTGGCTGCGGAATCAGCGGTCTGCTCCTGGAAGTGAACCCGTTCAACCAACCGGGCGTCGAGGCTTACAAAAAGAATATGTTCGCGCTGCTCGGCAAACCGGGCTACGAAAACGAAACGGCTGCCATCAAAGCACGTATCTAAAAACTGACACTTACTTCGTGTCCGACATGAACCACAATGAATCAATGGAAAGAGAGGGGAAGGTGGCTTTCCCTCTCTTGTCTTCTCACAACGGAACCGCCGCTCTCAAGCGCTTCCTTGAACGACACAACTATCCTGCCCTCACGCCGAAAGCGGTGCTCTTCGACATGGACGGCGTGCTCTTCGACTCCATGCCGAACCACGCTTCTTCCTGGGCGAAGGTTTGCACGAACTTCGGACTGAACATGACGCCGGAGGAGGCTTATATGCACGAGGGACGAACCGGCGAGGCGACCATTCAGATTCTCGCACAGAGATATTGGAAACGACCCGCCACAGCGGAGGAGATGGAACAAATCTATGAAGCGAAATGCCGCCTCTTCAACGCTTGCCCCGAAGCGCCCAAAATGGAGGGGGCAGCGGAGGTGCTGAAGGAGGTGAAGAATCTGGGACTGACCATCGCAGTGGTGACGGGAAGCGGACAGCAATCGCTGCTGCAACGCCTGGAGGATAACTACCCGGGCATCTTTCGCCCGGAACTGATTGTCTCAAGCAAAGACGTGCGACACGGGAAACCGAACCCGGAACCTTACCTCCTGGGACTGGAACGCACGGGACTGAAACCGTGGGAGGCAATCGTGGTGGAGAACGCACCGCTGGGCGTACAAGCCGCCGTCGCCGCAGGCATCTTCACCATCGCGGTGAACACGGGACCGCTGCCGGAAAGCGTTCTACTCCAATCCGGCGCTGACCTGCTCTTCCCTTCCATGACCGCCCTGGCTGAAGCACTGCACAAAGCGTGACCCTTCGCTCGTCGGCTCGTCGGGGCGGTGACTCGGTGGCGCGGTGGCTTTCGCTCGTCGGGGCGTGAGCCACGCCCCTTGCCGCGAGGCGCTCCCCGGCGTGCTTGCATCCGCCCTTCTCTCTTCTTGAAGCGTGTGCCACGCTTCAAGAAACAGCGACCGCCTTCGGCGGAGTTTGAAGTATATGACCAAGCCCGAATCCGATAGCAACGAAGCAGATTGGCTATTATGACACACCGCCTTGCCGCGAGGCGCTCCCCAGCATGCTTGCATCCCCCCCTCCTCTCTTCTTGAAGCGTGTGCCACGCTTCAAGAAACAGCGACCGCCTTCGGCGGAGTTTTTCTACCACCGTTCACGTCGCGTAAGCGACGCGGAAACTCAAAATCCCACGCTGTTCCCTGTCCCTTCCCCTTCGTCTCTTTGTCTCTTCGACTCTTCCCCCCTTTGTCTCTTCAACTCTTTGTCTCTTTGTCTCTTCGACTCTTCCCCCCTTTGTCTCTTCAACTCTTTGTCTCTTTGACTCTTAGACTCTTTGTCCCTTTGTCTCTTCAACTCTTTGTCTCTTTGTCTCTTTGTCTCTTCGACTCTTTGTCCCTTTGTCTCTTCGTCTCTTTGTCTCTTCGACTCTTTGTCCCTTCGTCTCTTTGTCTCTTCAACTCTTTGTCTCTTTGTCCCTTTGTCTCTTTGTCTCTTTGACGCTTCGTCTCTTTGACTCTTCGTCTCTTTGTCTCTTTGTCTCTTTGACTCTTTGTCTTTCCCCCCCTCAAAACCTTGAAAACTGATATCTTTTCCCGTGTAAACCGCTTGTTGGGCGATGACGCCACTACCCTGCTCTCCCAAAAGAAAGTGATTCTCTTCGGAGTGGGAGGAGTGGGAAGTTGGTGTGCCGAGGCACTCGTGCGCACCGGCATCACGCACCTCACCATCGTCGATGCTGACAAAGTGCAACCGAGCAACATCAACCGCCAACTCATGGCAACCACCCTGACCGTTGGAGAGGTCAAAGTGGATGCTCTGCGCAAACATCTGCTGACCATCAACCCGGAAGCAGACGTGCGTGCCATTCACGGGCGCTATGACGCAGAGACGGCGGAGACCTATAATCTCAATGACTTTGACTACGTCGTTGATGCCATCGACTCGTTGGCAGACAAGGCACTTTTGATTCGCAACGCCACCCGCTCCACGGCACGTCTCTTCTCCTCCATGGGTGCCGCACTGAAACTGGACCCGACGCGCATCGCCGTCGCCGAGTTCTGGAAGGTGAAGGGCTGTCCGCTTGCCGCTGCGCTGCGTCGTCGATTCAAAAAAGAAAAAAACTTCCCCGCCCGAAAATTCCTCTGCGTCTTCAGCGACGAACTACTGCAGAACCGCGGTGAGGAAAATCCCAACGAGGACAAATCCATCAAATCCCTCGTCAACGGAAGCCTCATTCACATCACTGCCATCTTCGGCTTCACGCTCGGAGGGCTCATCATCCAAGACATCACCAAACGCGCCACAGAATCTGCCTAAGGGCACGAGTAGCAAATCAAAATGAGCCGCGCGAATCACTTCGGGCGGCTCACAAAAAATTACAAATAATATTGATACCCGCTGAACATGAAGTTTCAGCAAGCGCGTTTGAGACGGTGCGTCACCTCTGCGACACGGAAACCTGTGCGCCGGAGTGTCGCACCGTCATCTTGTCATTCCATGTTTCCCCAAAGGGAAGAATTCCAACTGCCGGAAGAAGGCTTCTGTTCTTGATTGTCCCGCTTGTTGGAGAGGAACTCATCGCCTGCATCTGCATCGTCTGAATAGATACCGAGAGAAGTGCGAGTGAGAACCTCGTTGGAACCCATGAGTTCAACCACCTCCAAAGAGGGTTTGATATAAGTCTTTTTCATATAGTCAAAAGTTTTGAGGTGATTAATCTGTTTACTTTATGAACACTTTCTTTCCGTTCACGATGTAGAGTCCCTTGGTCATGCGGCTCACGCGGCGACCGCTGAGGTCATAGATGGCAGTCTTGCCACCGTCGTTCACCTCGATGCCCTCGATGCCGGTGGTAACATCGTCGAAGACTATGCGGAGCGCATTAGCCCCGGCGGGAGCAGTGTAGGGAAGATAAGCGCGGAAACCTTGGATGTTTGCACCACTGTACTTATAGATGCCGATGCCTTTGGAACCGTTCTGCAGCGTGTAGATGCTGGCGTTAGCACCCTTGGCGGTGGTGACGAACTGTCCGGCGAGATAACCTTCCGTGCCGTTGTTGGCATAATCAGCGTCTGCCACATCACCCATCACCTGGAGGAACACCTTGCCGTTTTCTTCACCGGTCAAATATTGGAAGATGACGGGCGTGTTCTGCGGAATAGTGCCTTCAATGGGAGTGAGTTTCAGCACACCGTCAGCCACAGCCCCGGTGTAGGCTTGAATGCGACGAGTATCCACGCCATTAGTTTGTCCGAGAGCCACAGGGCTATAGAGCGTTCCAAATCCGGCAGCCGTGCTGACACCCACGGGCAACCAAGAAACCTCTTCAATCACCCAGTCATAACCGGAGTCGGTGTGGGCATTATCGGCCAAATTGCCACGATCCCATGTTGTGCCGTTACAATAGATAGCACGCTTATTATCACCATCCACCGTGGCGATGGTATAAGAAGCGTAGTCAATACCACATCTGAAAGCAGTTACATAACCTGCATGACCCACATCTGCCAAAGCATCTTTATTCCAGCCAATGTATTGTCCTTCCACGTATGCCACAAGCTTGTTGTCAGCAGTCAAATAGAAGATGGACTCACGACCATTGTCATTGACATCACCACACTTTAATGTATTACCGGATTTGTCAGAGCGCAAACGTTTATCGCTGTGTTTCACACTCTTGAAACGATAGAACTTGCCGGTGGCAGGCTGGTTCATTTCAAGAGTAGGAGGGTTGTTGGAGATGCGTGTAGTGAGTGTGGTGAGTTGGTCATCAGTGAGTTCAGTGAGAGCCTGTGTGGCGAGGGGAGAATTCACTGCACTGAAGAAGTCATCATAACCTGACTTGCAACTCTGTTGCACTTGGTTCAAACCGGTTCCAAAATTGCTTTCTTTCAAAGCCCCAATGCCGGAGTTTTTCAAGGCGGTGTTGAGCGTGCGAAGATTCTCTATGTGTGTAATCGGGTTTTGAGAAACTACGGCAAAGTAAGTTCCTGCGTCATCAAGGACATTATAAAAGCCCATGTATGAATCTGTACCAGTATGATTGGACACATAAGTGCTACCACCGGCAGGTTTCAGAGCGTAAGGATAATCGGTATTGCCTGAAGGCACATACTCATAAAGGTTGCTGACATAGCCGGAAGTAGTGCTGATATTGGTCAACTTGTTTTCACCATCTCCCACCGTGGTGTAACCCATCGGCAGAGAAGGTTCAATGTAAGGGATAAGCTTGAGAAAGCCGGTAGCTTCATCTCTCACCATAGACCAATAAGTGAAGACATTGTTGCTGACAGCAGTTGCATCTGCCATACTCTCAATCTTAATCTTGCCACCCTCACAACTCTTGAGTGTCCACATCCAATAGTCACCTACGTTCTGACTTGTACGACCGGACTTGATGGCAAAATACTTGGGAGAAGCGGGATCCACTGTGATGAAGTCAAGATCCTTGGTGGAAGCATATACGCCGTATTTGTTGTTCAGCGCTGTTAACTGTTCAGTGATGGGAGTCACATCACTCAATAAAAGGGTGGAATTATCCGCTTCGTTAATTGTTGCTGCAGTTGCCAACAAATTGTAATAGGCAGAATTGAACTCATAGTCGTAGGGATCTGTGGAGGCACTTGTATTAGAAATGGTGTACGTATTAAGACCAAATGCAGAAAGAGCGAAGTAGGGGTAACCGTTGAATGTACCACCAGAGGAATTACCTTTCACCACGTAACGGATATATTTAGAAGCAAAGGGTAAAACGAGGACACGAGAAGAGAAAGATGTTGCATTTGCCTGAGGCAAACCATCTGCATCCTTGGTGAAGGTGGCAACGCTCACATAGTTCACATTGTCGGAACTACATTGAATTTCAATGATGGTGGGGTATGGACCCTTATCGTGACGAGTACGATAGGTGAAGTCTATAAAACTGGTCGCTTCCGCTAAGTTCACTTGCAAATAGTGCCAGGTGCTGGGAGCAGCGGCTACATTATCTTGCCAAGAAGAGTGGAAAGAAGTGTTGTCTCTGTTGTCCACAAGGTTGGAAAGCGTCATACCAGAGTCATCAGTACCCGTTTTGGTCTGTTCTGCATTACAGAAAAGATTGCCATCGGCAGTGAGTGTCACAGGGGCAGCATCACTTAACGTCACAGGTTTGATCTCACTGTAGTAGTTGTGGCCAGTAGTATAAGCAGCGTTAAAATCAACTTTTGCTTCATTAAGCAATGCCTGATATTCCCTGGAAGCATCTTCCGCGGTGTAGAAAGCGTAGCCATGACCTTTTGAATAAGTGACGAACCTACTCACTTCGCCATTCCAATACGAAGTCGGAGTGGCGCTGTTACCTACGACCCAAACATTGTCTGAGGAAGTAATCTCAGTGTAAGCTACAGATTCACCACTGATGTTTTCATGGTTTTGTGCTTCTTTAGTAAATGTGTTCCCTGACCAATTCTGCAAATAAAGATACTGAACGTCTGCATTGTTTGAAGTACCATCAAACTTCAGATAAGTGTCTGCGCTGGCAGGCTTGATAGAGAGTTTGACAATGTCATTGCTCAAACCCGTCTCCACACTGGCAATCTTCCAAACGGAGGCACCAGCAGCCTTGTCATAATGTAAGTTGGAAGAACCGGCATACGGCTTTTCCTTCACGAGTTCAAGACTATTCCCGTTCTTCTTGAGGAAGCCGGTACGGTCACCATTCCGATTGGTGTTGTAAATAAACACCAAATCATTAACTGCGAACGTTGATTTGCGCACTCCCGGCTTGTAGTGCGTCACTGTCTCTGTCTCTGTCTGCGCAGAGACAGACAACCCACCAACAACGCAGAAGAGCATTGTCAAGAGCAAAAGTGTTTTACGCATTTTTAGTTTGTTTGAGTTAAATATTTAATGAGTTGTTCTTACTCCTTGATAGTTTTGCGCTGCAAAAATACGATTCAAATGTTAAAAGCCAAAGACGGGGGGGTAATTGTTGTTAATTTAACTCAGAAAAGTTACATTTTCGCGAATTTCCCTTGAAAAAGCAGTAAAAACACCTCTCTGCGCCCTCATTTTCCTCAAAAAACATCCTAAAATCTGCGAAATCTGCGAAATCTACGAGCGATTAAAAATCTGCGAAATCTGCGAAATCTGCGAGCCTTTCAAAACTCGGCGAAAACCTCGGCGAAAATCCGCGAGAGAAAAGCACAAATCGGGTAGGAGGTAAATGCTAATCATAAAAGGCATTTGCCTCCTACTTTCGCATTTACCGACCTCCCACACCACCGTACAAGCGGTTCCGCATACGGCGGTTTCGTGCTTTCTCATCTCACGATGTGTGGCAAGTTGTTTTCAGCCATCCCGTAGAGAAACGTCATTTCCAATCTATTGTCGGATTCCGTCCTATCGTGTGATTAGAGAGCTTCTTTCGAACATCTGACTACAAAGGACTCTTACAGGTAGCAGTCATTTACTATTGCACTGCACGATTCGGTCCTTCCCCATAAGCACACGTGCTTTAGGTACTACGACCTCTGCTGACTTCTCGCAGTTCGTTGTTACTACTTGCCAAAAGGCTCGTCTGCGAGACCTCCTCAGATAAGGGCATTAACTTTCCATCTTATGTCTGCTTCATTTACACCACCCGTTCCGAATAGCTATGGGGCTTTAGTTTGTATAGCAACCTTACCCACGGGCATATGCCTTGTATGAAGTTTCTGTTCGTCAGACCAGATGTTTGCCGCCGGCTTCCTTCAGATTCCACCTCACGATGGACACCCTTGCCTTGGGCTATGCGTAACCATCCGAAATCAGCCGTCCTATGCGGGCAAAAAAATCTCACGGGTTATCCGTGAGATTTTTTGTAATAATAAGGAAGCATCTGCTTGATTTGCTCCGGTG